>CAZZYH010000026.1:0-2997 GCA_964658225.1 Vulcanimicrobiota bacterium | reverse complement strand
CCTGGCTCAGCACCAACGCGGACTTCGATAAGGTATACGGCGGTAGCGCCCAGCCGGGCGTGCAGAAGCGCTACCTGATGGATCGCTTTTACCGCGCCATGCGCAACCAGACCGGCATCCTCATGGAGCCGGCCAAAGCAGGCGGCACGGCGGAGCCGCTCGGCGGCCGCTACTCGTTCGACGAAGAAAACCGCAAGCCCTATCGCGGCCAGCCGCCTGTCCCGGCCCGCCCCGGCTTTGCGCCCGATGCGATCACGGCGGAAGCAATCGAGGCTGTGGACAGGCTCTTCCCTCAGCACTTTGGCACAACCGAGGGCTTCGACCTACCCATCGCGCTGACCGAGGTCGAAAGCTGCTGGCAGTTCGCCTTGACGCAGTTGCTGCCAGCCTTTGGCCCTTACGAAGACGCGATGGCGACCGCCGAGCCGGAGATGTTCCACAGCAAGCTCTCGGCACTGATCAACATAAGCCGCCTGCTGCCGGCGCGCGTGATCGCCGATGTCGAGCAGCACGCGCGCGCGGGCAAAATCCCGCTCGCCAGCGCCGAAGGCTTCATCCGGCAGATTCTTGGCTGGCGCGAATTTATGCGCCACGTGCACCGCGTCACCGATGGCTATCGCAAGGTTTCCGCTGTGCCCGAGCCGGCCCGCCCAAAGCCACGCGCGCAAGCCAAGGTGAAGGCTGCGGCTGCTTCGGACCCGCAGCCCGAGCCGCCGCCGGAGCCAGGCGCCAGGCCCTCCGCGCTCGGCGCCGCGCTGCCCTTGCCGGCCGCCTACTGGGGCGTGCCCTCAGGGCTGAACTGCCTCGACACGGTCATCCGGCAGGTCGTGCAGGACGGCTGGTCGCACCACATCACGCGGCTGATGGTGTTGTGCAACCTGGCCACGCTCTGCGGCTACTCTCCACGCGAGCTGACGGACTGGTTCTGGATCGCCTATATCGATGCCTATGACTGGGTCGTTGAGCCGAATGTGCTGGGCATGGGCACCTTTGGCGATGGCGGCGTCACCGCGACCAAGCCCTACGTCAGCGGCGCTGCGTACATCAACCGCATGAGCGACTACTGCGGCAAGTGCCAGTACGATCCGAAGAAAGCGCTGGGCGCAGGCTCGTGCCCGTTCACGGCCCTCTACTGGAGCTTTCTTGAGCGACACGCCGAGATGCTCAGCAGCAATCCGCGCATGTTCATGCCCTACAACACACTGCGCCGAAAGAAGCCCGAGGAGCGCGCTGCCCTGCGCGCCCGTGCCGAACTGGCCATTCGCGATCTAGCCAAGGCCTCGTACTAGGTTCGAGCACAATCCCCAAGCCCTCGCGCAAGGTCTGCAGCCGCACCCGTCCGGCGAGGTGCCTGCCCAGGCGCCCGGGCAGGCGCTCTGGTATGCATCTGCGGACTATACTGCGAGGACGCGCCGCGGCGGAAAACTCGAACGATCCCCTATGTATCGAAGAGCAAGGAACGGAGCGGCTACCAGGCCGCGGGAGAGGTAAGTGGAAAAGGATGTAGCGATTATCGGCGCTGGGCTGGCCGGCCTGCGTTGCGCCGGGCTGCTGGAGCGCGCGGGCCTGGACGTGTTGCTGCTTGAGGCAGCCGACGCACCGGGTGGCCGCATGCGCACCGACGTGGTGGACGGCTTCCGGCTCGACCGCGGCTTCCAGGTCATGCTGATGGCTTACCCTGAAGCGCGCAGCGCCTTGCACTATCGTTCGCTCAAGCTGCGCCGCCTGCTGCCCGGCGCGCTCGTCTGGCATGGCGGTCGCTTTCATCGTTTTGCCGACCCCTGGCGCGAGCCGCGCGCCGCCCTGAAGTTTCTCTTCGACGATATCGTTCCGCTTGCTGACAAGCTGCGCGTGGCCGCTCTGCGCACGCGCGTGCGCGCCGGCGAGCCGAGCGAGATCTTCAAGCGACCGGACATGCCAACCTATGCCTACCTGCGCAAGTTCGGTTTTTCGCCGCGCATGATCGAGCGCTTCTTCTCGCCCTTCTTCGGCGGCATCTTCCTGGAGCAGGAGCTGATCACCTCCAGCCGCTACTTTCAATATCTCTTCCGCATGTTCTCTGCCGGCGCGGTTGCAGTGCCGCTCGAAGGCATGGAAAAGATTCCCCAGCAGCTGGCTGCGCGGCTCAGGCCGGGCACGCTCGAGACAGGGGTGCGCGTGAGCGGCCTGACGCGCCGCGCGCAGCGCTTCGCCGTCGCCCTGCCCGGCGGCCGCACCATCGAGGCCAAGCACGTGGTTGTCGCTGTAGCCGAGCACGAGCAGCGTCCTCTGCTCAACGAGATACTCAGCCCCAAGCGCGCGCAGGCCCGCGAGACGCGCGACTGGAACTCGACCACAACGCTCTACTACACGTCCTCCAAGAGCCCCGTCCTGGGGCCGATCCTGGTATTGAATGGCGAAGGCCCGGGTGCAGGCCCGATCAACAATCTCGCCGTCATGAGCCAGGTCTCAAACCGCTACGCGCCGCCCGGGCAGGAGTTAATCGCAGTTAGCTGCGTGGGTGTCGGGCCAGCCGACGATGAACAGATGAGCGTGCTCGATGGACTGGTGCGCGAGCAAGCCACGCTCTGGTTTGGCGCCGAAGTAGAGCAATGGCGGCTGCTCGCCGGCTACCCGATCCGCTATGCTCTGCCGCTGGCTCGCAGCTCGCAGTGGGAGGCCAGCTCTCCGCGCCTGGCCGACAACGTCTACATCTGCTCCGACGCCCAGGAGCAGCCTTCGCAGCAAGGAGCGCTCGCCTCCGGACGACGCGCTGCCGAGGCGATCCTGGCCCAGCGAGGCGCGCTGCTGAGCACCTGAACGAGGCCCGCTTTGCTGACGCAACGCGGCTACGGGGCAGCGCCCGGGCCAGCCACCCATCGCTGCAGACCGGCCTGCTCTGCTTTTGACGCGACCAGCTGTTTTTGTTAAAACTGAACAGGCGGAAGCCTCCCGCCTCCACGTTCCTGAGTAGCTCAATGGCAGAGCATTCGGCTGTTAACCGAAGGGTTGTAGGTT
>CAZZYH010000025.1:0-31199 GCA_964658225.1 Vulcanimicrobiota bacterium | reverse complement strand
CCTATCTCGTCCGCCAGCTCAACGACCACAAGGCTTCGATCGAAGTCGAAGACCTGCATGGCGCCGGTCTCGGTGCCTATGCGCGCATCTGCGGGGAGCTGCTGGGGCGGGGACACGCGCGCTCCGGCGATGCCGCGGTGCTCGCAGGCTACGTGGGCAAGGGACGCATCCTCAGCGAAGCGCTCGCCGAGTTTGCGATCCGCTATGCAGACCAGACCGAGCGGGACTGGAAGGCGCTGGTACGTTCAGGCCTGGGCAGCGCGCCCAAGTCCGCGGAGAAGCCTGGCGGCAAGGTCGTGCCGCGCATGGCGGCCGAGGCTTCCAGGAAGAAAAAGAAGTGAGCCGCAAGAAGCCCGGTCCGGAGCGGCTGAGCGCGTTCTCGGACGGGGTGATTGCAATCATCATCACCATCATGGTGCTGGAGCTCAAGGTGCCGCACCAGGCAACGCTGTCTGCGGTCCTCGGGTTGTGGCCGGTGCTGGTCAGCTATGCGCTCAGCTACCTGATCGTGGCGCTTGTCTGGGTGAACCATCACCACCTGCTGCTTTACATCCGCCACGCCGACTCGATCATTCTGTACACCAATCTGCTGCTGCTTTTTCTCGTCTCGCTGATTCCCTTCTTCACCGAGTACCTGGCAGAGACGCGGATGGCGCGCTTTTCGACTGCCATCTACGCGTTCAATTTTGTGCTGGTGGCCTGCGCCTTCACGCTCTTTGAGCATCGGGTCGCACGCCAGATCGACGCCGACGACCTCGAGCTTCAGCAGGCGCGGCGGCTGGCCAACCGGCGCAACTGGCTGGCGCTCGCACTCTATGCAGTGGCCGTGCCGGCGGCCTACCTCCACCCGGCGCTCGCGCTCGCGCTCATCCTGATCAATGCCCTGCTGTACGTGGTGCCGGACGCCTATCGTTTGCTCTTCCACGAGCCGCCGCAGCCACTGGCAAAAGGCGAAGCCCCGGAGTCGTTACACTAGTTCCATGTTGCAGCTTGCCAACGCCGGCAAACGATTCGGCCATAAACTTCTCTTCGAGCACGCCAACTGGCTGATCACGCCGAGCGAGCGGACGGCGCTTGTGGGCGCGAACGGAACCGGCAAATCGACCCTGATGAAGATCCTGGCCGGCCTGGACACGCTCGACTACGGCAGCGTGCAGCGTACCCGCGGCATGAGCATCGGCTACCTGCCGCAGGATGGCCTCTCGCTCTCAGGACGCAGCGTCTTTGACGAGTGCCTGTCGGTCTTCGATGAGCTGCGCGGACTCGAGGTCGAGCTCGAGACGCTATCGGTCGCGCTCGGAACCCTGGACCCGGAGAGCTCGGAATACGCAACCGTGGCTGAGCGTTATGCAAAGATCGATGCGCGCTTTCATGCCGGCGACGGTTACGCATTGGACGCGCAGGTGGGCGCGGTGCTGGGCGGGCTGGGTTTTTCGAAGGCAGACTGGACGCGTCGCACCGAGGAGTTCTCCGGCGGCTGGCAGATGCGCATCGCCCTAGCCAAGCTGCTGCTGGCCAAGCCGGATCTGTTGTTGCTCGATGAGCCGACCAACCATCTTGACCTCGAGACACGCAACTGGCTCGAAGATTATCTGCGCTCCTATCCGAACGGCTTCATTCTCATCTCCCACGATCGCTACTTTATCGATACGACGGTGGGCAAGATCGTCGAGGTGTGGAACAAGGCGCTGCACAGCTACACCGGCAACTATGCCAAGTACCTGCAGCAGCGGGAAGACCGCCGCACGCAGTTAGAGGCCGCGTACAAGAACCAGCGCGATCGCATCGAGGATCTTGAGGCCTTCATCAATCGCTTCCGCGCCCAGGCGACCAAGGCCAAGCAAGTGCAGAGCCGCATCAAGGAGCTCGAAAAGATCGAGCGGATTGTGATCCCCGATGAGGAGCAGGCGATCCATTTCACCTTCCCCCAGCCGCCGCTGTCCGGGCGAACGGTTGTGGATGTGAAGGGGGTGCGCAAGGCCTATGGAACCAAGCAGGTGCTAAGCGGCGTCGATTTTACGATCGAGCGCGGGGACCGGATCGCGCTGGTGGGCGCAAACGGCGCGGGCAAATCGACGCTGGTGCGGATGCTGAGCGGCGAGGAAGCGCCAAGCGCGGGCACTCTGCAGCTGGGCCACAACGTGGTGGCGGAGTACTTCGCCCAGGACCAGTACAAGGTGCTGGATCCGGCCAAGCGGATGCTCGAGGATATCTCGGCGATTGCGCCGCGCGTCGCGGACGCGGAGTTGCGCGGGCTGTTGGGCTGCTTTCTTTTTTCCGGCGATGATGTCTTCAAGCCGCTCGGGGTGCTCTCGGGCGGCGAGCGGAACCGGTATGCGCTGGCCAGGATCCTGGTAAGTCCGGCCAATTTTCTCTTGCTCGATGAGCCGACCAATCACCTGGATCTGCGGGCCAAGGAGGTGCTGCTCGATGCGGTCCGGAAGTTCTCGGGGACGGTGATTTTCGTCTCGCATGACCGGTACTTTATCGATGCGGCGGCGACGCGCGTCTTCGAGGTCGAGAGCGGGCACGTGCATGTGTATCCCGGGAACTATGAAGACTATCTGTATCGAAAATCCGCGGTGAGCCCGGCGGCTGCAGCAAACGGGTCGAGGGTCTCGACCGCCGTGGACCGAGGCGCCGCGCCGGCCGCGGTCCAGCGCGCAGAAGCGCCGCCCGCGGGCTTGGTCAACGGGGCCGCGGCGAAAGCTCGAAAGCTCAACCCGATCAAGCTCAAGCAGATGCAGGAGCGGCTAAGCTTCGTCGAGGAAGAGATCCCGCGCTGCGAGTCCGCCATCGCGGTCACCGAGGGTTCGCTCGGCAGCTATGTGAGCGGGGAGGAGACCCAGCGGCTCTCTGCCGCCCTGGGGAATCTGCGTGAGCAGCACGCCTCGCTCACCGCAGAGTGGGAGGAGCTGATGCTGCAGCTTGAAGAGCAGGGCGCGCTCAGCTGAGGCTGCTTTCCTCCGGAATGGCGACGCACGGGCCGGCGGCGCTGAGCGGCAGCGGGTGGCGGCTCAGATCGCCGACCAGCGGCCAGGCGTAGGCACGGAAGGCGCCGGTGACGGCGAGAGGGTCGCCGGAGAGCCAGTCCGCCGGCAGGGTGCGCCGGAGCCCGGCGACGGCAGCCAGCGGGACCAATCCGGTAGCGGCCAGGGCCGGATCCTCGAGCGAGTTCAGGGTCACCATCTGGTCGGTCTCCCCCTGCAGCAGGGCGCGCACGGCGCCGCGCCCCACTGCCTCGGCATCCATACGATCCTGCACAGAGAGAAAGGTCATCGACGACCTGCCGAGCAGGCCCGGCTTTTCACTGCGGCAGCGGATTCCCAGGCTTTCCGCGACTACGCCTGACAAATACTGCGCGACCCCCCCGATCAAGGGACGGATGGGCCCGTTCTTTCCGGCAGGGATGGCCTGTTCGAAGACGGGCGTGCCGTCGGCATAGGTAATGCCTTCCGAGACCACGACCACCGCCCAGCCGAGCCGGCTTACCACGTTCTCGAGATCGGCAAGGAAGGTCTCCCGGGAGAATGGGACTTCCGGCACATAGACCAGGTGGGGGGCATCGTCGGGATCTCGCCTGGCCAGCGTCGAGCTTGCAGCCAGCCAGCCCCCGTCCCGACCCAGGGTCTCGAAGATGGACACCGGCGCCGGAAGCGAGCGGATATCCATGCCCAGATCGATTGTGGATTGCGCGACGAAACGCGCCGCACTGGCGAAGCCGGGGCAGCGATCGGTGCCCGCCAGGTCGTTGTCGACCGTCTTGGGCACGCCGATCACCTGCGTGTCAAAGTTGGAGGCGCGGCAGAACTCACGAACGATCTGGGCGCCGCGCATGGTGCCGTTGCCGCCCATAAAGATCAGTTGATCGATGTTGATGCGGCGCAGGAGGCGGACACACTGCTCCAGGTCCTGCTCGACCGGCTTGAAGCGGGACGAGCCCAGAGCGGCCCCGGGACTGTTGCGGATCGCGAGAAGAGCATCGGGCGTCAGGTAGCTGAGATCGAGCACCTCGCCTCTGGCAAGTCCTTGCATGCCGGAGCGGGCGCCGAAGATCTTTCCGATGCGCGTCTGATGGAGCGCTTCCTTGACGATGCTGGCCAGGCTTGCATTGAAGACCGCAGTGGGACCCCCGCCTTGTACGATCATCAGGTTGTTGACGGCCATCGGTGTCCTTCGCCTGGAGAGGATGGAAGTTAGAGGAGCAATGGACTTCTCTGCATTTTGGCAGACCGCCAGGTCGATCGCGAAGACTTTGTTCGGCGCATGGTTGCAGAGGGAGCGCGAAATCCAGCACCCGGGGGCCGCCCGGACCGGACGAGCGAGTTGGCTGCGGTCGCCGGTCGATGGCTCGTGCATAATCGGTGCATGAGGACGCCGCTCTGGAAGCCTGAAAACTGGTCGCAGCGCCTGGCCGAGCTGGAGGCTCGGACGGGCGAGCTGAAAGAAGCTCCTCTGCGCCGCGATGTGCGCTCGCTCGGCATGCTGCTTGGCGAGGTGCTGCGCGAGCAGGCCGGCGAGCCGCTCTATGAGCAGGTAGAAGCTCTGCGCCAAGCCGCCATCCGTCGCCGGGACGCGCAGGACAAAGCCCGCCAGGAGGGTGTCCACTCGCACGAGGCCGAACAGCTGATGCAACACGCGGTGCTCGCCGTCAGCCAGGTGCCGATCAAGGAGGCTGAGCAGCTTTCGCGGGCCTTCGCGTTTTACTTCGAGCTCACCAATCTTGCCGAGACCAATCACCGCAAGCGTCGCCGCGCCTCGGCCCAGCTCTCGGGCGCAGCGGGCCGCCAGCGCGGCTCCCTGCGCGGAACGCTGCACGCGATGAAGCAGGCAGCCATTCCGGCAGAAGAAGCCCTGCGCCGGCTGGGCGAGATCTTCATCGTGCCGGTCTTTACCGCGCATCCGACCGAGATCGCACGGCGCTCGGTGCTCTTCAAGCGTCGGCGCATGGGCGAGTTTCTGGAGCAGCTGGATCGCATCCCGGTGCCGGATGAAGAGCTGGCCCGTTTGCAGTCGGAGCTGACCGCAGAGGTGACCGCGCTCTGGCAGACCGATGAGGTTCGCAGCCGCCGCCCGACCGTCGAAGACGAGATCAAGATGGGGCTCGACTACTACGATGTTTCCATCTTTGCCACGCTGCCCACCCTCTATGCCGAAATGGCTGCGGCGCTTGAGAGCGAGTACGGGCTGCAGGTGGAGGCAGACGAGCTGCCCCTGGTGCTGGGTTTCGGATCGTGGATCGGGGGCGACCGCGACGGCAACCCGTTTGTCACGCCGGAGGTGACGCGCGCCGCCATTGGCGCCGCCCGCCGGCGGGTGCTGGGTTTCTACCGTGAGCAGGTGCAGCACGTCATCGACCTGCTTACCTCGTCCGCACAGCAGGTGCCGGTGAGCGAGGAGTTCCGCGAACGGCTGAACGGCTACTTTGCCACGTTGCAGCCGCAGGGCGCCGAGGCTTTTGGCCCCTACTTCGAATTCGAGATGTACCGGCGCTACATGATCTGCATCAAGGCGCGGCTGCAGAAGACAGCCGGCCCGAGCGGCGATCAGGAAGCTCTCGAGTCCCAGCTGAGCGCGCTGCCCGCCTACTGTAGTGCGGATGAGCTGGTAGACGAGCTGCGCGTGGTACGGCGGAGCTTGCAGCAGAATGAAGGCCGACGGCTGGCCGAGACGCTGATCGACCCCCTGTTGTTGCTCGTGCGTACCTTCGGGCTGCACCTGCACACCCTCGACATTCGCCAGCACGCCCGGCTGCACCGCAAGGCGCTGGAGGAGACGGCAGGCTGGAGCGAGGACAGCGCGAAGTCGGTGCCGGCAAACTTCAGCCCGCAAACCCTGGACGTGCTCGAGACCTTTCGCACCATCGCCGAGATCAAGCAGGGATGCAGCCCGGAGGCGATTCGACAGTACGTGATCAGCGGCGCGGGCGGAGTGGATGACGTGATGGCGGTGCTGTGGCTGGCGCGCTTCGGCGGCGTGAAGGTGGCCGGCGAAGGCCGCGACCCTGGCCTGATGCCTGTGCCCCTCTTCGAGTCCATTGAAGATCTCCAGAACGCGCCGGCGATCTGCCGCGAGCTCTGGGCTGACCCGGAGTACCGCAAGCTGCTGGCCAGTTGGGGCAACAGGCAGGAGCTGATGCTGGGCTACTCCGACTCGAACAAGGACGGCGGCATGCTGACCAGCACGTGGGAGATCTTCCGCGCGCACCGTGCGTTGCACGAGGTGGCGCGCGAGGCCGGCATCGAGCTGCGGCTCTTCCACGGGCGCGGTGGCACCGTGGGACGTGGCGGTGGCCCGACGCACCGGTCGATCTATGCGCAGCCGGTGGGCGCCTTTGATGGCGGCTATCGCATCACCGAGCAGGGGGAGGTGCTCAACTGGAAGTACGGGGACACGGTGCTTGCCGAGCGCAACCTCGAATTGATGATCGCGGCCTCGCTGGACGCTCTGGCTCGGCCGAATGCGCTGTTGGGCGAGGCGGCCTCAGGCCCCTCCGGCGTGATGCAGCCGGAGTGGGAACAGGCGCTCTCCGAGATGTCGGACGTGGCCGGGGCCTTCTACCGCGCAAGCATTCTCGATGACCCCGAGGTCTTCCAGTTCTTTGAGACGGCAACACCGATGGCAGAGCTCGAACACGCCAAGATCGGCTCCCGGCCCACCAGGCGCAGCGGCAAGCGTACCTTCGCCGACCTGCGCGCCATTCCCTGGGTCTTTGGCTGGACGCAGAGCCGCCTGCTCGTGCCGGCATGGTTTGGCGTAGGGCGGGCGCTCGGCCAATACGCTCAGAAGCCGGGCGGCGCGGAGCTGCTTCGCCAGATGATGCAGCGTTTTCCATTGTTCATTGACCTGATCCGGAACGTGGAGCTCGCGCTGGCCAAAGCCGACATGGGGATCGCCTCGCTGTACGCCTCCCTGCTGCCGGACGCCGCGATGCGCGATCGTGTCTTCTCGAAATTCACCGATGAGTACGAGCGGACCCTCCGCGCCGTGCTGGCCGTGACCAACCAGCGAGAGCTTCTTGAGTCCAATTCCGTGCTCGCCCGCTCGATCAAGCTGCGCAACCCCTACGTCGATCCCTTGTCGCTGCTGCAGGTAGATCTGTTGCGACGCAAGCGCGCCGGCGAAGACACGCCAGAGGTGAACCGCGCCATCTCGGGAACGATCAGCGGCATTTCCGCGGGGCTGCGGACGACGGGATAAGATCTGGCGTATTCGGCCGCCTCTGATGTCGAACCATCGGCGCAGACCTAGTCCAGCAGGCGGCCCCGCTATACTTGGGCTCATGCTCTCGCACACTCGCTCTGCTGCTCTGCACGCGCGCGCGCAGACCCTTTTGCCTGGCGGCGTTGATTCGCCGGTCCGCGCGTTTCTTGCCGTGGGCGGAGCTCCGCCTTTTGTCGAGCGCGGCGCGGGCGCTTACCTGTGGGACGTGGATGGCAACCGCTATCTCGATTATTTCGGCTCCTGGGGGCCGATGATCCTCGGTCATGCTTTTCCGCCGGTGGTGGCCGCGATCCAGGCAGCGGCGGAGCGGAGTGCGAGTTTCGGCGCGTCTACGGCAGCCGAGGCGGAGCTGGCCTCGCTGGTGGCCGAAGCCTATCCATCGATCGAAATGCTGCGCTTCGTCTCTTCCGGAACCGAGGCGACGATGTCGGCAATTCGCGTGGCGCGCGCGTTCACCGATCGCAAATACATCATCAAGTTTGAAGGCTGCTATCACGGGCATGCGGATGGACTGTTAGTCAAAGCCGGTTCAGGGGTGGCGACCTTTGGCATCCCGGGATCGGCCGGGGTGCCGGAAGAGATTGCTCACTTTACCCTTGCGCTGCCCTACAACGATATCTCTGCAGTCGAAGAGGCGTTCGCGGCGAGGCCCGGGGAGATTGCATGCATCCTGATCGAGCCGGTGGTGGGGAACATGGGCTGCGTGCTTCCCGCGCCCGGCTATCTGGAAGCGCTGCGCGCACTGACCCTGCAGTATGGCGCGCTGCTGATCTTCGATGAAGTCATGACAGGATTCCGCGTCGCCTACGGCGGTGCGCAGGAGCGGTTCGGTGTCACCCCGGACATGACGACGCTGGGCAAGATCGTCGGCGGAGGGCTGCCGTGCGGAGTCTTTGGTGGACGCGCCGAGATCATGCGCATGTTAGCTCCGCTCGGCCCCGTCTACCAGGCCGGGACCCTGAGCGGAAATCCTCTGGCGATGTCGGCGGGGCTGGCGACGGTCGGCTACCTCCGCGAGCATAAGTCCGAGGTTTACGCGCGGCTTGAATCTGTAGCAGCCGCGGTGGCAGATGGAGTAGCCGCCGAGGCTGCGCTCCTCGGCGTGCCGGTCGTCACGAATCGGGCCGGCGCCATGTTTACCTGGTTCTTTACCGAGCAGCCGGTCACCGACTTCACCAGCGCGAGTAGGTCCGACACGGTAGCCTTCGGGCGCTTCCATCGCGCCATGTTGGAGGCGGGTGTGTGGCTGCCGCCCTCCCAGTACGAGGCGGCGTTTCTGGGCACGACGCACAGCGATGCGGACGTGCAAGCAACGATTGCCGCGGCCAGCAACGCTTTCACCGCGGTGGTGTTGAGCGCGCGAGCCTAGTGCTTGCGCCGGGGCTTCTTGCCGCTCTTCTTCGGCGCGGGGATGCGCTGCCGGGAAGCGCTTGCCTGCATGCTCTTGCGCTTCTTTTCCTTCTTGGGTCTGGCGGATTTCTTGCCGAGCTTAGGAAAGCGGCTGGGCGCGCCGGCTTCTTGCTCGCTCAGCACAATCGAAAACTGCAGGCGCTTTTCGATCGCATCGACCTTGTCGAGCAGCACGCGCACGCGTTCGCCCATGCGGAATCTGCGGCCCCAGTGCTCGCCGATGATCTCCCGCGTCGTCTCGTGGTAGATGTAGTAATCGCCATCGAGCGCGCCGAGCGAGCCGAGGGGAACCAATCCTTCTACGAATAAATCGGCTAATTCGACAAACAGGCCATACTTGGTCGCGCTCATGATCATGCCATCGAATTCTTCACCGACCTTGTCGCGCATAAACTTGAGCTTCTTCCACTCGACAAGCTCGCGCTCGGCGGCGGCGGCCCGGCGTTCGTTCTCGCTTGATTCCTGCGCGATGGCGGCTAACTCGCTCAGCGGCAGGGGCGTCGGCAGATTCTCTGCGAGTGTTCCACGTGGAACATAATGAGAGTTTGATTGGTCCTGCGCGCTGCCGGCGGGTGGATTCCCTGCTTTTTCCTGAGCAGGATAGGTGAGCGCGTCCCACTCCGCGCGCGAGTCCTCTCCTGCAAGCGCCCGCACGGGCTTTGCCTGCGAGCGGGGCCCATTCGCGGCCCGGGCCTTGGTGACGAGAGGCGAAGCAGGCCAGGGCTTTGTTCCGAGCGCGCCGCCATGTGGTTCGCCCGGGGCCAGGCTGCCGCGACCACTTACGCCCGAGCGCAGCAGCGACTTCGCGATGCGATGCACGATTAGGTCCGGGTAGCGGCGAATGGGCGAGGTGAAGTGCGTGTAACACGGGGCCGCAAGCGCAAAGTGGCCTTCGTTTTCCTCCGAGTATCGCGCCTGCTTGAGCGAGCGCAGCATCAGGTAACTCAGAATGCGCTCCTCAGGTTTGGCGGCTATCTTCGCGGCTAATTTCTGGTACATGCGCGGAGTCACCGGCACCTCCTCGGGAATATCGATCGATCGCATGCCGGTGGACTTTTTAGCCCGGCCGTGTCGCTCGTTGGACCGCTGCGCATCGCGGCGGTCCTGCTTCATCGCAAAACGCTTGACCGGCATATTGCCGATCCCGAGCGAGTAGCCGAAGCCTGCGGCGATATCTTCAAACTCGAGAATCCGGCGCGGGTCGGGCTTCTCGTGGATGCGATAGAGACAGGGCGCAAGGGGTTCCAGCCAGGAGGCAACCGACTCGTTGGCCGCCAGCATGAATTCTTCGATCAGCCGGTGCGCCCAGTTGCGCGTCGAGCGCGTCACCGATTTCATCGCGCCCCACTCGTCGAATTCGATAATAGGTTCAGGCAGATCGAAGTCGATCGAGCCGCGTTGTTCGCGTTTGGCATACAGCAACTGCGCCAGCCGCTTCATCTTTTCAAAGCCGGGCGCCAGGGATGCGAACTCGGCCGGCACCGCCTTCTGCGGCGCCGCTTCGTCGAGCATCGCCGCAACCTGTGTGTAGGTCATCCGGCGCGCCGAACGGATCACACCTTCCACCACTTCGTAACTGAGCACCTCGCCACGCGCGTCGATGCGCATCAAGCATGAAAGGACCAGGCGATCCTCATCCGGCTTGAGCGAACAGATGCCCGTAGACAGTGCGTGCGGCAGCATAGGAATGGCGCGGTCAGGAAAGTAGACAGAGTTGCCCCGCAGGCGCGCTTCAAGGTCAAGCGCGGTCCCCGGCCGCACGTACTCGGAGACATCGGCGATGTGCACCGCCAGCTCCCAGCTGCCATCGGCGTGCTCCTGCACAAGCACCGCATCGTCGAAGTCACGGGCGGTTTCGCCGTCGATGGTCACGATGGGCTCCCGGCGAAAGTCGCGCCGGCCAACAAGCATGGCCTGGTCGAGATGCGCGACCTCGCGCGCCTGCTCCAAGACGGCATCGGGAAAGATGCGCGGCAGTTGGTGTTTGCGGATGACCATCTCGACATCCACGCCAAAGCCATCCGGATGGCCCAGCACCTCGACCACGCGGCCGCGCGGCACGCGCGTCTGGGTCGGCCACTCGGTGACCTCGACGTCCACCACCAGCCCTTCGAGATCAGCAAAGGTCGCCGCTTCCGCCTGCTCGCCCAGCACGCGGTGCGGGGAAATAGCCGCGACCGCCTGCGGCAGCGGCTCGTCGAAGGGGATCAGGATGGGCTGGGTCATCTTCTCGTCGAAGGGCACGACCTGATGACCTTGCTGGCGATCGGTCCGCGCGTAGTGGAAGATGCCGACGATGGTCGGATTGCGGCGGGTGAGCACGCGCAGAATCCGGCCGCTCTTGCGGTTCTCGGACCGGCCGTCGACCCTCTGAGCATGCAGCTCGACCAGCACCTGGTCACCCTGCATGGCGCCGTTGATCTCGGCCAGCGGGATAAAAATATCGCCGCTCTCCGAAGCGCTCTCTGCAGCCCTGGCCCCTCCCGCCTCGCCCCGCCTGCGGGCGGCCGTCACGCGCACAAACCCGTAGCCGTCCCGGTGCAGATCGAGCCGCCCCGCTACCAGGTTGTCGCGCGTAGCCGCCGCGCGTGCGATCGCCCACTGTTCCCGGTCCACCTTGGTGAGCTGACCGGAGGCGGTCAACCGCGCAAGGTGCTCGACCAGCAGCCGGCGCTCGCGTCCACCGCCTAGGCCGAACTCACGCACCAGCTGCTTATAGCCGGCTCTCTGCGCGGGCGAACGTTCGATGTGGCGGAGCAGTTCTCGGTCGGTCATGCGGCGGCCTCGTGGGATGCGTCTATGGTAGCGGCTGGTGCCGCGCGTCTCAAAAACGCAACCGCAAGCCGCGGTCTTGATCCAGCAAATGGTTGGAGCTTCCTCGAAAAAGGCACGCCGTCGTGGCTCCTTATGCGCGGAAGTAGCAGGAGAGTGGCTCCTGAGTTGCGCGCGCCTGAAAAGTTGAGCACAACCCGTGCAATTTAGCGGGTGTACTGTTTAAGATGCCTGTAGCGCAGGTGAACCTGGTCCGGTCCAGCGGCAGCCGGGCGCGCCCACAGACAGGCAAGTACGATTTCGGCTCGCAGAGAGCGACCAAGCAACGCACCTGGCTTCATCCAGGCGTGACGAACCACAAGAGTTTTCAGCGAGGAAAGGAAATACCAAGCAGATGTGGAAACCAAACCAGCCAGCCAGCTCTACCCCGACCCCAAGCAACGAACCGCAGCGTCCTGCCGCAACGACGACCCCGGCCTTTGAGCCCGCAGCGCGCACCGCGACCGGTGCGAGTACAACGGCAGCGGCTGGCGAGCAGGCGACCATTGGCAAGAGCCTGGTGATCAAGGGCGAGGTCTCCGGCTCCGAGTCGCTCTACGTGGACGGCAAGATCGAGGGCACCATCAACCTGCCCGGCAACCGCGTCACCGTCGGCCGCAACGGTCAGGTATCGGCCAACATCACCGCCCGCGAAATCGTCGTATTGGGCAAGGTTCGCGGCAACATGGCGGCATCCGATCGGGTAGATATTCGCAGCGAAGGTTCGCTCACCGGCGATGTGGCTGCGCAGCGTATCTCGATCGAGGATGGCGCCTTTTTCAAGGGCGGCATCGACATCCGGAAGCCGAACGCGGAAGGCAAGGCGGCGGTGCCTCCCGAGCCGGTCAAGGTCGGCGCCTAGGCCGACGCGCTCGAACTCGCCTGGCGATTGGTTTGCAGAAAAAGCCCCGGTGCGCCCGGGGCTTTTTGTCTTGGCCCGGCGCCTCGGCCTGCGCCCGGACTCTTGTCTGCGCCCGCGGTTTTCGCGCTGCGCCGCGGCTTTCATGTTGAGTTGCGCACCTCGCAGCGGAACCCCCCTCTGCCGACAGGCGTTCCCGCCGGTTCCCCCGTTTCAGGATTCTTGCAGTGCCGAGTAAAGCCAGGATCAGCAGTGGGTGCTTGGCGCAGGCCAAACCAGCTCCTTGGCTCCCGCTCAGGATGCCGGCTGCTGCTGCGGCTGAACTCCCTTTGTCATGCCTAGGAAGTCCGGCTTGTCGGCGATGGAGCGGTACTTGTAACTGCGAAGGATCTTCTCGCCATGCAGCAGAAACACCCCAGGCATCTGGTCGGCGTCTTCGCGATGGAGCAGGTTGATTCCGTGGCGAAGGACCACGCCGCCAAAAAAGCCTCGGATCGCTCCAAGATCGAAAAAGACCTTGAAGACAGACCGTGAGGCGAGCGCGAACCGGGGGTCGCGGTAGAGGCGCTGCTCTGGGTCGCTGATGCGCTCCACTGCGGACAGGTCGTAGTACTCGAAGTACGGCTTGGCGCGCTCCGGCGTACCCATGTGCACAAACACCAGGCCGATGCCGCGGGCGCCCAGGGCGGGCTGCAGGCGGGCCAGGTCGCTGAGCGTCTCGCGGCAGAACGAGCAGCCCCAGTGACGAAGAAAAACAAGCAAGGTGGGGCGCGCGTTGACGAGCGCTTGCAGGCAGGCCCCGGACTCGGTTACCACATCGAGCAAGCCGGTGCCCGGGCTGAGCGTGCTTGCCATGGTTCATTATCGCGCAAACAGCAAAGGCCCGGGCCCTGGTCGCCCGGGTCAGCGTCGCTCCAGGGTAACTCGCGCGGATCCGTGTGCCCGCCATAACGGCTTCTCCCCCTTTTCATCTGGGCGTCGGCTGCTGGTGATACAAAACACAGCAGCGACTGGAAAAGGAAAGGCCCTCCTCTGAAACATTCTCAACTGCTCTTGTCTCTGCTTGCAGGCCTGCTTGCCTGCGGCCCTCTCTATGCCCAGCTCAGCCAGTCTGCGGTCGATCCGCAGACCGAACACGTGCTGCTGGTGATGAGCGACGGCGTGCGCTGGCAGGAGATCTTCCAAGGGGCGGACCCGGCCCTGCTGACTCGGGCCAACAATGGCGATGAGCCGGTCGTTGCGCTCGAAAAGGAGTACATCCGCTCCACGCCCGAAGAGAGCCGCCGCGCACTGATGCCTTTTCTCTGGGGCACGATGGTCACGCAAGGGGAGATCTACGGCAATCGTTCCCAGGGGTCGGAGGCCTATGTAACCAACGGGCTGAACTTCTCCTACCCCGGCTACAGCGAGACGCTGACCGGCCATCCGGATCCACGGGTAAAGAGCAATGACAATATCCCCAACCCGAACGTGACCGTGCTGGAGTGGTTAAACGATCAGTGGAAGAAGAGTGCGCCCGGCGCCCGGGACCAGGTGGCTGCTTTCGGGGCCTGGGAGGTAATCGGCGGGGTGGTCAATCAGCAGCGCTGCGGCTTTCCGGTCAACGTAAGCTACGAGCCGCTGACGTCCATCCCCGTAACCGACCGGCTGGACCTGGTCAACCGGATGAAGGCCGATGCGCCGCGGGTCTGGCCGGATGAGGTGTTCGACGCGCCGACCTACTACACCGCGCTCGAATATCTCAAGGCCGAGAAGCCCCGGCTGCTCTTTCTCTCGCTGGGCGAGACCGATGACTGGGCGCACGGCGGCCGATATGGGCTCTACCTGGACGCGGCCCACCGAGTGGATGCGTATCTGGCCGAGCTGTGGCACTTCGTGCAGCAGGACCCTGAGTATCGCGGACACACCACCTTGATCTTTCTGCCCGATCATGGACGCGGCGGTGCGCCAGAGGAGTGGAAGAGCCATGGGGAAAAGATCCCTGCGTCGAAGTACATCTTTCTGGCGGCGATGGGAGCCGGGGTGCCGGCGCGCGGAGAGCTGGGAGCCGGTACGGTGGCCACACAGAGCCAGGTAGCCGCCACGGTGGCCCGTCTGTTCGGGAAGGACTGGGATAAGGAAACGCCCGCGGCGGGCAAACCTTTAGCCGAGATCAAGTAGCTGGAGCGGCAGCCAAAGGAGGCAACGCTCCTGCACTCAGGGCTGCCGCAGCCACTCGATACTCTTCAGCCATTTTCGGAGCAGCTCCAGCGTGCTCTGGTTGATCTGCGACACGTAACGGCGATTCTCAACCTTGTAGTTGCCCGAGAGTACCCGCCGGATCGCTTCCGGGTAGAGTTCATGTTCGGCCTCGAGGATGCGCTCGGCCAGCTTTTCCGCGTCGTCCTCCGCCTGCACCGCGACAGCGCGCTGCATCACGATCACGCCCGCATCGAGGTTCTCATCGACAAAGTGGACCGTGCAGCCGGTCAGCTGCACGCCGTAATCAAAGGCCTGCTTCTGGGCGTCGACCCCGGGAAAGGCGGGCAGCAGCGAGGGGTGGATGTTCAGGATCCGCTCGGGGTAAGCCGCGATGAAGGCCGGTGAGAGCAGGCGCATGTAGCCGGCCAGGCACACCAGTTCGACATCATGGGCGTGCAGGCGCTGCAGCATCTCGGCGTCCTGCTCCTCGCGCATGCGGCCGCGCCCCTCGACCGCGTAGGCAGGCAGCCCGCGTTCTCGTGCGAGCGAGAGCCCCGGCGCGTCGGCCTTGTTCGAGAGCACCACGGCAATCTCCGCGCCCGGCAGCCTTCCATTCGCAATCGCGTCGGCAATCGCGAGGAAGTTCGAGCCCCGGCCCGAGAGCAGTACGCCGATGCGTGTGGGGGTGATGTTCATCGCAAGTCCACCCGAGCCGGACCGGTCCAAGCGACTCGCTCGCGAGAGATGGGAGCGCCGGTCTCCTGGCGATGCCGCGTCCTCAAGCCAAGCCATGAGGCGCCCGCCGGATGCCCGCGCCGCTGCGTCAACGGAGCGACCGCGCCGCGGACGCCTTGGGCGTCAACCTGGGTGGTGCGGCCGGTCACTGGTAGAGGACCTTGCGGTCACCCTTGACGGTTCGGCCGATGACATAAAACCGTTCATTCGCGCGCTCGAGCATGCTCTTGACCCGCTTGAACTTCTCCGCGGGCACGGTCGCAATCAGGCCGATGCCGAGATTGAACGTCCGCAGCATCTCGTCCTGCTCCACTGCGCCCAGCTGCTGCAGGTGCTCAAAGATGGGCAGCACCGGCCAGGAGCCAAGTTCCACGCAGGCACTCACCCCCCGGGGCAGGATACGGGGAAGATTCTCAGTGATGCCGCCGCCGGTGATGTGCGCCATACCCGTTACAAGATCGGCCGCCATGAGCTTTTTGATCACCGGCAGATACGACCGGTGGGTTTTCATCAGGGCCGCCCCGGCCTTTTCCTTAAGCGCATTGACGTACTGCTCGGCCTTGTAGCCGGCGATGTCGAAAAACAGCTTGCGCGCCAGTGAGTAGCCGTTGGTGTGAAGGCCGGTTGAGGGTAGCCCGATCAGTACGTCGCCGGTCTTGATCTTGGCGCCGGTGATCAGCTTTTCGCGGTCGACCACGCCCACGATAAAGCCCGCCAGGTCATACTCGCCATCCTTGTAAAAGCCCGGCATCTGGGCGGTCTCGCCGCCGATCAGCGCGCAGCCGTTCGCGTGGCAGGCCTCGGCAATGCCGGTAACGATCTTCTCGGCAATCCCTCCATCGAGCGAACCGGTAGCCAGGTAGTCGAGGAAGAACAGCGGCGAGGCCCCCTGCACGGCGATATCGTTGACGCAGTGATTGACCAGATCCGCGCCGACAGTGTGGTGGATGCCCAGCTCAAAGGCCACCTTGAGCTTGGTGCCGACCCCGTCAGCGCTCGACACCAGCACCGGTTGCGTGTACCTGGCCGTATCCAGCTTGAACAGGCCGCCGAAGCCGCCAATGTCGGAGAGCACGTTCTTCGTAAAGGTCTTCTGCGCCAGGTACTTGATGCGCTGCTTGGCACGGTCGCCGCTCGAGATGTCCACCCCGGCGGAGGCGTAGGTTGCGGGCTGCTGAGCTTTGGAGGGGACCAGCGCTGGGCCCTGCGCTTTGTTGCCGGTCGCATCGCCCCGGCTTGCAGGCGTCGGGACCTGGACTTTCTTCGGGGCTGCCGGTTTCGCCGCACCGCCTAGGATCAACGGTTCGCCGGGCGGCTTGCGATGGGGCTTCTCTTCGTCGGGCAAGGCGCGTCCGTTCGGCGGAATGGCTCCGCAAGCGCTGATCTTCAGGGCTGTTCGCGGGTCGCTTCAGTTTACCATCGCGGTGGGCGAAGGGGTCGCGACATCGGTGGGCGGCGGCCTGGGCGACCCCGGGCCGGGGATGCGCCTTACGCTCCTAGCCCCTGCTCCGGGGACAGCGGATACAATGATGTTTGGACCGCCATGTGTTGCCGCTGCCGGATCGCCCCAGGCGACGGTCTAACAGGCACCGCAACAGCGGTCATGCGCCAGACCAGCGCGGAGAGCAGAGAAATCGACCTGATGATGCGGCAGTGGAAACCAGCAAAGCAAATGCTCGCCCTACCCAGCGCAGCCCTACAAATATCCTGGATGGTTTTCCTGGCGGCCGGTGTCGGCTCTTCCGCCGTTACGGCGCACGCGGACCAGGCAGCAACGCCGGTCAGCACGCGTACTTCGCTCACCGTTGCCAGCCGGGATGCATCCCAGTCCCGCTCGCAGACAGAAACCGTGTTGACCGCGCATGTTACCGACGCGGCCGGAAACCTCCTCAGCCGGGAGTCCGGCGCCGGCTCGGTAAGCTTCGATCTGGAGACCTCTTCTCTGGGCTCTGCGATCGTCGATGAGCATGGCGACGCCGTGCTGGTTGCGTCCAGCCTGCCTCGCGCGGCCGACAATCCCCTCAAGGTTCACGCTGTCTACCACCCCGCTCCAGCCGGCGCGGACGGCCCGGTATCCGGCTCCGTCTCTGCCTCGGCCCTGCTGCAGTCCGATGCGACCGGCATTGCCGACTTCTCGGTCACCGCCAACCCCACGACACTTACCGTCACCAAGGGGCAGTCGGCCACCACCAAGCTTACGGTCACCCCGGTGAACGGTTTCAGCGAGCAGGTCACGCTCTCTTGCTCCAGTCCGCCGGCCCAGACCACCTGCACCTTCTCCCCGGTCATTGAGTCGACGGCGAACGGAGCCTTTACGAGCACCCTCCAGATCCAGACCGAGGCCGATTCCGGCTGGATGCGGGCGCCCGACCGCCCCGGCGCTCCCGGGTCGCAGGTCGCCTTTGCATGGCTGTTGCCGGGCGCCCTGGCGCTCGCCGGCTTCGCCGCCCTGCGTCGCAGGACCCTGGCGAGTGCGGGCAAGCGCGCCGCCTTGCTGGTCGTGGGCAGTGTTCTCCTGGGGCTCGGCGGTCTGGGTGGGTGTTCCAGTCGGTATGGCTATAACCATCATCCGCCGGCCGCCAATACCGGGACTGCGACCGGCACGTACACTCTGTCCATCAATGCCTCGGGCAATGACGGCAGCGCCGTGACCTCGCACGATGTCAACGTCGTCCTCGTGGTCCAGTAGGCGTTGCCCTCACGAGGCCCGGGCGCCCGGAACCTACCCGGGCACTCACCCAAGACCACACTCAAGACCTCACTGACGATCGGGGGCTCTTGTGACACGCACCCCTGCAGGGCAGGCGCGGGATCTCTGCTCTCCGCGCCTTCTCCGTCTCAGACCCCCGGCTCTCCGCGAAGCGCCGCGGCAACGGCATGGTCAGCAGCATGTGCGATGGCGGGCTCGTTCCCGAAGCCGGTGAGCCATGTGACGACCGGCTCACGCCGGAACCAGGTCATCTGCCGCTTAGCGTAGTTGCGGTGGCCCTGCTGCGCCTCGGTCACCGCCTCTTCGAGCGAGAGCCTGCCCGCCAGCACGCCTGCCGCCTGCCGGTACCCGAGCGCGCTGAGCGCGGGGGGCGGCGGCTCAAAGCGCGCCAGGAGCGATCGCGTCTCTTCGATCAGGCCCTGCGCAAACATGGCTGCCGCGCGCTTGTTGATCCGCTGGTAGAGCGCGGCCCGCTCGGGCGCGAGGCCCAGGCGCAGGATGCGGTAGCCGGCCAGTGGGTCGCGGCCGCCTGCGGCAGCCAACGCGGCCGAGAGCGGCTGGCGGGTGGCGAGCGAGACCTCGAGTGCCCGAATCAGCTTGGGCTCGTCGTTGCCATGGATGCGCGCCGCCGAGGCCGGATCGAGCCGCCGCAGCATGCGATGTAGCCAGCCCGCTCCCCGGCGCTGACCGGAGGCGTGGAGACGGGCGCGCAGGGATTCCGAGCGCTGCGGCCCGGCAAAGAGCCCGTCCATCAGTGCGCGCAGGTAGAGTCCGCTGCCGCCGGTGACGATCGGCAGGCGCCCCCGGGCGGCAATCCGGGCGATGGCACCGCGCGCCTCCCGGCTGTAGTCGCCCGCGGTGTAGGGCCGATCCGGCTCCGTCACATCGACCAGGTGGTGCGGCACACGGGCGCGCTCCTCAGCAGAAGGCTTGGCGGAGCCGAGGTCCATGCCCCGGTAGACCGCGACCGAGTCGCAGCTCACGATCTCGCCGTTGAAGGCTTCGGCCAACTGGAGCGAGAGAGCGGTCTTGCCGCTCGCCGTAGGGCCGAGCAGGATGACTAGCAGCGGGAGCGTTGTGGGTGGGGTACCGGCTGCGGCCATAGCACTGCCTCGAGCGGCTAGAAACGCCACCAGCCCGGCGCAAAGAGAGTGTGGAGGTCGGCGCGCAGCAGGGTCAGTGCCAGAATCGCCGCGGCGATCAGCAGGAGCCCGAGCACCTGCGCTCGTCGCTGCTGAGCGGCGGTGGAGAGCGAGGCCGCAGCGCGCGTCTCCGCCATGGAGGGTGTCGCCGTCGGACGCTGACCTGGCTCAGGTTTGATCATAGGAGGCGTCTTTTCCCTATTCCACACCCGGCCGCAGGTTGTAGAGGAAGTAGAAGCGCAGCTCGAGATAGGGGCCCTTGAAATTTTTGGGCAGCTGCGGAAAGGGCGCAGCCCCGACGATGCCGCCCCACGCCGCCCGATCGAGCGACACATCGCCCGAGGGTCCTTCGAGCGTCATGCCCTTGACCGAGCCGTCGGGCAGGATCTTGAAGCGGACCAGCACCTTGCCCTGCTTGGACAAAGGCGGCTGGGCCGAGGGCGGGATGATCGGGTACCAGGCGCGCTTGGTGTCGTAGATCACGCGTTGGATGTAGGGGCCAAAGTCGACCCCCAGGGTGTCCGAGAGCACATCGACCGCACCGTTCATGCCGCCGTGCACCGAGGGCGCGTTGGCGCCCATGTCCCCGCCGCCCGTTCCTGCGGCGCCATGCGTTGTGGCCTGGCGGGCGGCCTGCTGCAGGGCTTCGCCGGCAGTGGCGGGGCCGGAGTTGAAGTTGGGCTGCGTGGGCCGGGGCGCCGGCGCCTCCACCTGCGAGGTCTGGTTCTGCGGCAGCGGCTGGGCCGGCCGTTGCACCGGCGGCGGCTGCTGCTGCGCCTGCTGCTGCGGCGCAGGGGCCGGCGCAGCCGCAGGTTCCGGGGCCGGTTTGGGCGTCGGCGGCCCGGCCTTCCGCATGGCCTCCAGCTTGTCGAGCGTCTTCTTGTCCAGGGTGGTCTTGGGCGCCTGCTGCACACGGTCTCTATCGGAAACGACGGGAGCATGCTTGGGCCGGACCTGCTTGAGCGCGTCCGGCGGCAGGTCGAGAAAGGTCATCTCCTTCTCGCGCTCCTTCATCCGGGTCGACGGATCGATGACCTTGACGTGGTAGAGATACTTCGGGCCGAGCAGGATGTAAGCGAAAACCACGATGTGGAGCAGCAGCGCGATCCAGATTTTTTCGCGCAGCAGTGCGCGCGACCGCTCGTCCTCGAGGTCGTCGATGACGTGAAGCAGATCGTAGTTCTCGAGCCCTTCATAGTCGCGGCGATGGCCACGGCGGCTACGAGGCGGCTGCGGCTGCTCGGATGGCTCGGGTGAGCCGGGACCGGCGCTGGCTTGGGTCTCGGTTATGGGCATGCTGGACTGTGAGCCGTACGTTCGACTGGAGCGCTGCCGGAGCCTGCCCAGCCTCTGCCACTCAGCACGCCTGACTTCGCTCTCTTCCCCGATTCTCTCATTGTTTGCCTAGGCGTCCCAGCCGCTCCCTGGGAAAAGCATTACTCTCGCCATGGCGCGCACCCGCCTCCGCGAGAACTGCGCACGGCAGCGCCGCGGCTCTCTCGCTCGTACAATCAGTGGTGATGAACAAGGCAGTGGTGATCACCGTAAGTGACTCCTGCGTGCGCGGGGAGCGGGTGGATGTCTCCGGACCGGCGGTCGCCGAGGCGCTGCGGCTTGCTGGGTTTGACGTAGTGAAGCTGGCTTTGGTTCCCGACGAGCAGCCGGCCATTGAAGCCGCGCTGCGCGCGGCCGCGGCCGGCGCGCGGCTTGTCGCCACCACGGGCGGTACCGGCATTACGCTTCGCGACGTGACGCCGGAAGCAACCCGGGCCGTGTGCGAGCGCCTACTGGACGGGCTGGCAGAGCAGATGCGTTCCGAGGGGCGCCGCGAAACACCCTTCGCCGTCCTCAGTCGCGGCGTTTGCGGGCTCGTGGGGCAGTCATTGGTGGTCAACCTGCCCGGCTCGCCGCGGGGGGCCGTGACCTCTCTAGCCGCGATCCTGCCCGTGGTGCCGCACGCGCTGCGGCTGCTGGTCGATCCGTCCGCCCCGCACGATGTTGAAAGCATGAGCGCCGCGGCAGGTCCGGCGTGAAGCACCTCGGCGCACTGCTGGCCAAGTGGACCCTGTTCGTGGTCGCGCTCCTCAAGCCCCTCGGCATCTGGGGCGCGGGCGCGGTGGCGGTGATCGACTCGAGCACCATCCCGGTGCCGATGGACCTGCTCATCGCCACCTTTATCTGGAATGACCGGCGGCATGCAGCGCTCTATGTGCTGATGGGGGCGCTCGGCTCCGCGGTAGGCGGGTTGCTCCCCTTTCTGCTGGGGCGCGCCGGGGGCGAGATCTTCCTGCTGAAACGCATCGACCGGGCCCGCTACGAGCAGCTGCGGGATCGCTTCGAGAAGCAGGAGTTCCTGGCCCTGATGATCCCTTCCATGCTGCCCCCGCCCACGCCCTGGAAGCTGTTTGTGTTTGCCGCCGGGGTCTTCGAGATGCGGATCGCCCCTTACCTGCTGGCTGTCACCGTGGGGCGGCTGGTGCGCTTCGGTGTGCTGGCGCTGCTGACGGTGCGCTACGGCCCCGGAGCTGTCAGCCTGGTGCAGCATGCAATGCACGCGCACGCGCGCAGCGTGCTCTCCGCAGTAGGGCTGCTGATCGTGGGGCTGACGGTCTTCGGCGTGCGCAAGAGCATGGAAAAGAAAGCTGTCGTGCTCAGGACCTGATCAGCTTGGCCGTCCAGAGCAGCAGAAGCCCGGAGCGCGCGGTCCAGGCCAGGGTGCGAATCCAGTTTGTCGTAACCAGCGAACGTATGGCGTCGAGGTCGAAGCTCTCGCCCAGGCGGCTGTGCAACGGTACCTGGATCAGTCCGGTCGAGAGCCAGAGGATCGCGATCAGCAGGGCTCCCGCGACCGCGCCGGCAAAGGGAACGGCGGGCGGACGGAAGGTCTCTGCCAGCATGAGCAGGGCGCTGGCCAGTTCGGCACACATGAGCGGGCCCACCACCCAGCCGGTGCGGGTGGCGTGCTCGGCTTCGTAGTGGGTGAAGGCGGCGGGCGGCACGAGGGCAAAGATCGGGTAATGGACGATCTGGACAAACCAGATCAGCCCGGTCATGGCGAGGGTGCAGGCGAGTTGGACCAGGAAGAGTGTTTGCATGAATGTTCGCCGCGCTTGGGCTCCCACCCGGAGGCGCGAGGCGGATGACCGGATCGTTCAAAACCGGCAAGAGGCAACCGGCTCGAGGCCCCCAGCCGCGCACCTACGGCTGCGCCTGCTCGATCACCTCGCCGACGCGGAACAGGCTCGTTTCATCAAAGTGGGCCGCCAGGATCTGGACGCCGATGGGCAGCCCTTCGCGAGTCGATCCGCAGGGAACCGAGAGCCCGCAGATGCCGGCCAGGCTCGCGGTGACCGTGTAGATATCGGCCAGGTACATGGAGACCGGATCGTCCACCTTTTCGCCCAGCTGGAACGCGGGGGTCGGCGCGGTCGGGGTCACGATCGCGTCCACCCCGGCCGGGCCGAAGACCTTGAGGAAATCCTCGGCGAGCAACCGGCGCACCTGCTGCGCCTTCTTGTAGTAGGCGTCGTAGTAGCCGGCGCTGAGCGCATAGGTGCCCAGCATGACGCGGCGCTTGACCTCGGGGCCGAAGCCCTGGTCCCGCGACTCGCGGTACATGGCCGCCAGGCTGCCCGCTTCCTTGGCCCGGTAGCCGTAGCGCACTCCGTCAAAGCGGGCCAGGTTGGAACTTGCCTCGGCGGTGGCGAGCAGGTAGTAGGCGGGCACGGCGTAGCGGGTGTGCGGCAGCGAGATTTGCTTGATCTCGGCTCCGGCAGAGCGCAGCGTGTCGATGGCGCGCTCGACCGCCTGACGCACCTCTGCGTCCAGTCCCGGGCCGAAGTACTCCCCGGGGATGCCGATGCGCAGCCCGTTGACACCGCTTCCGGGCGCCTCCGGCGCGGCCAGGGCGGCGGTGTAGTCCGGCACCGGCCGGGTAGAAGAGGTGGCATCGAGCGGGTCGTGCCCGGCGATGACCCCCAGCACGGTCGCTGCGTCGCGCACTGTATTGGTGAGCGGCCCGACCCGGTCGAGCGAGGAAGCAAACGCGATCAATCCGTACCGGGAGACGCGTCCGTAGGTCGGCAGCAGACCGACGACTCCGCAGAAACTGGCCGGCTGCCGGATCGATCCGCCCGTATCGGTGCCGAGGGTGAACACCGCCATGCCGGCGGCCACCGCTGCCGCCGACCCGCCGCTTGAGCCGCCGGGCACGTGGTCCAGCGCATGCGGGTTGCGCGTCGGGCCGTAGGCGGAGTTTTCATTCGACGACCCCATCGCGAACTCGTCGCAATTCAGTTTGCCGAGCGTCACCGCGCCTGCCTGCTCAAGGCGTTGGACCGACGTGGCCGTGTAGGGCGCGCGGTAGCCCGCAAGAACCCGGGAGCCGGCCGTGGCCTGACGGCCTTCGATCGAGAGCACGTCCTTGATGCCGACCGGCACCCCGGCCAGCGCGGGAAGCGGCTCGCCCGCGGCCGCCAGCGCGTCGATCCTGGCGGCCTGGGCAAGGGCCCGTTCGCGATCGACGGCCAGGTAGGCGTGGATGGCCTCATCGCGCAACCCGATCTGGTCCAGGCACGCCGTGGCAAAGTCGCGGGCGCTCGCCTGGCCCGAGCCAATCGCGGCGCGCACGTGGTCGATCGAGAGCATGTTCTGCGTGGTGTCGGCTTTGCGGGTCTCGACAGTCATAGGGCCGGCTGGACGCTCCTCTTGGGCGGCGATCGGGTGGGGCGGGGTGGATCTTGGCTGCGTTTCTTTCCCGAGCAAACGAACAGCAGGTCCTTCGCTCTGCTTGCGGATGATAACGTGTGTTCTTCGAAGGACCGGTTCGCGCAGGGCATCCTCGAGACACCATACCGAGTCGCTCTACCTAGCGCTCGATCACCTTGGGAACTTTGAAGAAGATGCCATCGCCGGCCGGAGCCCCGGCCATCACGGTCGTGCGCGGCAGCGAGGGATGCGGTTCGTCAGCCCGCAAGCTGGCCTCCGGGGCCGCGGCGGCCGCCGCGTCACCGAGCGCCAGAATCTCGCTGACCTGCGAAAGCGGCTCGACCGCCGCGGTATCGAGCTCGTTCAGTTCCGCGACGTAGCCGAGGATTGCATTCAGGTCGCGCTCCATGCGCTCCTCCTCTTCGGCCGACAGCTCGAGTGCGGCCAGCGCGGCTACGTGGCGCACCGCGTCCCGGGTCACGCCCCGGGCTTCGGCCGGGCGAGTGGGCGGCGGGTTCCAGGCAGTTTCGGATTCGATCATCAGGGCACCGTCTCGTTCCCTCAAAGTATAGACGCTGCGAGGCCCGAGCCCTTCCCGGCCGGAGCGCCAGGGCGGTCGATGCCCCGGTCTACTCGACGGTGAGGGTCAGGTTGGCCGTTCGTTGCGCACCCGGAAAGCTGGCGGTGACGGTGATCGCGTACTTGCCGGCGGGGGTGGTTCCGGCCGGGGCGGAGCCGGTGGAGGCCGAGGAGCCTCCGCTGGCATGGACGCCGCAGGCGACCGGGACCAGGACCAGCGCCGCGGCGACCAGCAGCGCCAGGAAGGTGCGGCGCGACCTCCCGGGCAACAGCAGGCAAGGCAGCAGGAGCGCAAGCGCTGCGCCCGATCTCCAGACGATCTCCCGGCCGGGGCCTTCGCCCTGGGGCCGGCTGCGCCCGGACCGCGCAGGCCCGCGCAGCGCGCTGGTCGTGCTCAGACCGGTCGCAATCGTGACCGTGATCGAACCGGTCGTGCCGCCTGAGACGGTCAGCATGGGCGGGTTCAGGGTGCAGGCCGCGTTCGCGGGCACGCCGGTACAGCTGATGGTCAGGGTGCCCGCCGAGACGCCCACCGGCGTCACCACGACATGGTAGCTGGCGGTCTGGCCGTCGGTAATCAGGTCCGACGCGGAGCCGGTGACGGAGAGCTGGAAGTCTTCGCCCGAGCCACTCAGCGCGACGGTGAGCGGGCCGTTGAGCGAAGGGCTGCTGAGGGTAAGCTGGTCGACGGCGTTGCCCGGCTGCTGCGGGGTAAACGTGATGCCGAGGGTGCAACTGGCCCCGGCAGCGATCGTGTCTCCGCAGCTGTTGGACGCAACCGCAAACGCGGCAGTCGTGGTGGCCGCGGAGAAGCCGGTGAGCGGGGTCTTGCCGTTGTTGGTCATGGTCACCAGCTGCGCGGGGCTGGCGACGGCGACCGCATAGCCGCCGAAATCGAGCGAACTGGGCGTGGCCACGGCCTGCGGGGGCAGAACCCCCTGACCGCTGAGCGTGACCACCTGGCTGCGCTGGGCGTCGGTGATGGTCAACTGTCCGGTCTCGTTGCCCGCGCCGGTCGGCGCAAAGCTGACGGCGATGCTGCAGGTGAGACCGCCGCCGAGGATCGTCCCGCAGTTGTTCGCCGCGATAAAGGGCCCGGTGATGGTGGTCGAGATGGAGCCGAGGGTCGAGCCGCCGGAGTTGGTCACGGTCACGCTCTTGCCCGGTGAGACCGTGCCGAAGACCTGCGGGCCAAACGTGAGCGAGGTGGTCGAAAGGGTATCGGTGGCCGGGCTGAGGCCCGTGCCGGTGAGCGTGGCGGTGTGGCTCTCGGTCGAGTCGGAGACGGTGAGCAGCCCGGTCCGCACCCCTGCGCCTGTCGGCGTGAAGGTGATCAGCAGCGTACAGCTGTACGTTGGATTGAGCGGCGTGCCGCTGCAAGTGTCGGCAGAGATGGCGAAGTCCCCGGTCAGGCTAAAGGGCTGCAGGGTGATGGGCGTGGTTCCGATATTGGCGACCGTAATACTCTCGGCCGCGGCCGAAGCCCCCTGTCCGGTGGCCGGGAAGACGAGCGCGGTGGGCGTCAAGACGAGCACAGGAGGCGGGGTGCCGGTCCCGGAGAGCGAGACAGAGGCATGGCTGGCGCCGTCGGTGGTGGAGACGGAGAGCAGCCCGGGTCGCGCGCCGACCGCAGAGGGGTTAAAGGTAACCTGCAGAACACAGGTGCCCGCGGGTGGAAGGCTTGCACCACAGCTGTTGGCGGCAAGGGCGTAGTCGCCGGTAAGGGTTGCGGGCCCCAGCTGGGCCGAGACGCCGCCGGTATTGCTGAGGGTGGCCGCCTGCTGGGCCGAGGCCTTGCCCGTCTGCAAGGAGCCGAAAGCAAGCGACGTGGGACTGAAGACGAGCCTGGCGGGGGCGAGGCCCGTGCCGTCGAGGGCGGCGGTGGCATGCAGCTGAAGGCCGCCGCTGGTCCCCGAGACGGTGACGGTCCCGGCCTGTTCCCCCAGCGCGGTCGGAGAAAAGACGACGCTCAGCGTACACTGCTGGCCTGCAGGGAGCACGGCGCCGCAGTTCGATGTCTCCGCGTACTGGGGTGAGATCACCGCGGGCTGCAGGTTCACGTCCACGTCGCCGGTGTTGCTGAGCGTGAGCATCTGTGCCGGGGAGCTCTGGCCTTCCACAACCGGTCCAAAGCTTAACAGCGATGTAGAGAAATCCAGATTCGCCGGGGCCAGTCCCGAGCCATCGAGCAACGCCGTGAGCACTCCCCCGTTGAAGGGCACGGTGAGCGAGCCGTGCTGGTCGCCCCGCGACTGGGGCCTAAATGCGATCTGCAGGGTGCAGGAGTCCCCGGCGGCAGGCGCGGGAGCCAGCCTGGTGTTGGCCGCGCAGCTGCCACCCGCGAAGCTGTAGTTGCCTTGCAGGGTCGGCCCGCCCAGCTGCACGGTGGTGCGGCTGCCGTTGGTCAGGGTGATGGTCTGGGCCGGGGTGGTCGAACCGATCACGGCGGAGCCATAGGCAAGCGAGGTCGGCGAAAGGGTCACCGCGCACGGCGTGGTGGCCGAGCCGTCCACGCCGGTGAGCGATGCCGTGGCCTGGACGCCGGGAGCACTGGCGGCGATGGTGAGCAGGCCCTGCGTGCCGCACTGACTCGAGGGCGCGTATTGCACCTGGAGAAGACAGCTGGCGCCCCCCGGCAGCGACGCGCCGCAGGCGTTGCTGGCAATCTGGAAGTCGCCGGACACGGTTTCTGATTGCAGCTGCGCGGTGCCGCCCCCGGTGTTGTTCAAAGTAATGTTCTGCGCGGAGGAAACAGAGCCTTCCTGGGTACTTGGGAAAGCCAGAGAGCTCGGCGAAAAAGCGAGCGCTGCCGGAGTCAGTCCGGTACCGCTAAGCTGCACGAGCAAGGGGCTGGCAGGCAGATTGCTGGGAATCTTGAGCGTCCCGGGACGGGACTGCAGTCCGGTCGGCGAAAAGATCACCGCGACCGAGCAGCTTGCCAGTGGCGCCAGGGTGGTTCCGCTGCACGCGTCCGAGGAGAGCGCGTAGTCGGTGGTTACCGAGAGCGTATGCAGCTGGACCGGCTCCCCGCCCGTGTTTTCGACCGAGAGCGTCTGGGCCGGCGCACTGGTTCCCTGGACCGTGGGTGGGAAGCTGAGCGAGGCCGGGGTCGCGGTGAGCATGCCCGGCGCAAGGCCCGCCCCATCGAGCGTGCTCGTCAGCATGCCGCCGCTGACGTTGGCATAGACGGTCAGCGCCCCGGGGCGGTCCCCGGTTACGGTCGGCGTGAAGGTGACCTGGATGCTGCAGTGGCTGGAGGCTGCCAGCCGGGAGCCGCAGTTGTTGGTCTGGGCGTAGTCGCCGGAGACCTCGACATCCGTGATGGTCATCGAGGTGGTGCCCGTGTTGGTCAGCGTAAACGTGGCGGCGGGGCTGGTGGTGGCGACCTGCTGGTTGGCAAAGGTCTGGCTGGCGGGGCTGAGCGTGCCTTGCGCGGGTGCTGTCAGCAGGCCAAGCGCCCAGATACCGCGCCCGTAGGTGGACGCCTCAAGAATGCTGGAGCCGGCGGCGCTGTAGACCTCGAGGCTGGTGACAGGCGCCGTCGGCAGGCCGGCGCCGTAGACCGCCCAGCAGGTCTGTCGCGGGTCAGAACAGGCGGCCACGTTCTGCGTGTAGTAGACGCCGGTATCAAGCGCCACATACAAGGTGGAGGGCACGTTCGGGTCGACGACGATGCCGTTGGCCGGAGACAGGGGCAGGCTGTTGGTAAGGTTCAGCCAGTGCGCGCCCCCGTCGGTCGAGCCATAGACCTCGCCGTCCGAGATGCCGTTGCCGGAAAAACCCTGGATCGTGACGTAGACGGTCTGCCCGGTTGGGTCGTGCGGGTCGACGGCGATACTCGAGACGCTGAAGCCGCCCGAGTTGAACTGCGAGCTCATGCTGTTGGTGACCGGCGAGTTGTAGAGGTCGGTCCACGTGGTCGTGCCGCCGCTCGCCGGCACGGTGGAACCGAAGACATGGCCCGGGATCGTCCCGCCGCCATCGTAGGGCCCGGCCATCCCCGCGTACATCTGCTCGGTTCCCGAGGAGGCGTTGGCGTCCAGGCCCGCCCCGATCGATCGCAGCTCGGCATTGCCGTTGCAGAAGGACTGCTGGTTGCCATCGAGCATGGGGCTGATCAGGTTGGCCGCGCTCCAGCCCGAGCCTCCGGTGGCCGGCCCTCGCCAGACGCGGCAGGTGCCGAGCAGCAGGTTGGCCGGGTTGAGCGGATCGAGGATCCAGGGCGCAGGCTCGGTGAAGTAGTCGGCGTCGCCATCGTCCTCGGTGCTCCCGATCACGGGCGCTGTGCCGAACCCAGCCGCGTTGCATCCCGCGCCGGCCGTACAGCGAAAGATATCGACGCCGCTGCCCGCGTCCGTATACCAGTTCTGGGTGTTTTGGGGATCGATGGCGGTGTAGCTGCCTTCGCCGGTGAGCAGTTGCTGCCAGGCGCCTTGCCCGGTCGTCGTGGAGGCGGTCCCAAAGCCGCCCACGCCGGCCAGCAGCGTTGTTGAGCTGCCCGGGCTGACCGAAAAGTGCTCGATCTCCGCCAGAGAACCGATCCCGCTGTTGAGATTCTGATAGTGGCTTGCGTCCGTCGGAGCGCATACCGAGCCGCTCTGCGCCACCGTATCTGTTGAACGCCACAGGCCGCCATCATTGGCAAAGTAAAGCAGGCCACTGCCGCCAAAGGTGGACTCGGTCGCGTGCTGCGAGGGGGCGACCTGGGCGGCGGCGCAGGTCTCAATGTTGGTGGTGTTGCGCCAGGTGCAGCTGTTGGCCAGGCTGCAGCGAAAGATATCCTCCGTGCCGGCAAACAGGATCGTGTCCTGCTGCGAGGCGACCGCGGCGAGCGTCAGGTTGTACTCGGCGAGCGGGATGGTGGTGGGTGGGATCGACGGGTCGGCCTGCCCGTTCTCAAGCGCGCCTGTCCCCAGCTGTTTGCCGAAGGCCACCGTGTTCGATGCGCAGGAAGAGACAGCCAGTCCGTTGGTCGAGCAGACATCCTGAAACAAGCCCTGATCGAGGTCGTTCAGGTCGGTGGTGAGCGCAAACATATCGCCGGTGACCGGCTGGACGGCCAGGGCTCCACGAAAGATGGGGCAGGAGGTCTGCCCGGTGCCGCCCGGATTCGTCGGGCAGGCGCTGGCCGAGAGCCCGGCGCCGGGCTGGTTCGCTAGCCGCGTCCAGGTGATGCCGTCGAGCGACTCGTAGTAGCCGTGATAGCGGACTGCCGCGTAAAACCGCTTGCGTACCGGGTTCCAGAGCACCGACGTAGCGGAGTTGCCGGGCGGCGACCCTGCCTTATTGGGACTCTGCACGATCGCGCTGGCGCTGTCCTCGATCACCCCCAGGTACCAGGTCTGCCCGGCATCGCTCGAGTAGTAGAGGCCGGCTTCCATGTACTGGGTCGTACCGGCGTTCACAATCTCGCCCTCGAGCGAGTCGGCTACGGCCGCGACGACCAGGCTGGGCGTGACGCTGCTCCAGGCGAACCCGGCGAAGCCGTTGCCCGCAAAGGAATAGTTCGTCAAGCCGCCCTGCTGCGCGTCCCTGGTGCCCTGGATCAGCGTCCAGTGGAGACCGCCGTCGGTCGAGCGAAGAATGCCGGCGCCATAGTAGGAGTCGAGCGCGTTGTTGGGGTCGCCGGTGCCGGCGAGCACAATGCTGGACGAGGCGGGCTGCACCGTGATCGCGCCGATACTCAGCGAGCCGAGCGTTTTAGTGAAGGCGGGCAGGTCATCGGTAAGCGGGAGGAAGCGGGTGTTCGCCGGGCTCCCGGCGGCGTTGGTCGACTTCCACACGCCCCCGCCGGACGAGCCCACGTAGAGCGTGTTCCCGGAGGAGTCGTTCGGGTCGGCGGCGAGGCTGGTGATGCGGCCGGTGACCAGGCCGTAGGCGGCGGTGGCCACCTGGGCCGGCCCCAGCGGCTGCCATGTGCCCGGCGTGCTCGCATCGGGCGAGAGTCGCTGCGGCGCGCCCCGCCTTGCCGCACGCGCCCTGCTCAGCCTGTCGGCCAGAGCCGGCCCGGGATCGTTCCCGTGCGCGGTCGAACGCGACTCCCAGCTGATACCGCGCTGTGCGAGAAAGCGGTGATCGGCCTGCTGGCGAAGGGTGCCGGGCAAGGTTCCCATTTTGGAACTCTGGGCGAGGGGCGAGGAGCCGTGGGCGGCAGCCCCGACCGGCGCCCCCGGCGAAGAGGAACTCTGCTGGGCGAGCGAAGCCGGGACCGCGCAGGCGATCAGCAGGAGCGTCATCGACCGAACGGCCAGGGCCCCAAGCGCGCGGGAGCCGGACGCAAAGGGCCGAAGCGCTGTTGCTCGAACCGCGAAGAACCGGACTGCCAGCCCTCGCCAGGAGGCTTCCCGCTGCCTGCGCGGGCCCCCGGGCGACAACCTCCGCCACCAAGTAGCCACCATCGGAGAGTTCACCAGCCACTCGCTCTGGCCGACAGACCGGGCACGCGTTCGGTGCCTCCCGCCTTGTCGAGAGCGCGGAGAGTGAGGCGCCGCGCGGCAGCCTGCACCTTGAACTTCGTTCGCCGTGCACGCGCATCCATCTCTGCGGGTGGCAGGCGCCGGGTCAACCTAAGAAGGAGTGGTGTCGCGATTATCAGCGGCTGCCCGAAAGCCGCCTATATTACTTTTGTTCGCGAAGTGTCGCCGGGCGCGGCGCGTTACTTCGGGTTGAAAATACGGATGGCGGCGGAATCCGCGGTGTCGGGATGGAGCCTGGAAGCGCGCTGAGCGGGGCACCGAGGGAAACGTATGGGGACACGAGGAGCGAAGCGCCGGGGCGCCCGCCTCGGTCTGGCCGGTTTCGCTCCGGACAGTTTTGCTCTGGCCGGTTTCGTTTTGGCCAG
>CAZZYH010000024.1:0-31525 GCA_964658225.1 Vulcanimicrobiota bacterium | reverse complement strand
GTTAAATTGTTGTTGTGTTGCAGGGTTGGCCGTCCCGCCCGGAGCGTAGGGGTCTCCGGTCTGGAAGGGATAGCTGCCGCCCTGGTTGCTGGAGTTGAGGAAGATCGGGTCCCCGGTCTGGGCCTGAAAGACGCCGCTGAGCTTCCAGCCGCCCACCGCCTGGTTGGTGATCCCGCCGACGTTGGCAAAGCGCTTGCCACGGCCGAAGGGTAGCTCATACTGCGCGTTGATGGTGCCGCGATTGCGCACGTCCTGGGTGCAGGACCCGTAGTCGTAGCGCAGGCCAAGGAGGGCGGGATTGCGGTAGCCGCCCTGTTCGCTCTGGCCGATGGGACCGAAGGCGTCGTCGAGGCAGTGGGCCCAGGTGTAGCCGCCTAGGAGGTAGAAGCCGTTGGTATAGCGTCTGTCGATCTTGGCTTGCAGCGAGTCATAGCGCCCGATGCCCTCCGAGGTCACATTCACGATTCCAAAGTCGTGGAACGGCACGTAGTCCCGCCCGTTTGCGCCCGCGGGCACGAAGCCGGGATAGGTGTTGGCGTCATAGCTGGCGCGCAGGTGCCGGCTCTCGTTGCCCTGGTAGCCCAGGGTAAAGGTCATCGTGTCGGTGATCGAATGCTGGAAGGAGAGGTTGTAGGCGATCGTATAGGCGCTCTTCGCATTCTGGTCCTGCGCATAGATCGTGCTTACCGAGCCCGACGCCGCGGCCAGCGCCGAAGGATTGTTGGCCGCCGCGCCAAAGCCGGTCTCGAGTGTCTCGCCGTTGGTGGGGCAGGTTACGGCGCCCAGGATATTGGTGCAGACGTCTGGATTGGGAATGATGTTTTCGTTCGAGAAGAAGGGTGGATTGTTGGCCAGGTTCAGCCCCAGGCCAATGTTCTCCAGGCCACCGTAGAAGACGCCCCCGCCGGCGCGGAGCACGGTCTTTGGATCGAGCAGCAACGAGACGCCAACGCGCGGTGCGAAGTTATACTTGCGCGGGTTTACCAGAGATTCGTTGTTGGTGTACTGAACGGTGATGTTGTCTGCCGCGAACGAAGCCGCCTGCCCGGCCGAGATAGGAAAATTGCGCTGCGCGGCTGGGATCAGGTAGGTGCCGGTGCCCTGGTTGAAGGGGGTGTAGGTTCCGTAGAAATTTGCCTGCAGGTTGTTCAGCTCGCGGATCGGCTGGCTGTACTCCCAGCGAAGGCCCAGGTTCAGCGTCAAACGGGGAGAGACCTTCCAGTCGTCCTGCAGGTAGGCGGAGTAGTACCAGCGAAGGTCGGTGAAGGGGGTGACCGAGCTCAGGCCCGAGTTGTTCATCTCGTCCAGCAGATAGTCAGCCAGGCCCGAGCCGGTGACCGCAAGCGGCTGGCCCGGATCCTCGGTGTAGGTTCCGTTGAAGTTCTGGTAGCCGATGCCGTTGGGTGGCTGCAGCCCGTAGAACCGGATGTGCTGAAAGTTGATGCCGGCCTTGAGCGTGTGCGCGCCCAGCACCTTGTTCACGTTGTCGATGATCTGGAGCACGCCCTGCTTTTCATTCGACGGCAGGTACCCGGTGACCCCGATCTGGGTGGCCGCATCGTTGCCGCTCTGGGAGTCGCCGAAGTTGGTCTGAGGCAGACCGCCGAGCGATGGCCCGGTGGGAATGCCACCCAGCCCGAGCGACGCGGCCACGTTCACGTTGGCATCCGGCTGCAGGTAGGAAGCATGCAGATAGTTGTAGCCGGCACGAAGCTCATTGGACAGGGTCGGGGTAAAGAAGTGGGTCTCGGAAAAGACGCCGCTCTTGCCATAGTTGGAGTTCTGCCCGGTGGCCCCGAAGCTGCCGCCCTGCAGCACATCGCCCAGCGGCGAGGCATAGTTGGTCGGATTGTTGGAGTAGCTGTAGCGGCCGAACATCTGGTCCTTGGCCGAGAAGTTGTAATCCAGCCGCACGTCATACTGCGTGGTGTCGTTGGTGACCGCGGTTGCCGGAAAGGTGTAGTTGTTGAAGGCCTGGTGGGGATTGGCCGCGTTGGGCAGAGGGTAGAGGTTCAACACGCGCTGGGCGATCGCGTTGACCTGGCCCGGGCAGATGACGTTCTGTACGCCGTTGCAGGTCTGATAGCGGGGCGCATACCCGGGGGCATCGGTTCCGCCCGCAGTGACGGTCGGATTGCCGCCCGGCAGGTAGAGTGCAACCGGGCCACGGCCGGCAGTGTTGTTGGGGTCAAGCAGTTCTGAGAAGTCGCCGGTGCGCTCAAGCGCCGTGGGTACGGTGATGTTCGCCTGGGGCGGCGCAAAGGTGGAGATCCTGGTTCCTTCCGCATCGGCGAAGAAGAAGATCTTGTCCTTTAGAAACGGTCCGCCAAAGGTCGCGCCAAACTGGTTCAGGTGGTAGGCGGTCGGCCCCGTGGTCTGGAAGTAGTCCACCGCGTTCATGCGGTCGTTGCGGTAGTACTCCCAAAGCGAGCCGTGAAATACATTGCTGCCGCTCTTGATCGAGGCATTGATGGCAGCTCCGGTCGAGCGCCCCAGCTCGGCACTGTAGTTGCTGCTCTCGACCTTGAACTCGGCCAGGGCATCGGGGGGCGGGCGCACCGCGTAGGTGGCGCCGTTGAGAAAGTCCTGCATGTTGGAGTTGTTATCCACGCCATCGAGCACAAAGTCGTTCTGCGAGACGCGATTGCCGTTGGAGGTGAAGTCTCCGGCGCCCGCGACCTGGCGGAAGCCCTGGCTGGGCGCGGCTACACCGGTGGTCAACTGCGCGGCGAAGACATAGTTGCGCCCATCAAGCGGCATGTCGTTGATCACCTGCGCGGAGAATACCTGCCCCGTCGAGGCCTCCTCGGTCTGCAGGTCGGGCTGGGAGGTGACGGTGATCGTCTCGGCCTTCGAGCCTGGCTGGAGGATGATGTTGGCTCCCACGACCTGGCTCACGTCGACGTGGATGTTTTCGCGCACCACGGTCTGAAAGCCATCGGCCGCGACGGTGAGCGTGTAATTGCCGATCTTGACCGGCGTGAAGTTATAGGAGCCTGTCTGGCCGGTCTGTTGCATCAGGGTCAGACCGGTATCTTTATCGCTCAGGGTGATGGTGGCGCCGGCAACTACCCGGCTCTGCGGATCCCGGATGATGCCGGTAATCGAGCCCTGGTCAATTTGGGCATGGAGGGCGGGGGAGAAGATCATGAACGCTGCAGGAGCGGAGGAGAGCAGCAGCGCGGATCGCCTGAAGAAAGCTGACAAGGCAGGTACCTCCATACGTAAGTTGAGGGTCCGCAACCAACGTTATGAGCGAATAAACCTCATTCGCTCATTTAGAAGACATTTCTCGACGAAGTCAAGTCTCTAATTGGATACCTTGATGAGATCGAGAGAAAAGCAACCAGGCCCGGACTCACTTTCCGGCGCATCCGCAGCCGGGGGCTGGCGCGGCCGGCCCTGCTCGCCGGCACCTGCGGGAAGTCGGCGATTGAGCTCTCAAGAGCGCGCAGGCAAGCATAGCAGCAATCAAGCCAGGCGGCGATGCAGGCTACAAAGACTCGGTGCCGGAACGTTCTGGGGCGCGGGGGATCCGCTCTTCGGCCACTCGCTCCCGCCTGAGCACCTGCGTCGATCTCTGGACAGTGGTAGCCTCCATGCGCGTCACGCGCACTTCCTCTACCAGCACAAGTTCGCGCAGGATTGTCACCCGCTCTTCCACAACGGGATAGACCGTCGTCTTTCCCTCCTGGCGGATCCCCGGAGTCTGCACAAGAACCCGATCCATAGGGACGTGCTCGACCCCCCAGGTCACGCTCGTCAGCGGTACCTCGATGGTCTCGGTGCGCTCTTCCGTAAACTTGTGCAGACGCACCAGCGCCGTCTCGACAAATCGCTTGTTGATCACGATCTGCTCTTCGGACAGAGCTATCACGGCTTGCTCGCCGCTCGGCTCGGATAAGTGCTCCTCGGCCTGGGATCGCTGTTCTGCTGCCATCGAGATCTCCTCGTACAAATGCGGGCCTGCGAGTGGGACCAGACCCGCCTCTCTTTGTTGCCCAGGGGTTTACAGCTTGCCGGTCTCGGCCGTGGTTGGCTCCACGTCGACTTCAGTACGGCGCACCACGTCGTGGATCTGCTCGGTGCGCTCGCCGGCCTGCTTGCTCACCCGCACTTCCTCTACGACGCGGCCCGTCCTGCCCACCACAGCTTCTTCTCCCTTGGCATGGACTTCGATCACCGCGGGAGCGATCGCGAAGTCGGCCTCGCTTGCCGGGCGATCGACAGCACGGCGATCCACCACCACACGCTCATCGCGCAGCGCAACACTGGCCGTGGCGGGTGTTTCGACGACATGGGAGTAGACGCGAACCCCGCCTCGATCTACCTCCCGCCTGCCCACCACCAGCTCCTCCTGCACGATGGGAATCACTTGGTCGTTCGCAACCGCTTCTCCTCTCGCGGAGTCCTGGCTGTTGCTTGCTCCCGGCTTGCCGCTCTCCGCAGAGGTGCGGCCCTCCTTGATGCCCGTCGCTCCCTGCTCATAAAGCAGATCGGCCGTCTGCTCGGCTTCCTCGTCCGGAACAGTAACCGATAGCAGCGCGCCCCCGCTCCCGATCCGATCGGCATAGTGCGTGTGCTCGTCCTTGTGATCGATAAAGTTGCTGAAGAACTCCTTCACCTTGTCGGTCAAAGGCTCGTCCTTCTTCATGCCCGTAGTCTGGTCGATGACATGGATGTGTGCGGCGTGATACCCCTTCAATTGCAGCGTTGATTTCACCTTGTAAGCTTCTGCAAGGGAGCGATAGAGCCCGACCACTGTTTTCATAACCTTCTCCTCATTGGTTCTGCATGGAACGCCATGCGGATTTACTTCTCTGTGAAGATTTCGACGCGACGATTGTCCGCCTTACCGGCTTCCGTTTCGTTCGATCCGACAGGGTTCCGGTCTGCAAATCCTGCGCCTGTCAGCCGGGCACGGTCGATGCCGAGCGCTTCAAGAAAGCGCCCGGCTGCGAGCGCGCGCTGTTGCGAGAGATCTGCGTTATGCGCTTCTGTGCCGGTCGCATCCGTGTAGCCTTCGATACGCAGGTGGGCGCTTGGATTCTGCTTGAGATAAGCGGCCGCCCGCGTGAGCGTCGCCTGCCCTTCGGGTGTCAGCGTGGCTTTGTCTGTTGCAAAGCGCAGTGCCCCGAGACCGGGTGCGCCGGTCGCCGCCGCTGTGGCCGCGGGCGCTGCCGTATACCCAACAGCCTGCTTCGGTTTCAGCAGGTACCAGGCCAGAAAGGCGATCAGCAGCAGGAGTGGTAAAAGCCACGCCCATGCCGCGATGCGGTCCTTTTCTTCGAAAACCTTGATCCGTTCTGTTGCCATGATGATGCTTCTCCTATCTCTGGCTCGAACCTCTGGCTCGATTCTTTTGGCTTGATGAGCGGGTTAGTAGTTCTGGTTGGGATTTAAAGAAGCAATGGGTTCCCGTGGCTCGATCTCGACTTCGGTGCGGCGTACCGTCGCATCGATCGGCTCGGTGTGCTCCGTTGCCACTTTGCCTACGTGAACCTCTTCCACCACGCGCGCTGTCTTGCCGATCACCGCTTCTTCCGCCGTTTCCCGGAGTTCGATGACCCGGTCTGGACGAAAAGCATCCGCGTCTGTCGCTAATCGGTCCACCGGCAAACGCTCGACAATCACCCGCTCTTCACGCAGGTTTACCGACTCCGTGACCGGCTCTTCAACGACGTGGCGAAGAACACGGACGCCGCCACGGTCCACTTCCCTCGTGCCGACGACGAGCTCCTCCTGGACTACAGGAATTACCGCAGCGTCGAGCATCGCTGCCCGGCTTGCAGCCTCTGCGATGGCGGCGGGCCCCCCGGGATTGTCCCCGATCTCTCGCTCATCGATCTTCTTGAGCGAGTGCTCGGAGAAATATCTTTCGATCTCCTCCGCGCGCTCTGCGGCGCCCTGGAGGGCAAGCACTACGCCGCCGCGGGCCAAACCATCCTCTAGGTGCTTGCGGTCCTGCTCGGGGACTCCGACCGCCGCCAGGCCATCCTGGCTTCCGGGCGCGGATCCCTGGTCGGCCGGACCGGCGGTGCCGGTCCCGCCGATCACTGTAAGTGCCTCGCGCGAAAAACCGGCGGCCTCTAAATCGCGGATCGCAGATGCGGCATGATCGCGGTGGTGAAAGAGGGCGACATAAGTTGTGAGTTCCTTGGGTGCTGCCATGTCTTTGTCTCCTGTGAGCCGAGCCTCGCGGCTGTTCTTTGCATCCGAACCTGCCGCTTCGAAATTCAGAGATGGCCACAGTGACACATCGTTTTCCGGAGAAGCGCCGCGGCCAGGCCCGGAGCGCTTGTCTTGCGGATCGATCTGCGACGTGGCCAAGCTGCGTGAGATCAACCTCTGCGTGTAACCAGGCGAATGAGCAGCGTGAGGAGAACCGCGCCAAGGACAGCCACAAGGATCGTGTAAATCAATCCACCCTGGCTCGCGAAGCCAAGCGCCCTCATGATGAAGCCGCCGACGACCGCTCCAACAATACCGACGACGATGTCCATGACAGGGCCAAAGCCGCTGCCCTTCATCAGCTTGCCGGTGAGGAAGCCGGCGATGAGACCTACCACAATCCACCAGATGATAAACATGCAGTTCCTTTCTCGTGTTCAGGATGTAAGGGCGGGAGCCGCGGGGATTCGGCTCCTGCCGGTCAATGTTGAGCAGGACGCGAGCCCCGCGCCGGATCACCGTGCTCCGCGCACAGTTTCGCCGGCGCGCGCACCAGGGCGCGATGGGGCGGAGAAACCGGCAAACGGTGGGAACGGCTTAGCAGAAGAGAAGGGTTAGGGGTGGCGCACTCGGGTCGATACCTGCAACGCTCCGCCTTATATGAAATGTACGATGCTGAACATATCTCAAAAGGTGGGAGATCCGAAATAAATATTTTCCGAGCATTTCCGCGCCCGCCCGGGCTACACGGTCTGCTTCATCGAAGCCCGGCAAAGTGTACAGCGCTGAACACAACGGATGTCAAGAGACGCGGAGCAAGTATTTTCATCTAAACTTGGGAAGCGGCGGCGGCCAGCGGACGGCCGGTTTGCACCTGCCCTGGTTCAGGCGCGCGGCCGGGTGTACGCTCGCCTGCCCGTCTTCCCTAAAGGAGCCCCCACGATGTCTGACACCAACCGGCTACTCGAGTCGCTGACGGCCAAGGACCGCAAAGCCTTGCTGGCCCGCTCGACGCTGGTCCACCTCGCCGCCAGGGAGCTGATCTCGGAGGCCGGCAATCGGCCGCAGCATGCCTACTTCATGCTCACCGCGCTGGCCTCCGAGGTGGTCGAACTTTCCGACGGCGAGGTAGTGGAGATCGGCCTGGTCGGCTTTGAAGGCGTCACCGGGACCTACCACCTTCTCGGCAAGTCCGCCTCCGTGTCAGAGTGCTTGATCCAGATTGCCGGCTCCGCCTACCGGATCTCCCATAGGGATCTGGCCAGGATGTTCGCCAACTCGCAGGGCATTCAGAAGGCCATCCTGCAGTACGTGCAGCACCAGATGGCCCACCTGGGACAGACAGCGGCCTGCAACCGGATGCATGATGCCGGTCCGCGGTTCGCGCGCTGGCTGCTTACGGTGCAGGATCGTTCTGCACGGGAGGAATTCCTGCTCACGCAGCGCTTTCTGGGCGACATCCTCGGCACCGGTCGAACCACGATCAATGTGCTGGCGCGCCACTTCGAACGGCAGGCCCTGATTGGCCACAATCGCGGAAAGATCAGGATTTTAGATCGCAAGGGTCTGGAGGCCGCCGCGTGCGACTGCTACGAAGCCACGCGGAGCACGCTGATCGAGCTTTACGGATGACGGCAAGGATCGAGCGCAGCAGGGCGCGATCCGTGTGGCTGAAGGCCGATCGGCAAAGCAGACTTATTCGCGGATCGCCAGATCTGGAGAAGGAGTGTCCTCTGCCGCTACCCGCGCGCATTCCAGCGCCAGCGCCCTGGCCACCTGCTCCATCGGCCCGGTCCAGTCGGCCCCCTTGGTCTGTCGAAAGAGCCTGGCAGTCGGATACCAGGGTGTGCGGCTGCCTGCCAGTCCCCAGCGCCAGTCGCGCGCGTTATCGAGCAGCATCCAGACCGGGGTGTGCATGGTGCCGGCTAGGTGCGCCACCGCAGAATCGACGCTGATGACCAGGTCCAGGCTGGCGACGATCTCCGCAGTGTCCTGGAAGTCGCGGATCGGGGGCCGCTCGAGAAAACCAAAGCACGCCCCGTGCTCGCGAATCTCCAACTCTGCCGGACCCACTTGCAGGGAGACGAAGGAGGCTCCCGCAACCGTGGCCAGAATCTGCCAAAGGCGGAGCGGAATCGAGCGTGCATAGTCCCGCTTGTGCTTCGCGTTCCCTGCCCAGACCAGGCCCACCCGCAGGGAAGTACGTGCCGCAACCGGTTGCTGCCTGGCGTTTTGCTCTGCCGCGAAAATCCAGGGAGACACCGGCGGCGGAATCGTCTCGCGGGTCGTGCCCAGCAGGTACGGCAGGCTCATCAGCGGCGCCTGCAGGTCGAACTCGGGAAGCTCCTGTTGCCCGCGCGCAACGCAGACCGTGACTCCTGGTACGTTTTTGAGCAGCCGTACGAGCTCCGGTTGCACCTCGAGGAGCACGCTTGCTCCCAGCGCCGCTACCAACGGCGCGTAGCGCACAAACTGCAGTGTGTCCCCAAAGCCCTGCTCCGCGTAGAGCAAGATGGTGCGCCCCCCGAGCGGCTCGCCCTGCCACCGGGGTGCGGAAAAGCTGCGTGGCACGTTGCCGAGCGCTTTCACCCGGTCTCGCCACTCCAGCCCCGCCCAGCCCTCGGGGTAGCGGCCATGCAGCAGCAGGTGCATCCCTCGCGTCCACTGCGCATGGGCGGAGAGCGGCTGTTCGCGAACCAGGCCGTCCAGCAGCGTCAGCCCTTGCTCCTCTCCCATCTGCGCCAGCATCGCAGCGAGATTGATCCGCGCTTTAAAGGAGCAGGCGTCAAGCTCGACCGCTTTACGATAGGCGGCCGCTGCTGCTGCGAAATTGCCCTGTTTCTCTTCGAGCACGCCTTGATTGCACCACGTGTTACTGGCATCGGGCTCAAGTGCAAGGGACTCGGTGAGGGCCGCCTTCGCTTCATCGAAGCGCGCAAGTTCGGTAAGCGCAGCACCGAGATTGCTCCAAGTGCGCGCCGGGTTCGGAATACTCCTCGCCAGCGCGCATCGGTAGGACTCCGCGGCTTCGGCCAGCCGGTCCGCGCATCGCTGCAAATTTCCCACTTCCAGATATGCGCCCGCATGCGCCGGATCGAGCGCGAGTACTTTGGCGAGCAGATCGAGGCCCAGCTTTTCCTGATGGAGCAGGATGGCTTCCTTGGCCAGGTTGAAATAGGCGTCGATAAAGTCCGGCCTGGTCTCGACTGCTCGAACCAGCGCGGTGAGCGCCTCCTGGTGGCGACCGAGGATCGAGAGCGTGACTCCCAGATTGTTCCACGCATCGGCCGCCTGCGATGGGCAGAGTGCGATCGCCTGCTGGTAGCACTCGACTGCCTCGATGGGCCGGTCGCGCTCCCGGAGGAGATTTCCGAGATTGCAGTAGGCGTCCGCGTAACCCGGGTCCGCTGCCAGGGCGCGGCGAAGATGCTCCTCCGCGCCCGCCCAATCGCCCAAGGCCTTCGCGATGCCGCTCAACATCAGCAACGCCGGCGCGTGCCGGGGCGCATGCTGCAGCGCCCGACGAAAGCACTCGCGAGCAGCCTCCCAGTCGCCCGCCCGCTCCTCGATCCGGCCCATGGACATCGAGGCCTCGACAAGCCCAGGAGCAAGCTGCAGCGCCTTCTCGAAACTCGTACGAGCTTCCGCGTCCTCGCCCTTGCTCGAGAGCAGATTGCCGAGGTTCAGATAAGCGTCCGCGTTGCCCGAGTCGACCAGCAGCGCTTGGCGATAACTATGCTCTGCGGCTTGCATGTCGCCGGTGCGGAGCAGAAGGTTGCCAAGGTTGTTCCGGTAGACGGAAACTTTGGGCTTGGCGAGAATGGCCTGCTGCACCAGACGGACACCCAGTTGGGGATCACTTCGGCCCTTGATCAGGCCCAGGAGATGCAGCGCATCTGCATGCTTCGGCTCGCAGGTCAGCACGCTCTCGTAAATCCGCTCGGCGGCGTCCAGCTTGCCCTTTTGATGCTGTGCGAGCCCCTCGGCAACGAGTTGCGCGAGCGGCTGATTTTGGACCGCCATCTTCCTCACGCTCCGCGCCTTCACAAATCATAAAAGCAGGCGCGCGCTGCCGCTGCGGAGCGTGCAATAAAGCCCGAAACCTTGGTAAGCTCTCGTCATCCCGATATCCGCCAGGACAGGAGAGCGGCTAAGGTCACCATGCGAGATCGGGCAAGCCCCTGAGGATTGCCCTAGTAGGAGTTGAGGAATCGCTCGACTCGCTCCGATATTTGGGCTGCATCGCAGTTCATGATGAGGTGGGCACAGGCGCCCGGCGAGATGTAGGTCTGGGCGGAAAGAGCCTGCGCCCAGGCGAGCGCTGGCTGCGGCGTGACCATACGATCTTCGGCAGCCACGATGATCAACTGCTTTACCTTGCTCGAGGCTTGCGCCACCTCTGCCAAGGCTCGCGCGTGCAACAGGTCGTGGTGCATGATGGCCTTGGCCTGCCAGACGCGATCATTGGCGTCCTGGCGCTGGGGCGCTTCGACCGTCTTGAGCCAGTTGCTGAAGCTGCTGCGCGGCCACTGCTGGTTGCGATAGGGCGGGGCGGAGACCATCTGCGCGCCGATGGCGTTGGCAAGCTTCAACTCGGGCTCGACCGCATATTGGCCGCCGTGGTAGCCGGGGTCCGATTGGATAGCTTCGATGACGATCTGCTTGGAGAGCAGGTCGAAGCTCGTGACTTGGGGAGTGCCGACGATCGGAACCGCGCCATCAAGAAACTCCGGGTGCAACACCATCCACGCGAAGACCTGCTCGCCACCCATGGACAAACCAATGGCCGCATGGAGGTGCTTGATACCCAATACTTCAGTCAGCACGCGATATTGCGCGTTGACCATATCTTCCATGGTGAAGACAGGGAAAGCGGTGCGGGGCTGGCTGGGACTGTTGGACGGAGAGGAGGAGATGCCGTCGCCGAAGGCATCGAAGGCGATCCCGAAAAATTTCGCGGTGTCGACGAGCCTCTGCGGGCCGGGCCTGGGGCCAAACAGGGCGACCAGGTCTTCGCTGCGGCCGTTCAACCATGTGGGCATGATGACCGCGTTGTCTTTTTTCCGGTTGAGCGCGCCGAAGACCCGATAGCCTACCCGGCAGTCCAGAATGGCCTGCCCGGACGATAATTGACAACGTCCGAGCTCGGCGATCCGCTGCGCTCCCTCCTCGGCATGGACATGGAGCAGTGGGACGAGAACAAACAAAAGCAGAGCGAGGCCCCTTGCAGAGAGAACGCGCGGCATGGAAGCAGGGTGTCGCAGGCTATTCGGAGCTTTCTGTACTTGGGCTGAATTCATTTGCATGCTCGCAGGAAAGAGACTGCGTGTTGATCCAAGACACGGCATGGATCGCGCCTGGCGGGCGTGATCGCAAAGCATGGCCGCTGTTCTTGAAAGAGCAGCGGCCAGTCTTCTCATGGTGCTAGGTCCTCCCTCGGAAAAAGGGGAGATTGTTATGCCGCTAGAACTGGTACTTCAAGGAAAATTGGATCTTCCTTGGAGCCGATCTTGCGGAGGTGATCAGGCCAAAGGTACTCAGGTTGCTGCTTGCAATGGAGTTGCCTGGATTGTCCAGACTGGGTGTATTCAAGACGTTGAAAAAGTCGGCCCGGAAGGAGAGCGTGTTGGCTTCATAGAGGTGGAAGTCTTTAAAGGTAGATACATCGAAGTCTTTATAACCTGGCGCTCTTTCTGTATTGACCGCGGCAGTTCCGAAGGTATTCGGAGCAGCCTGACCATAGGCGCAGACTCCGTTATCCACCCCGGGCGTGGTGCAGGGAATGGCCGAGGGATCGGTGCCGAACCAGTTGTTCTTGGAACGGTTGCGGATCAGCAGAGGACGGTAGTGGTTGGCGCGGGTCTGCCCGTAGGACTCGAAAGCCGAAGCTTGCGGGCCGTTGATCGTGACCGGGAAACCGGAGTAGACGATGAAGGATTCGGAGAGCCGCCACCCCCCGATCACGCCGTCCAGGACCTTGTTCGCGTGCGCGACGAACTGTTCGCCCTGGCCGACCGGGAGCCTGTACTCTCCGACCTGCGACAGGTTGTGCCGCACGTCCTGGCCCGAAGGACCCCAGTCCGCGCCTGGGTTGTAGTAGTTCTGATAGGCGCCGTTCTGGCCGTTGATCTCCGGGGTGTTGTACTCGCCAGAGCTGTCGGTCAATGCCTTCGCGAAGGTGTAGTTGACAGTGTAGGTGAGCCCGCGGGACTGGCGGCCGCGCAGGGTGGCCTGTAAGCCGCTGTAGTTGAAGGCTGCCTGCGTATCGTTGACAAAGACGGTGGAGGTCGGGCTGGGTGTGGCTTGGGTGATTCCGAAAGGTGAGGGCGCGCCCACGTAAGGCAATTGGTTGGCGTTGTAGTAATCGGGCAGATGGTCCCCTTTTTGACCGACATAGCCTACTGACAACGATGTGACTTTATTGAGCGCATACTCCATGGTCAGGTTGTATGCCTGCACATAGGCGGGATGAAAGTTAGGGGTGGTGCCGCCATTGACACTGCCGCCGTTCGGATTGAAGGCCGTGTTCACAGTGAACGCGGTTTGCACGTTATACGGATTTCCGGGCGCAGCAGATACCCCAGGAGACGCGAAGGTCGGAGAGCGATCCGAGAGGACGATGCTCTTTTGAAAAGGCGCCTGAAAGCCCAGCGCGTAATTCCCTTCACTGTGACTGGCCGCCCCGTATCCGCCGCGGATCACATACTTCGGGTTCACCTGCCAGGCAAAGCCGAAGCGAGGCATAATCTGGTCGTAATTCGGGTTATAGCAGGAACGGTTGCTGCAAAGGATGGACCCTGCAGGCGCGCCGTCCGGAATGCGCGAAGCGTACTCGGCTAAACCTTTGTTCGGACCGCTAAGAATGACATTGGCGACGCGGTTCTGCACCTCGTACCAGGGCTGGTCGAACTGGTAGCGGACACCGAGGTTCAACGTGAGGGCGGAGTTTACCCGCCAATTATCCTGGACATACTCGGCGGTGCGCCACTGGCGGTCGCCCTCCGAACCTCCGTTTTGAGCCAGCGCGCCGGTGTCGATCCGGTTCAGGATAAAATCGGCTGCCGAGTACCCACCGGCATCGGTGGCACTCGCGGTGAAGTTTCCGTTGTAATTGAACTCGCCGAGGAAACCTCCGTTGCCCCCGTTCAGGCCGTTGGACTGGTAGCGCAGGGCCTGAAATCCGATGCTGATCACGTGGTGTCCGCGCTGCCAAATCAGATCGTCACTGTAGGTGTACTGGTTCTCCGCAATCACCGCCGGGCTCGCCGAGTTGCCAATCACGCTTGCCGAGGTGTTCTGCGCGGTAAAGCCCTCCGCTGTCTGCGCATAGGGCAGACCGATGCCTACCTTGCTGTCTCCGGAGAGGCCAAACTCTCCAGTGAGGTCCGTCGTAAATCCCTGCAGGAAATTGACGCGGGTAAATCCGACACGGGCTGAGTTGATCAGGTCTGGAGAGAAAGTATGGTTCCATGCCAGACCGAAGACATGGGTTGGGTAGCTGTTCTGAGTCTGGAAGTTGACTGGATCGACAGCGAACTTGGCCGTCGCATCATGAGGCTGAGAGTCCACATAGAAACCGCTGACCCTGTCTGCGTCCCGCGGCGTCCACTCGAGCTTGATATCAGCCTGATCGTTGGCAATGTATGTGCGGGCCGATCCCTGAAAATTATTACTGATCACCCCGTCCTTGGCCGTGGTTGCGCCGGCCGTCTGGTGGGCGCAGGAGGCCGGTGGAGCAGGCGAGCTGGAGGTCGTAGGGCTGCAGACGATCGGATAGACCTCCGGATGGGCGAGCAGGTATTGCGCCACGCTGTTGGTCTGCATCGATGCGGGAAGCTGGTTGTTCGCGAACGGAGTGAATCCATTCTGTGGGTCGTAGAGTTGAGTCGGCGTGAACCCCTGAACCCCGTACGGGTTTGTCAGCAGAGCGCTGAAGTCGCCCGTCAGCATCTGCTGGGTCAGAATAGAAGCCGCCTGCAGCCCCCCGGTATGCTCGCGTACCCCCTCGTAATCCATAAAGAAGAAGAGCTTCTTCCGAATAGGGCCGCCCAGCGTTCCGCCAAAAACCGATTGCGTGTAAGGAGCCCGCGCAATCACAGGGACCTGGTCTTTGTTGCCCCAACTGTTCGCGTTGAGCTTCCCATCCTCAATGTAGGCATAGGCGGACCCGTGAAAGTGATCGGTGCCGCTTTTGAGTTCAGCGAGCACATCGCCGCCGTTCACGTTGCCGTACTCGGCGGACGCATTGGAGGTGATGACCTTGATCTGACCGAGAGCTTCGGGCGCCGGATTGTACCCGACCAGGTTATAGTCGATCTGGTTGATCGAGATGCCGTCCAGCAGGTAGTTGTTGGCCTGCGCACGATTGCCGTTTACCGAGGGCTGATCGCTGCCATAGTTGTTGCGCTCGATGGCGTTGTTGCTGGTAAAGCCCTGCGGCGAAGTGGCCATGGCGCCGGGCTCAAACAACGTGATGCTGGCAAAGTTCCGCCCGTCCAGGGGAATCGACTGGATTTGTTCACTGGTCATCACCACGCCCAGCGAAGCGTCGGCGGTATTGAGAATATTCGAGTCGCCGTCCGAGAAGACCTCAGCCGTGGTCGACGCGCCGATCTTCAATTGCGCATCCACCTTGACCGTCTGATCAATCTCGAGAGAGAAGGCGGCAAACTGTGCGGTCTGAAAACCTGCCGCCACCACCGAAACCTGGTAGTGGCCGATAGGCAGGAAGCGGATACTGTACGCACCGTCTTTGCCCGTTGTCGTCGCCGTTGCCACAGCAGTCTCAACATTTGTGGCCGTCACTTGCGCGCCCTGCACAACGGCGCCGCTCGGGTCGGTGACGATGCCGACTAGGCTTCCCGTCGTCGTCTGCGCGAAAGCCGCGTGCGGCAGCAAAACAGCACATAGGCACACCAGCATCGCGGGCCAAAAGAGCGAGAGGAAAGAACGCACATTCCCGCAATGCATTGGACCACTGTTCTCCGCATGCCGCTCTGGCAGCCGCTGTGTACTTGCTTCGTAATCAGTTCTAGGCCGCGCCATAGACTGGCTCCTTTTGAAGGCGAAATTTGCTTGGGAAGCAAGGAAAGAATCGTCAAATCGTGACATGAACGTAATCTTCATGCAACACAAAACTGTGGTCGAGAGCTGCACGCTCGAGCGCAGCACGCTGAGAAGGCGCGCCGCCAAACGCTTGGAAAAGAGGGAGCGAGCGGCTTTGATTCGCAGCCGCTGGTCCTGCTCGCCTTTGCGCAAAGACCCGTCCTAGCCGGCTGAAACGGTGGCCACAAGGGAGCCGGCTCTTCGTCGGCGGCGTATGAGCTGCGTGCGATGGAGCAGGCCTGAGCCACTGCGCGATGCATGGACATCGACCTGCGCGCGCGCCGGCGGGATGAGGTGACGGCCTCTGCCAACCGGCGATCTCTTTGTCGAGTCACAGCAAATTCATCTTTGCCGTCGTGCCGAGGAATTAAACTGGCAGGCAAGTTCTTCCATGACACTTTGCAATACTGGCCCCAACCCGATTCCGCGTCGGCTTGTTTTGCGCCTTTTCCGACATCAAGCCAGATACTCGATTCCACCAGGCCTTGAGACAAAACGAATGACGATAAAGAGCTATCTCTTAGCTTTCCTGTTTCTAATCTTTGCGCCCTGTATCGCCGACGCCCAGGTAGAAGTGCAGACCACCGCAACCCAAGTCACGGTCAACGTGAATGGAACGCTCTTCACCGCTCTACAGAAGGGTGTGGACGCACATAAGCCCTACTTCTGGCCGCTCAATACAGCATCCGGAAAGCGCGTCGTACGAAGCTTTCCCATGGAGCGCCTTGCGGGCGAACCGACCGACCACCCTCATCAACGCGGCCTCTGGATCGGTAGCGAGCACATAAGTGGATTCAATCTCTGGGAGATCGACCCTACTGATCCGCAGCCGCACGCTGGCAAAATTCTATTTAAGGATGTAGTTGAGACGCACAGCGGGGCGACCAGCGGTGGCTTCACCATCAGCGCTCAGTGGCTGGATGAGGACGGGAAGCCAATGATCGACGAAACCCTGGCGGTCACTGTGTATGCGGGGCCGACCACGAGCCGCATGATGGACATCAGTCTTGGACTCAAGGCCGTCAAACTGTCCACCTTTGAAGACGCACGCGATGGCATCATCGGCTTTCGTCTCGCTCCGCCCTTTGCCGAGAAGGCAGGAGGATCTGCGGTGAGCGCGACCGGCGTGCAAGGGGCCGATCACATCGAGGGCACGCACTCAGATTGGGTGGATTGGCAAGGCACCCTCGACGGAGAACGAGTCGGCATCGCCTTTATGAGTCACCCTTCCAACCTCCACTCTCCGACCACCTGGAGGGCGAAGGATTTTGGATTGCTCTTTGCCAATCCCTTTGCGCAGCGCTTCTATGATCGATCGCTGCCGAACGGAAGCCTGAGCCTGCAGCCGGGAGACGAGCTCCGCTTCCGCTACCGCTTCCTGATCCATCCAGCAGGCGCGGATATTGCTGCCGCCTATCGGGAGTACGCACGTCCATGAGGCTGCTTTGTTTCCTGCCCCTTATCTCCCTCGCTGCAGCCCAAGTCGCCTTCGCGGCGAACGGCAGCCTCCACGGCAGAGTTACCGCAGGCCCCAACCGCATGCCCATCGAGAACGCCTCGATTGTTCTGCGAAGCAACGGCCGCACGCTTTCAACCGCATCCGGCGCAGACGGAGGGTTCACATTCCGCCAGATCGATGAAGGCACCGAGTATTCCCTCACCGTGGCGGGTCAAGGCCTGGCGCCGTTTTCACAGGATGGGCTCATCGTGGCACCCGAACAAACGCTGGAGATTGACGCTCATATGGAGCTCGCGAACACCCACTCCGACGTTCTGGTAACTCAGGGAGTGGTCGATCTCGATGCAACCGGCACCGAGATCAGCCAGACCGTAGATTCAACCGAGGTGGCGGAAGTTCCCTCGGTGACTCGCAGCGCCGCCAAATATGCACTGCTCGATCCTCATGTTCGACAGACGCTCGGGCTCGGCGCCAACTACGCGGATTCGAACCGGCTCTCCATCAATGCAGGCTCTTACCGCCATACCAGTTACGAACTAGACGGGCTCGTCAACTACGACTGGGTCTATGCTGTCGCACCCACAGCCAACGTTGCTGCCGCAAGTGTAGACGCGGTAAAGGTTCTGACAGGAACCTACTCGGCACAGTTCGGAAATTCCACAAATGGCATCATTGACATACAGACAAAGTCCGGCAGCAAGACCACCCATGGTGACTACTTTGCCTATCTCCGGCCCAGCGGAACCCAGGCCGAGCCTATCCTTGCGACCTTCCACATACCCAATCAGAAACTCGACTGGGGTGCATCCCAGGGTGGATCCCTCCTAAAAGAGAAAACACGCTACTTCGCCAGCTATGAGAGAGTACAGGTAGATCGAGGAGCTGTGCTTACCAGTCCGGCGCCCGGCTTTTTTGATGGCCGCAGCAATCAATATTCCGGACTGCTCAAACTGGACCATGACTTGACCGCGAATCACCTGCTCACCTTGCGCTTCAACGGCGATCACTATGCCACCAACAACGCCGACGATCGTGTAGCGGGCATCAACAATCCGACCTATGGGCGAACAGCAAGACTCCAGTCCTGGGGAGGGCAACTCTCCGAGCAGGCAATCATCGGCCGAGCCGTGAACGTCGCAAGACTTGCGTACACGAACTACGTTCCCGACAGCGCCACCCCGCTCTCGACCAGTTCCGGAGTTGTGGTCCCCAACTATCTTCAGCAAGGCTATTCCACGTACAGCTGGGTGCACGCGCAAGCAGAACAGGCTGCGGACCTGTACGCGTTCGAACATGGAGCACACAGCGTCAAGTTTGGCGGCGAGGTGGAGAGGTTGCGCGTCAAGGATTATTCCTACTCTCCACTCGGAACCTACTACTATCACACGCCTCAAGCTTTCGCTGAGCAAACTCCGTACGAATACACCCAGACCTATGGAACTGCCTTCATTCGCTACGGCCAGCAAGCATTTCACCTGTTTGCACAGGATGACGTGAAACTGCGACCCAACCTCACCTTGAACGCCGGACTCAGATACGAGTACCAGTCCATCACCAGCTCTAGCCGCAACTTCGGTCCCCGCTTGGGACTGGCTTGGGACGCACGAGGAGACGGCAAGACGATCCTGCGAGCCGGTGGCGGAATCTATTTCGACCAGTACTACATGTACCTTAATCGCCGCTACATCACGCTCGGCCCCCATTCCCCTCAGTTCAATTACACGTGGAACTGCACCGCGACTCCGGATCCTTGCCCGACCTATCCCAACGCTGTCGCATCCCCCTCAGGGGGCGTCGCGTCTCCTTTTGTCAGCTATCTCTATATTCCCGGGAACAAGCTACTCAATCCCTATGCGCTGCAGTTTTCTATTTCTCTTGAGCAGCAGTTAGCCAAGAATACGTTTCTTACCCTCAGCGGACTGCAGTCTCATACCATCAAGCAGATGCGGGTCTACGACATCAACCATCCGGCGCCTTTCATCCGCACCGCACCTGGACAGGTACGAAGCGTGGCTGCAGCCAATGGCACCAGGCCTTATACGACCTACGACGGCGTGGATCACGTTACGCTGATCGACCAGATCGTAAATACCGGATCGAGCATTTACCAGTCATTTGACGCCGCCTTGGCCCAACACTTCGGCCGGTGGGGAGAGGTCAACGGTCACTACGTTTGGTCGGGTTCTTATACTTATTCCATGTTTTACGCCGATTACAATAGCGGCGTTCCCAATGAATGGCTGCCTGACTCTGACAAGTATGAGCGCGGCCCTAGCGACTTCTACCAGCGCAATCGCTTCATCGCCGACGCGGTGCTGCATGGCTGGTATCAGACGACTTTTTCCTTGGTTGGCACCTTCGGGTCCGGCCTGCCTGTCAATCCGATTACCGGCGTCGATAACAATGGGGATGGATACACGGTCGATCGTCCGGTGGGGCTCGGCCGGAACTCCTTCAGAGCGCCCGCACAGCGAACCATGGATGTCTCCCTTGCAAGGCAGTTTCCCCTGCACGAGCGCTTGTCTCTTGATGTGCGCGCGCAGGCCTTCAATGTACTCAACAGCCGGAACTTGATTACGGTGAACAACATCTATGGCAATGGTGCAACACCACTGGCATCCTTTCTGGCGCCTCAAGCGGGTATTACGAACAGTGACCCCTCGCGTCAACTCGAGGGCGTCGCCAGAGTGCGTTTTTAGCTATGACAAGACAAGCTTTCCACTTTCGCACGCGCTAGAAGTTATGCAGCGCGGGTCGGCCTGGGAGCAGAAGGCGCCACATCGACATAGCACCGTGATACATGACGGCTTAGCGAGTGCGGAAGAGCCAGTCCAGGCTTGGAATGTGCATGGAAAGTTCTTTGCGGATCGCCTCCGCCTGGTGAGCGGCATCCGCTTCGCTTACGGCGCTCGTGTCGGGAATCTCCATCACGAGGATCCCGATCCAGCCGCCCGCTGCATCGAACATGGGCATCTTCATGTTGTAGAAGCCGCCATCGGCAATGTGGGGGCCGTATGTCCTGACGCCCTGCACCGCAGCGAAATCCGCCAGTGAAGTATGGATGCCCAGCCTGGTTGCATTGCCATTCGCGATCAGAATCATCTGACTCTGACCTGGAGGAATGACATGCAGTCCCATCCTGCGCAGATCGGGGTGCTCGGAAAGCATCCGCAGAATCAGGGCTTCGGCCTCAGGGGCATGCACAGGCTCCTGCGGCTCTGGCCCTCGCACCATCGCCTTCACTGTGTGAACGGGTTGATACAGAACAATCCTGGCGTTGTTTGTAGCCGATCGAGGAGCAGCGACGAAGAGCCGATCCACCTGTGAAATCAGGCTCCCCGTCTTCGCGGCCGACCCGGCACGCACCTTGCCGGCCGCTACGTAATGGTCACGCGTAAGTTGATCGTAAACATCAATCGATCCTCCACCGATTGCGTACACTCGTTTCGTCATCGGATCGTAAATCGTGTCGCCCACCCCGGGAGTGATCGGGAACGCTTGCAGTTCGCGGCCGGTGTTCGTATCGAGCACAACCAATCTGCCATCGCGACATCCCACAAACAAACGCTGCCGTTGTTCATCGAGCGCCATCGTCACGTTCCCTTGGCCTTTCGTGATAGGCCAGGTCGCCACAACTGCGTTCCTCTCACGATCGATGACAACAACCTCATTCTTCGCCTTGTCATTGAGATACAAGCGTGGCCTGTAAGTATCGAGCGCCATGGCCTCAAGCCTGTCGCCATCGATCTTGATGTCGGCAAGTTTCTGATTTGATGTAGTGTCAATCACGCTCAGCAGCGAGTACGTCTGCCCGGCAGCGCGGCCGCCATTGTCTACGTAAAGGTACTTCTTCGAGGGGTCATAGCCGATCGAGTCTGCACCTCTCACAAGAGGAATGCGATGCACAAGCTGATAGGTCTGGCCATCATAGACCTTTACGCTTCCATCCCCACCGTCCGTCACGTACAACCGATCCATGTCCTCTCGGTACAGAATGGCGTAAGGCCGATCAATTCCCTCGATCTGACGAACAACTTTACCTTGTGCCAGATCGATGACCAGTACGCTCTTGCAATCTTCCGGTGTCGCGAAGAGACGCCTTCGCTTCAGATCTATGCCGAAGTGATCAAAACTGCCCTCGATGGCTGGACCGAGCACCAGGGCCTGAACCAGCTCGAGGGGCGGCGGCGCCGTAGTCGTCTTGGGATGCTGGGTACTTGATACCGGGCTGACTAACAGAGCGATCCACAGCAATGTAGCGGCTTTGCACATGAAACCTTCTCGCGGGTCTTTTCCCGTGGTGCTCGAAGCTTGAGGTATCGACACCAGGGCTTTTGTTTAGCGATTTACTCTGTAAATCAGCAGGCCCGCAAGGTCCACATCCGTTTTCGGATGGGCGACGTAAAACTGATTTACCTCGCGCACGTAGGTCGACGTCTTGCCGCCGTTTGTAGGTTCATTGAGAAGCTGGGTATACGTATCAGGCGAGTCCTGATGAAAAACGTTTAAGCCCTCCGAACCGGAAATATACAGGCGCTTGCTCTCCGGATCCCATGTCATATCGTCGTTTACGTTCACGCAAGGCATCTGCGAGACGACTTTACCGGTGTTCACGTCGAAGACGTACAGGATGCCAGGGTTACGACCCGCGACAAAGAGGCGCCCCGTCGCAGGATCCAGAGTAAGTGCCGTGTTCCGGTTCATCTCCTGCGTCGTCCAGGTGTTCACAATCTTTTTTGACCGCAGATCGACCACCGCAATCTGCTTCTTGTCGCGCACGTTGACGTAAAGGCGCGCCTGCGCGTCATCCACATACATGCTCTCCAGGTTGCCCCCGGGCAGCTTGATCTCGTCGATAATCTTGCCCTGCCCCGGGGAGAAAATAGCGATCGTCGATTCCGAGAGCTTGGCTGAATCGCCGCCGTTTCCGATGTAGTAGAGGCCCGTTTTCGCATCCCAGAAGGCTGCGTCCGGCGAGTCGCCTTTGCCCGTTGCCGAGCCATCGATCAGTTGCACGCGATCGATCCGGCGGAAGTCGTCACCGGCGAGAAGGATCAGCGAAGAGTCGCCGCCGTCGCAGATCATCAACTCATCCTTCGTCGCGTCGTAGGCGATCGAATGCGGCGTTTTCAGTCCGCCGATGCTTCGGAGATGTTCACCCGTCTTCAGGTCAAACACCTCAACGGAGTGGTGCACCTCGGCCGACACAAAGAGGCGGTTGCGCTTGAGGTCGACGGTGAAGTGGTCAAAGTCACCCGTGATCTCGGGAAGATAAATCGACCTGAGGAGCGTCAGGGGAGGATTCGTACTTTCCTGGGGACCGGCCTGCGACCATGCGCAGGGAGACCATACAGTAGCAGCAAAGAGGAAGAACGTGACGATCTTAAGCAGCGTATGCTTCATGGCTTCTCCATGGTTAGATTAGGTAGTGAGCGCGCCCGTGGGGAGGGCACAACGGCGGTGGCAAGGAAGCACAATCTCAGGCAGAATGTAACCCACCCTTCCTATAGGCGTGCTGGTTCTGAGCAGTGCTGCGAGTTTCCGCGCGGCGTTGCCGATGCCAACCGTCGTAAGATACGTGCCAGGCTGAACCCCATCGCCCCAGAAGAGCAGCAGCGCGTGCGCGGCATAGGGATAAGGGTGTTCCGTGCGAGCTCCCCTCCGCACGGAAGAGTGAGAGCGGGTCCTCGGTGGCGAGTACAGCAACCTTGAGTTCTTGCCGCGGTCCTAAGACGAGTTTGGGTCGACATGCAGTTTCCGGATGCTTTGCCTGCTGGGCGTTTCCCATCGCCGGCGCGGTAACAAGCGGCAAGGACGTGAAAGCGTGGCGTCTTAACAATCTACCTTCCTCCACTTAGTACGTGAATCGCACAGCAAACTCTAGTTCGCGAGGTGTACCGGTGCCGACCAGGCCCGCCGAGTTGACTGTGGAGGTTACATTGCCGAAGCTCGCCGGAACAGACAATTGACCGCCAGAACCAACGCTCAGCGCCGTCCCGGGATTGCCATACTGTGCACGGTTGAAGAGGTTGAAGGCTTCCGCACGAAACACAACGTTGTTGCGCTCGGTAACATGGAAGGTCTTCTCAAGTGTAGCGTCATCCTGCCAGAGCAGCGGTCCGGTAGCAACATTCTTGGCCAGGTTGCCCCACGTACCGTTCGCGGGCACAGAGAACGCGGAAGGATTCAGCCAGTGGTGAATGCTCTTGCCCGGAAGGTAGAGCGACTGGGCGGCAAGACGGTCCGGGCGTTGGTTGACGCTGTTGCCGTCGGGCAGAACGCTGGCGCTGCGAGCAATCGTGATGTTCAGGGGCAAGCCCGATCGCGCTTCAAAAAGCGTGTTGACCGACCAGCCGCCAAGCACCGCATCGGTAGCATGGTTGGTGTTCATGTATTTGCGTCCTAAGCCAAAGGGAAGGTCGTAGACGAGGCTGACGTTCCCCGTGTTGCGGACGTCATCATCGCTTGATCCATATTCACAGCGGAAGCAGTTCACATCCTCGGCCGCATCGGCTTCGCCCGCCCCTACGGAGCCATCATCAAGAGCATGGGACAACATGTAGTTTGCGCCCAGGAACAGGCCATTGTGAAAGCGTCGAGTGATGTTGACCTGCAGAGCGTTGAAGATCGACATCCCTTCGTTGTACTTGGTGTCGATCTCACTCGGATACTGCGGCAGCGGTCGCTTACCGGTTAGCGGATCAATCAGGTTGGTGTAGGACCGGCGAAACAGATGGTTGCCTTTCACGCCAAGGTAAGTCATGCTCAGCACCGTTTCGCCTGGGAGTGAGCGCTCGACAGACCCAGTCCACTGTTCGGTATAGGAGTCCGGATGATCGCGCGCCAGCGAACGCGGCGTTAAAGCAAGACCGGTCGACGGAGTAAGTACAGGGTTCACCGGGTAAGAGAACACATTCGTGGCGCTTGAGGTCAGCGTGACAGAGGGCTCCGTGTTCACCACCGGGCTATCTTCGTCGCCGAGTTGGTCTTCGCCGTGGAACATGCCAAAGCCGGCACGGACGACTGTCTTGCCGTGGAAGAAGTCCGGCGAATAGGCAACACTCACGCGCGGATCAAAGTCAAGGTGGTTCGGGAAGTAGAACTCGGCGCCTAGACCGCAGTACCCGCCACAGCTTGCAAGATCAAATGGATCTTCATTGTTATGCTGTTCGTGGAAGGGCGAGAAGTAGGTGTAGCGGATCCCATAGTTCAGCGTCAGGTTAGGCGTGACCTTCCATTCGTCTTGCCCGTAGCCGGCAAGCTGCTCTTTGCGAAGACCCTTGTCAGGTAAAGCAGCGGTAGTCTGGAAAGTGTTCATCTCGTTAGCCAGAAAAGCACCCTCGCTGAGAAAGCTAGCAGTACCGTCAACCGAGTTAGCCTCGTTGTACTGGGGGAAGCGCAAATCAATACCACCCTTGACCGTGTGCTTGCCCTTGTTCCAGGTGACGGTATCGTTCACAGAGAAACTCTGGCCAATCTGCGCCTTGTTATAGTTCTCGTACACCTCGGTAAAACCGGTGATGACGAAGTTCAATGGCTCACCTGTGTGCTGAGCCTGGAGATAGGTGTTACGGTTGAACCCGAACTCGGCCTCATTGAGCAACGACTGATTCACAATGTGCAGTTGTTCAAGAACAAGGTTCTGCACGCGCGAGCGAATCGTGCTGGCTTCTCCAAGCGCGTTGATTGCACTCGTAGAGGAGCCATCGTCAATGTTATAGCGTATGTAACTTGAATCTTTGACGTTCAACCGATGATCCACACGCACTGTGCCCGAGTTCTCCGCATCCGGGCTAGGAACAAGGCCGGTATAGGAGTACGCGTTAGGATCCGTCGCAGAAGGAGCCTGGCCTTGTGGGAATGCATTCACGATGGAGGCCAGGTTGGGCTGCGCAGCAATGACCTGGGCGCGAAATCCGGGGCTCGGGACATAGCCGCTCTGCGGCACGCCTGCAAGCTGCTGGCGAAAACCCTCATAATCAAAGAAGAAGAAGGTGCGATCCTTGAGGACCGGGCCACCAACGCTGCCTCCAAATTGATTGAGGTGAAACAGCAAATGCGCCGCGCTCTGGATGGGAGATCGAGCGTCGAAGTAGCTGTTACGAAGATAATCAAAGGCGCTGCCGTGCAATGCGTTTGTTCCTGAGCGTGAGATGAGGCTGATCTGTCCACCGGCCGAACCGCCCGTGTCTGCCGTGTATGCGCCCGCGTCCACCTTAAACTCCGCCATGGCTTCGGTCGAGAATTGCAGTCGAAGACCCGACTTTAGGTCCATGCGCAGAATACCGCTGGCATCGACACCGTCCAGGCGGAAGTTATTATCGTCAGCACCTTGGCCGGCAAAGCGGATGGAGGACTGCTGACCCGTGCCGTTATCGATGGCGCCCGGAGCGAGCAGTTCGAGCGTAGCAATATTGCGTCCATTGAGCGGCAATTCATGAACCTGCACGGACTGGATAGCGCCGCCGAAGGTCGCGTTGCTCTTCTCGAGCTGCGCGCCTTTCGTATCTGCTTCGACGGAGACCGACTGGCTCACCGTGCCGATCCGCATCTGCTGATTCATAGTGCGCACATCGCCCGCGTGAACATCGACATCGGCGATGCGGACATCCTCAAAGCCCTTCTTGCTCAGGATGATCGTGAATCTGCCAACGGGAAGTGAGGAGGCAACGAATTGGCCACTGCTATTCGTTGTGACGACTCGGGAATCGTTTGTGTCTCCCTGGATGAGGGTCACTACAACGCTGGACACTGCCGCGCCACTCGGGTCCACGATCGTACCGTTGATCTCTGTCCGGTCGATTTGTGCATGGGCCGCCATGCATGCGCTGGCTACAAGCAGAAGGGAGGGGAGGTTAGGATGGAGTCGCATTTTTGGGGGGAACGGAGAGCGTCCTTTCACGCAATGCAACTTCTCCGCCTGCTTCCATTGAAGGCGCGGCGCCTTAGGGGAGGCTTAGGCCGTGAAAGGATCATCGATAAATTCACATACTTATAACGTAAGTCGACATAGGACCCCCCAATACTGTGATCATGCAGGTCTGCATCGTGGAAGACGACGCGAGGCTCGCAGGGGTTTTGCAGCAGGCGCTCGAGGAAGAGGGTTCGCGCTCCACTCACCTCGGTAGCGGCGAACAAGCCGCAAGCTTTATCACTGATCATCCCTTCGACACTGTCGTTCTTGATCTCATGTTGCCAGGCACCAGTGGACTCGAGATATTAGCGCACCTAAGACGTGCGAAATGTCAGACACCCGTCCTTGTACTTTCTGCCCGCGATACTGTGCCCGAGATCATAAGAGCACTTGATCATGGGGCCGACGACTACCTCACCAAGCCCTTCCATCTCGAGCTTTTCCTTGCACGTGTTCGCTCCCTCGCTCGCCGGAGAGCTGCGCCCTACACTCTGATTTTGACCAAGGGCCCGCTCATGCTCGACCCTACCCGGCATCAGGTCCGCGTAGGAGAGCAGCCCGTCAAGCTGACCCGGCGCGAGTTCATGCTGCTAGAAACGCTGATGCGCCGTGCCGGACAGGTAGTAACCCGCGATCAGATTGCAGAGGCCGTATGGGGTCACGACGCGGACCTGAGCAAAGGAAATCTGGACTACCACATCTACAGCCTCAGGGCGAAGTTAGGCCCCGTGTGTGAGGGCATGGTACAGACCATGCGCGGCACGGGGTACATGCTGGCCAACAAGGGCTCCGGCACGTGAGATGGTCTTCGCTCCGCATCCGCTTGGGGCTCTGGTATACCCTGTTTACGCTTAGCTGCCTCACCGTTTTCGGATTATTCCTCACTTTCTATCTAGGCCACGCCCTGGAGGCTTCACGTGCGCCGACCCTGGTGCATCGAGCAGAGCGCCTGTGTGCTTTCGTCGAGAGTGAACACGCCTATGATGCCGCGCGTCCGATCGCATCCATCCTTACTACCTTTCTCAAGACTTCTCCAGAGACGGACGAGATTATCCTTCGCTCCACCGACACGCAGCTCCTACTTTTTGATGGCGGTGGCCAACCCTGGCTCCAGCAGCAGCCGCCACCATGCGACGCCCCGTGCTTTCGCGAGTTCCTGCTCGCAGGCCACCATGTCCGCAGCTATACAGAAACCGTAACGCTCGCGGGTATGCCTGTTCAGCTTACATTGATGGGTCCGATCGATGAGCATTACCAGATCCTGCGCACAGTGCGCGCATCCTACCTTCTCTTCGTGCCATTCCTGCTGCTCGCTTCGCTTGTCGGCGGATACTCTCTCAGCGGGCGCGCGCTGCTGCCCGTAGGCCGCATCACAGCGATTGCGAGCCGGCTCAGCATCACCGACCTCCATGGCCGCGTACCCGTTCCTCGGACTTACGATGAGCTACAGACGCTCGCCGAAGCATGGAACGACATGCTCCAGCGCCTCCAGGCTTCAGTAGAACGCAACCGGCAATTTACGGCCGACGCCTCTCACGACCTTCGTACCTCTATAGCAGTGATGCTTGCAAGCGCTGAGCTCTCCTTGCGGAAGGTACGCACGCCGGAACACTACGCCGCGACTCTGCGCACTCTTGCCTCAGAGTGCGAGCACACGCTTGGCATCCTCGAGGACCTCTTCTCGGCGGCCCGCGCGGGCTTTGAGCAGCACGAACTCATAGCGGCGCCCTTGAACTTGTCTCTCATGGTGGGCGAACAGTGCGCGCTCTTCGCCGCCGAGGCGGCGCTGAAGGATTGCCAACTCCACCTGCATCTGCAACCGGAGCTCTGGATCCGTGGCGATGGCTCTTTGCTTCATCGCCTGGTCGGCATCCTGGTAGACAATGCAATCAAGTACACTCCCGCCCGTGGTTCCGTCACGGTGACTCTCTGCCAGACCTCTGCACAAGTCGTGTTGCGGGTGATAGATACCGGACCGGGAATCGCAGGCGAGCACCTATCGCGCATCTTCGCTCGTGCGTTTCGCGCACCCATGTCAGAGGAGTTTGTCGGCGGTCGTGGTCTGGGCCTGAGCATCGCGCGCTGGATCGCAGAAGCCCATTCTGCCACGCTGCAGGCACAATCCCGCCCAGGCCAGGGCAGCACGTTCGAAGTGGCCTTCGCTCCATTGCAGAAAACCGCACTCTGATTGCCGGTCGCGCGCGTAGAGCTAATCCGTGCTAATACCTGAGAAGCGTTAGGGACAAGCTCGCACGATGAACATCCCATGAATCCCGCGAAAGCTGCGAGAAACTTAAGGCGTCTTTAAGCTGGCTTCCGATAAGACAAAGGATAGCGCGCGCTCGGTCCTCAGATATGCGCGCCACCTTACAGATCGAACCTTCAAAGGGGATCGCGTTGTTCTCGAAGCCACACACGTATTTCTCGCTCAGGTCCCCAGCAGCAACGTTCTCCATAGTAGCGGCGGCTGTTGCCGCGGCCATCTCAGCCCCCGCCTACGCGCAGGCCGACCGGGGTTCGATAGAGGGCACCGTCATGGATGCCAGCAAGGCAATCCTGCAAGGGGCCCAAGTTCAACTCGATCCGCAAAAGCGCGTCGTTGTCACCGATGCGCAAGGACAGTTCATCCTCTCTGGCATACTTGCTGGTCAGTACACGGTAACGGTCAGCTATCTCGGCTTTAGCTCCTACAGTACGACCGTGAACGTGACCGCCGGTGCGGTTGCGATGGTCAACCCGGTGCTCACAGTAGGGGATGCTTCGAGCAGTGTGGATGTGCAGGCCGAGCGGCAGGTAGGCGAAGCAGAGGCCCTCAATCGCCAGCAGGTAGCCACCAACATCATGCAGGTGCTTCCCTCTGAGGTGATCAACAGCCTGCCTAACGTCAACATAGCCGACGCTGTAGGACGCATGCCGAGTGTATCGGTTGAGCGCGACGAGGGTGAAGCCAAATACATCCAGATTCGCGGAACGGAGCCGCGCCTGAACAATGTAACGATCGACGGGATCAATGTGCCTTCACCCGAGAATGTCCGCAACGTTAAGTTAGACACCATCCCGGCGGACCTAGTGGAATCGATTGAAGTCAACAAAACCCTCACGGCGCATATGGACGCCGACGGCATCGGCGGCAGCGTGAACCTGGTGACCCGACAGGCGACAGATCAGCCCTACTTTGCACTCGAAGGATTGCTGGGGCATACGCCGATCGGTGGCGGCCGCGGCCAAGACCAGGTCTTTGCCACCTACGGACAGCGGTTCGGTGCGGACAAACGCTGGGGCTTTCTGGGAACCGGCAGCTATGACTGGAACGGGCGAGGGATCAACGACATCGAACCCTCGGAAGGCGTAAACCAGGTAGCGGACGGATCGACAGTGATGGGTCCAAACGAAATCGATCTTCGCGATTACTTTTACGATCGGTCACGCTATGGAGCAGGGGGTGCTCTGGACTACCGTTTGGGTGAGAACTCGTCGGCCTTTCTCAAGGGTCTTTATTCTTACTTCAATGATTACGGCGAGAACAGCATTTACTCCCTCTACGCGGGGAACTTCCTAACGCCTTCAGCTACAGATGCAACCGGGAAGGCGCTTTACCAGGACAACTACCGCCGCCCTACGCAAGAAGTCTGGAGCGTGAATGCCGGGGCCCACCAGGAACATGGAAACTCGCTGTGGGACTATCGCGCTGCGCTATCGCAGGCCGCACTCACAGGCGGTTCTACCTACTCAACTTTTAACGGGCCGGGGCCTACAACCGACGCAAACGGAAACGCGCTGCCGGACGGCTTGGCTTTTAACATCACCACACAGAACCCGCACACACCCAAGTTCCAGGTGACCGCCACCCCGGGCGGTGTCAGCATCTATGACCCCACCCAGTATTCACTCAACGATATCAGCGTTACGGACGACCATACGCACGAGCGTGACCTTGACGGAGAGGCGAACTACAGCATGCGTTATACCGCGGGCAGATCGTCTTTCGGGACGTGGGCGGTTGGCTTCAAGGTCCGGGACGTGATCAAGAGCGAGCTGTATTTCAACACGGATGCGACGGGTCCGGGGATCTTGCTGAGCTCCGTGCTGAGTGGGCACACCGATCCGAACTATTACTTCAACCAATACACCTACGGACCGATGGCGCAGGCCAGCAAGATTCTGAATACCTACCAGCAGAATGCCGGCAGCTTTAACGTAGCCGAGTCCACCTCGTCGGACCTGCCGAACGACTGGCGCGTCAACGAGCGGGTATATGCCGGGTATGGCATGAACACCCTGACGCGCGGGCGCTATCGTCTTAACACAGGGCTGCGCGTGGAAACGACGCAGGAGAAGGTCAAGGGGAACCTGTTCAACGCATCCGACAATAGCATCAGTCCATTGAACAGTAGCAACGCCTACACTTACGTGCTACCGAGTGCCGGGCTGCAGTACAGTCTTGACAATTACACGGACTTTCGCTTGACCTACAGCATCGGTCTGTCGCGTCCTAACTACGGCGATCTGGCTCCTTATCTTAGTTATGATCCCAGCCAGTCCGGGACCGAGGGCAATCCCAAACTGACAGCAGGCAATCCAGAACTCAAGCCTACCTGGGCGCAGAATGTCGATCTTTTAGGCGAGCACTATCTCAGAAGTGTTGGCGTGATCCAGGGCGGCGTCTTTTATAAGTCGCTCTACAATTACATAGCCAGCTCTGTCGCGACCGTTTCCTATACACCGCCAGGAACTTCAGGTCCTGCGCTTTACTATGAGGCTCTACCCATCAATACAAGATCCGCTCACTTGATTGGGGTGGAAGGCAGCTGGGAGCAGCACCTGACGCGGCTGCCCAGTGCATTGTCCGGGACCGGCTTCCGCGCCAACTACAGCTACACGACCTCTGTTGTCGGGTATCCAGGGCGTTCCGACAAGCCGACGCTGCAGCGCGACGCGCCGAATAACTATAACTTTGACGTAACGTATGACAAGTATGGCATCTCGGCGCGCATGGGCCTGACCCACAACGATGCTTACCTTTGGTCATATGCCTACCAGGATGGAACGCCGATCGCGGGGGTACCTACGACCCCGACACCAGGCGGGATCAAGGGACCGGATTCGGACACGTACATCTACCCGCACACTCAGGTCGACGCTCAGGTGAGCTATCTCATTCCAAAGGCACGGGGAGTCAGCGTGGTGGCGCAGTTCCTAAACCTGAATAACGAAGTGTTCGGCTTCTACAACGGCAGCGAACAGTATCCGATTCAACGCGAATACTACAACACCACATACACTTTCGGGCTCAGGTGGACCCTGCGTGCCGAGCAAGGCAACGTCTTTCGCCAATAACTCAGAGCGATCGACTGTCTAGAAGGCTCGAGTGAAGGAGCCGAATACGTGCCGTCGGGTCCGAGCCGAGGGCCGCAGCGCAGCCAAGTATTTGCATGCAGCCAAAGGCCCTCGTCCAGGAACAGATCAACCCCGGCCAACACGCGCGTCCGGCGGCCGTTCGACAGTCCCGCAGAACCAGAAGCGGTACTCCGCTTCTGGTTCTGCTGATCCCTGCGCCGTAGGGTGCAGCCGTGCGCGCTCCTTGTTTCCAGGGTGCGTTGCTCAGCCCTCGTCTGCTGTAGAACCCAAGAGGCTCGTTTGCGTTGGCGCTCTAACGGCGCCGAGAGCCATCCCGTGGGCGCCCGAGCCCAAAGCAAGGATCAAAAGCAAAAGCAGAAGGCACGCCTTGTCCGCGCACGGGAAGCGCCATGAGCGCTGCGAGAAGAACTCCAGGGGCGGATCAAGCGCTGAAGCTCGCGCGCGCACTCATGCTGCTCGTCCCCGCCAAGCCGCACCCCCACTGAAGATGCAAACTTCGCAGTTGCGCCTGGGTCGTC
>CAZZYH010000023.1:20896-32051 GCA_964658225.1 Vulcanimicrobiota bacterium | reverse complement strand
ACTTATAGGTTGCCCGCCGTAATCGTCTCCAGTCCATACCCGTGCGCACCGGTCTCGCGCATCCTCAGCAGGGTTGCGAACACAAAACCCGCCACACTGATCGCGGTGAAGATGAACAGGCCAAGACGATAGCCCTGGGGGTGGTGCACCCCGGCATGTTGAAGATCATTGGCTCTGCCTATGAGTAAATTCAAGGTAAAAAAGCCAACCTGTTCCATCAGGGTCATCACCGCGTACGCAGTGCCAAGTCGGCTTTGATCCACCACGTAGGCCACCGAGGGCCACATAACCGCCGGGATCACCGAGAAGGCGATGCCCATCATGCAAAGAGGGAGGTAAAGCGAGACGCCGGTATATGCCATCAGAAGGTAGACCGGGGTCAACAGCAAGGAGGCCAACATCATCAGCGAAGCCCGCCTGCCGATCTTGTCTGACAGCAGCCCGAGCAAAGGTGTGGCGACCATCGCCGAGAGCGGCAAGAGGCTGGCCAGCATTCCCGCCCGCTTGTGAGCCGCCATGTACAGGGCTTCCCGAGCGCCGGCGCCCACATGCGCGGAAAGTATCTTGTTGGTAAAGAAGTCGATGGCAAAGGTGCGAAAAGGAAAGATGGCCGAGTAGAAGGCTACGCAGATCCCCACCACAAACCAGTAAGACGGATTGAAATGAAGCAGCTGCTTGAGGTTCACTCGCGGTCTGGCGCTGGCCAGAGCAGCGGGTACAAAGTAGCCTTCCGCTCGCCCCTCGAGCACCCAGTACACACTCGAACACACAACCGCCAAGCATCCGGCGCCGACGGCTAGCAGCAGCGGCGCCTGCCAACTGGGCCCGGCTGCCGTGCCGTGCGGGTAAAAGACTCTGTGCGCCCAGGTCGGCGAGTTATCCGAGGCCACCGAAGCCAGGCGCGCAATCGTGATCTTTATACCGAAAGCAAAGCTGAGTTCTTTGCCCTTGAACCACTTTGCGATGACCGTGGTGGCGGCCACCACGAGCGATTCCCCGCCGAGGCCGAGTACAGCCCGTCCGGCAATCATCATTGCAGGTCGTCCGCTCGCCGCGGTTAAAGCAGCGCCCGCGCAGCAGATGACAGCGAAAAACGTGATGGCCTTCTTGGTGCCGATCCTGTCGATGACGATCCCGCCTACGAGCAGGGTCAAAATAGCGGTCACCGCGTAGGCGGAATTCAGCCAGCCGAACGTCGTGGCTGAAAATCCAAGTTGGTCGATGAAGATTCTTTCCAGCGGGTTGATGCTGTCGTACATGTAGTAATTGCTGCCCATCGTAAGACTTACGAAGAGCAGGACCGTCCAGCGATAGGCGCGCGTGACTTCACACTGAGTTTCGGTCAACGATGCTCGTCCCTTCGGCCGCAGATGGATCCGCTGAGTCAGTTGGAATCGGAAGGTGATCCCGAAGATACACTACGACCCGGCGCAAGCAAAAGCTGCAAAATCCGTACACGCGGCGGGAGGATACTTGCGCGAAAGGCCCACGGTTCCCTCGGCCGGAGTGGCGCCCCGGCCCGCACCTGAAGCGACAAGCGCTGCTCGCATGATTTCTATTTCGATCACGGCTGCTTCAGGTGCAGGAAGACCTGTGCCCGCGTGTACAGCAAAGTCGAAGCAGGCGGCCCCGGGATGCGCACCTCGTACTGATCGCCTGCGAGCGAGCGCACGGCAGCTCCCGAGGACGCAACGATCTTCCATGGCGTGCGCACGGTGAGGGTTGCGTCGTGGCCGCCGGGCACTTCGACCTCGAGAGCAAGCTGGTTGCCGTCGAGCCGGACACTGACAATCTTCGGCGCTGTACTGGGGGCTGCCACACGAGGCGGCGAAGATGGGAGCGAGATGGTGACGCCGCCGGCAAACTCGAGGTGCAGGTGGCTCTTGCCCGGCGCCAGGTTGAGGGTGAGGCGGGCATGTTCGTCCGACCCTGAACTGTCTGTCGACGCCCTGACCCTTTGCCTGTCTAACTCGGCTCTGCGCAGGCGGGCGCCGAGGGGGATTTGCGGATTGAACAGGACCGAAGCGGCCGGGCCGTCATTTTCCATATCCAGATCGAGCGAGTGCATGTCCTGGTGGAGGGTGAAGGCCAGAGTGGACTGGCCGAGGCGCACGTTCTCGAGCGAAACCCCGGACCACTCGGCGGGCAGGTGCGGGGCCAGAGTGAGGCGGTTCCCCTGCGCGTCCATGCTGAGCCCGCACAGGCCCCGGACCGTGCCGTCCAGCAGCGCAGCCGAGGACCAGGTCTGCTCTGCGACCGACTCTGTTTGCTCGTGATAGAAGTTGCCTGCTAACACCTCGTGCAGATGGCCCATCGAGTCGAAGGTCGTCCATGCCATCAGAGCGTTCCAGATGGCGTAGGCGGTCTCCGGGCGGTGGGCCTGCCAAAAGCCGGCAGCAGTGGCCATGGTGCTGACCGGGGAAACGCTCCCTGCGCCATAGGAGTAGGGGTTGTAGTCTGGGGCGCTTGCGGCGACCTCACGCGTGCCCCAGTCCGCCTGGAAGTCCGCGGAGGCGAGGCGGTCGAGCAGGTCCTTTTCCTGCGCCGGGGCAAAGACGTGCGTGCCCAGCAACTGTGCGGGGCCGATTGCCTGGCGGTACAGGGGTTCGCCGGAGCTTGTATGGCCGTCGAACCAGAAGTGCGTCGCCGGGTTCCAGTAGTGGGTCACAAGCGCCTGGCTTGCCAGCGCCACCTGCTGCATGGCCGCGTCTGCTTCCGCAGAGTGCCCGGTGAGTCGAGCCAGTTCGGCATAGCCTGCGGCCGCAGCCATCCAGCTGGCCGAGAGGTTGAGATCGTCGGCAGGCCGGTGCTGCTCATCTGCGGCTTCCTTGTCCGCGGGAATGTGGGGCAGGTGATCGGGGCCGATCGAAGACCGGCAGTACCCATAGGCTGCTGCGATCGAAGCCCAGCTCTGCCTGGCGAAGGCCGCGTCGCCGCTGGTTTCAACGTAGCGCGCGAGGGCGGCCAGGTAGTCAAAGCTGATGTCCACGTGCACGTACATGAAAGGCAGCTTCTGCCAATCGATGTAGCCGGCGCTCTGCGAGAGCTCGTGCCAGATCATGCCATTGTTCTGGTTCTGGTATTTCTGAATAAAGGTGAGCTCTTGGCGAGCGCGAGCGTACTCTCCTGCCGAGACCAGCGCGTTGGTGGCGATCAGGCCGTCTCCGCCGAAGAACCAGGCATACTGCGGGCGCAGAGCATCGCGCGAGGGACCGTAGCCGGCGACCAGGCCGCAGCCCAGTCTCGGGTTGCAGACCCAGGCCTGGTCGAGCGCGACCTTGGCCCAGGCAAGGGCGCGGTTGGCGTTTTCATCGGGAGTGGTGATGCGGAGCGAGTTCGCCTCGAGAGCCGCGTAATGCGCCGCCTCTTCTGCTTCGAGCTGCGGCAGGCGCGTGGCGAGCTTTCCGAGCACCGCGGTGGCGTCCTCGTTTGCGGGATGGAGCGCCATGTAGACCGTAGCCTTGTTGCTCGCCGGATGCAGCAGGAAGGAAAAGCCGTGTTCGGTGAGCAAGGCGGTGTTTACCGTGTCGTCGTGCGCGGTGATCTCGCGCGAGCCGATGATGCCGGAGAGATCGTTGCCCTGCCCGGCGATCACGAAGCCGGGCACGCCGGTCGCCTCTGCCGCTTTCCATCGCGTGTACTGGCCGCCCAGGCCCCCCGGCCACATCAGGTTGAGCACCGGCGAGAAGTGGATCTCGATATCAACCGGGCGCAGGCCTTCTACTTCGTAGATAAGCACGGCAGCCGGCTCATCGAGCGGGACGAAGAGCTTCTCGCGGACCAGGAAGTCGGGGCCGACATAGGTCCGGGTAATCGAATCCGGCCGGTAGTCCACACGGCGAAGAAGCTGGCGGCCATCCTTGAGAGCATTGGATCCCGAGGGCCGGAAGCTGGCCCGGTAGTGATCCAGGATCTGGAATGGGTAGGCCCACATCTCCAGACCGTCCTCGGGGTAGCCCATGACGATGGCCCGCTGCCCGTGCGCGGCGACGAACCGGTTCGGCGCAACGGCGCCGGTGGAGTACTCCAGACGATCGAGGAAGGGTGGAGAGCCGGGCTGCTGCGCGCCAGCCATGGGGCTTGAGAGTGCCAGCAGGATGAGCCCAAGCGCAAGTGAGAGGTTCAAGATCACCTTCCTCATGGTGTATTGATCGTGCACCCCCAAAAGGTAAGGGAGCAGCCCGGCTGGACAGCCCCCCTTTGACAGTGAACCATGCAAGGTTAGAAGGTGACCCGCGCGGCGAACTGGAGACGCCGCATGGTGCTGTTGGGTTCAAGGCTGGTGATCACGCCCGCACCCTGGGCGAGCGTGCAGTCGATGCAGCGTGCGTTGCTGGAGGTAGGAAGATCGAGCGGCGCATGGTTGAAGACGTTGAAGGCCTGGAACTGGAACTGGCCCTTGATGCGCTCGGTCACCGGTACATCCTTGATGAACGAGACGTCGGAGAAGAAGTCCCGCGGCCCGGTCAGCGAGTTGCGGCCGCCGTTGCCGAAGGTGCCGAACGCCGGGCGACTGAACGGCCCGGAGACAGCACCGGCAGTTGCCAGGGCCGCAACTGGGGTGAAGAACGCCCGCGAATGGGTGGTCGTATTCAGGCCGCCGGCCCGCGTGAGGAAGTTGGTGGGATTGCCGTCAGGCCGGCAGTCGCTGGTAGTGCCGGGACTTCCGAAGTTGGTGTCGAGATCCTGGTCGTCTCCGCACTCCTGGTAGGTCGGCGTAAAGGGCCGTCCGCTCTCCCAGGTCGCCTGCCCGGCGAGGCTGATGTTGCCCACAATCGAGTCCACCAGGCGGTTTGCGTTGGCGAGGAACTTGCCGCCCTTGCCAAAGGGCAGCGAATAGACGCTGCTGAAGACGAAGATCTGGGCGCGATTGGTATCGTTGCGACCCCAGCTGTAGCGCTTGTAATCGGTGAACGCGGCGTCGTTGGCATAGTTCTCCGCCTTAGACCAGCTGTAGTTGGCGTTGAAGGACAGGCCATTGGCCAGGCGCTTGTCCAGCTTCGCCTGGAGCGCGTTGTAGATCGCTCGACCGCTGGGAGCGGCAGAGCTCATGCTGTTGGAACAGCAGATGGTCGGCTGTCCTTCATAGGTTCCCACAAAGGCGTTGTAGTAAGGACGCCGCAGGGTGTTGCCGGCGGCAAGTTCGGCCTGGCTGGCGGGCAGCCGCGGTTCGTTCAGATCGTAGCCGAAGGTCTCGCCCGGATAGACCCGCTCGCCGATGTTGCCCACGTAGGCGATCTCCATGTTTACAGACGAGCCGAACTGCTGCTGCAGCGCAACGTTGTACTGGTCCACCCGGGGCAGCGTGATGCGATCCGGCCGGAAGGTCTGGCCATAGGCATCCTGGAAGGGGATGATGCCGTTGGCGGGAATGGTGGGCTGAGCGGGGCGAGTGGGCGGGTCGGCCAGCGTTGTGGCATACGCTCCGGCACTGTAGTTGCCAATGCGGCTGGTGTTTTCATCCGCCTGCACGGGAAGATTGTGCGAGAGCACACTGCCGTAGAGCGAGCCGAAGTAGCCCACCGTATCGTAGGTCTGGCCGGCGCCGGCCCGCAGAACCAGGCTGGGGTTGACCTGGTAGGCCAGGCCGAAGCGCCCGGCGAGGTTGGTGTAATCCATCTTCTGGTTGCCATTGGTACCGATGCCGTCGGCGCCGGCGACCAGGATCCCTCCGCCGGCGATGGAAGCGAAGCCGCCGTGTCCAAGCCCGTTGACGGTCTCAGGGTAGATGATGTCCCAGCGCACTCCATAATTCAGGGTGAGCTTTGGACTGACGCGCCAGGTGTCCTGCAGGTAGAACGCGAGACGCTTCTGGTAGCTGTACTGGTCGTTGATGTAGACATCGAACCGCTGGAAGGTTGCCGCGTAGCCTACCAGGTAGGAGGCCAGATCGCTGCCCGTGCTGACCACGCTGGCCCCGTTGGAGAAGCCGGTGGTCGAGTTATCGAAGACAAACTGGCCGGACCGGTTGTAATCGCTCGCGTCGCGTACGTTCTTGGCATAGCGGAGGTCTGCGCCGGCCTTGATGGAGTGATTGCCGCGCAGCTTGGTCCAGTTATTGGTGAGCTGGAAGACCTGCTCACTCTGCGTGAGCGGGCAGTTGCAGGCCTGGTTGCCGAGCGAACTGATGGTGCCTTGATTGAAGCTGAAGCTGGGAGCGCCGGCAGTGTCCGGCAGCGTGTTGAGGTTGGGGATGCCGAGCGCGGTGGCGGTGGTCAGGCCCGGGTACTTGTTCTCGGACACGTGATAGCTGAGGAAGCCGAGGCGCACATCGGTGAGCAAGGTGGGCCGCAGGGGATAGTCAAAGCCGGCTGTAGCGCTCTGGTTCTGGGTGGTGGTGGTGCCGGTCGTGCCGCCCAGGCCGAAGCCGTTGCCGCCGGCGGCGCCGAAGACCGGTACGCCCAGCAACCGGAACAGCGCATAGTCGTAGCGTCCAAAAGCATGGAGGGTTGGCCGTACCTGCTGGTCCAGGCGTAGATCCGCCTGGTCGCTGTTGAGGATGCCATTGCCGGACGAGACGTAATTATTGTTCACACCCTGGCCGGTCGCGTTGGGCGCCGGCAGCAGCTTGAGCAGGTTGAGAGCCTGGGGGCTGAGCGCAGCCACCGGTATTTGGCCGGGGCCGCCGTAGGGCGCCTTGGTGACCGGGTTATAGAGCACCTGGCTGGTGTACTCTGACAGGTCGCAGGTGCCGGTGGTCGCGGTAACGCAGGTGGCGCGCACGTTGTTTGTAGGCACGTTCTGGATCAGGCTGCTGCCCAGGCGGTTGCGCAGACCCTGGTAGTCGAGGAAGAAGAAGGTCTTGTCTTTCTTGATGGGCCCGCCCACAGAGCCGCCAAATTGCCCGTACACCTCGCCCGGGATGATGCGCCCGGTGACCGGGTCCGGCTGATACTGGTTGAAGGGATTGCGCGCGTAGAAGGCATCGGAGTGGCGGAAGAAAAAAGCGTCGCCGTGCAGGGCGTTACCGCCCGACTTGGTGGAAACGCTGACGATGCCGCCGGCCGCGCCGCCGAGCTCGGCGTCATAGTTCTGGGTGGTCACCTTGGTCTCGCCGATCGAGTCGAGCGTAGGGTTGATGACGATGATGCCCAGCACCGGGTCCCGATTGTCCGTACCGTCGAGGATAAAGCCCTGTTCGCCGTAGTTCGATCCGTTGGTATTCAGCGCGAGGCCGCCCTGCGGGTTCTCCGGGCCGGCGATGTTGAAGCTCGAATGCTGCACGCCTGGAGTCAACAGGAGGAAGCTGGTGAAGTTGCGATCGAAGTTGGGCAGGTTGCTGATGGCGCGCTCATCGAGAATGGCCGACACATCGGCGCGGTCGGTTCTGAGCGCCGGGGCCTCGGAGGTGACGTTGACGGTCTGGCTCGATCCGGCAACGTTGAGCGCGACGTCGACCTTCTGCGCCGAGTCGGCATGAATTTCCAGCGGCTGGCTGGATGAGCTCGCGAAGGCCGCGGCCTCGATCCTGACGGTGTAGGTGTCCGGCACCAGGTGGTCGACGGTCCAGTTCCCTGTCCCGTTGGTGGTCACCGTCTGGGTGGTGCCCTTCTGTGTGTCGGTGACGGTGACCTGAGCATTGGGGACGGCGGCGCCCGTGGTATCGGTCACGGTTCCGTACAGCGAACCGTAGATGGCCTGGCCCTGCATCGAGCAGGTGCCCGCCAAAAGGACCGAGCCTGCAAGCAGGCTTGTGAAATTGAACCTTGCGTACTGGTGTCGCATGTACATTCCTCCAGAAAAACGGCTGCCAAACCTGGTTTTCTCCCGCAGTTCGACCTCCGCGGCGAGCTCCAGCTGCAAAATGGTACGCCTTCGAGGGCTGGAATGTATCGGCTGGTTACCTGGTTCGATACCTCGAAACAACAGGGTGAAAACGCGGGCTGCGCTAGGCCGCTCCCGGCGCCGGGCTTCGTCTTCCGGGCTCCGGAGCAAACCTTCTGGCGAGCAGGCTGGCCGTGTGACAGAGGACCAGCACGTCGAGCGGGGGACGGAAGCGAGGATCGGCGTTGGTGAGAAGAAAGGGCAGGATGTAGCCGGCCGCGATCACGATCATCAACGTATCGATGGGCTTGAGCTTTCTTGTAACAGCGAGAGTTACAAGCCACAAGGGCACGCACAGGCTGGTCAGCACCTTGACGCACCAGCCCGCCGTCCCGGCCGCATGCGCCTTGGTGTCCGGCCGTAGGAGGGTGCCAAGCTTGACCGCGCAGAGCACCAGCCATTGCCCGGGATGGCTGCGCATGAAGAGCAAGGCGGAGTGCGTGTAGGTGGATCGGAGAGCCAGGTCGTAGGGATAGGTGACGTGCAGGCCCAGAGCCGCCAGGGCCGGCGGCACGGAGCTTTCCGCGTTGTAATGCTCGAGCAGCGCGGTTCGGCTGTAAGGGTTGGCCCCCGCAAATAGGTTATAGGGACCATTTTGCGCGACATAAAACGAGCCATGGGAGACCCGGTTGATGGAGAGGGCAACCACGCAGCCCCAGGCGGCCACAGCGGCCATCTTGAAAAACAGGGTGACCCAGCGCACCGGGGCTTTCTCTTTGCTCCGGACCCGTTCGAGAACCAACAGGTAGACGACGGGCAGGAGTAAGAGCGCGAAGTTCGGACGGACCGACACACCCAGCCCCCAGAGCGTAGCCAGGGCCAGCAGGCGCAAGGCAGAAGGGCGGCGCTCGGCGGCGACGCCAAGACCGGCAAACGCGATCAACAGCAGGCAGGTAAGTTCCGTATCCCAGACCTTGGGAATGCTCGAGAGCAGGTCGGGATCAAGGCAGATCACGACAGCCGCGATGAGGCTGATGCGGGCATGCACCGGGCCAGCCAGGGAGCGAAGCAGGAAGAGCAGACATGCTGCGAGGAGAAGGTATCCGGTCGCCTGCAGCAGGAGAAACCCGCGCACGCCACCTGCCTTGTAGGCCAGGCCCGCCAGGTAGGGATAGGTGTCCGGGGTAAAGGTCGAGGAGACGTGGCCGGTCCTGGCGACATCGATCACGTTCCTGACGAAATCGCCTTCGGGGTAGGTAACCGGCATGCGCGCCGAGACCACCAGGGTAAGCGGCGCGAGGATGCAAAGCAGCACCAGGAGCTGGCGCATCACCGATGTTTGTCTCGAGGCAACGAGCCCGGGGCTCCGGTTGGAAGGCTTGCTCCCATCTCCCCCATTCGACCGGCGAGGTGCACGCCGCCCCGGGCTGGGCTTGGCTGAATCATGCTCCATGGCTGCTCCATTCTAAGCAAGTCGAAGCGAGGTGGGCAGGAGCGAAACCGTGCTGTGCCTGGACAGGGAGGACGGCAAAGAGGAGGCGGGGCTCTCGCCGGAGTACCCCGATCCGCGTATCGGGGGCTGCAGCTCCCGGCAAGGCAATCCAGGAACCGCATTGCAGGATTGGAGTCCGCAGGCCGGGGCGCGGGCCCCCCCCGGCTGCACCCTGCCCCGCTTGGGAAAGGGCAGCAGGCCGGGGGGGATCTTTGCGCAGAGGGCGGCTGCTACACTCGTAACGCAATGCACGCTTTTACGCTCTGCCTGATTGCGCTCCTGGCTTACCTGCTCGGTTCCATCCCGTTCGGCTACCTGCTGGTGCGCATCTTCCGGTCGCAGGATATTCGTAAGAGCGGCAGCGGCAATATCGGCGCGACCAATGTGGTGCGGTCGGGCGCCAAGGGGCTGGGCGCAGCCACGTTTGTGCTTGACGTGCTGAAGGGCTTCCTGGCGGTTGCGGTCGCACGGGAGCTGGTGATGGCCTCTCTGCCCGCCTGGCCCCCGGTCGCGCAGCTCGCCTGGCAAGGCACACCGCGGCTTGAGACGGCGACAGCGGTGGCCGCCCTGGCGGCGGTGCTGGGTCACATCTACCCGGTCTGGCTGCGCTTCAAAGGGGGCAAGGGTGTGGCGACGGCGTTCGGCGTGCTGCTGCAGCTGGCGCCGCTCGGCGCGCTGATCGGGTTGGCGGTCTTTGTCCTCACGCTGGTCATCAGCCGGTACGTTTCGCTGGCCTCGATCCTGGCCTCGGTCACCATCCCCGCAGCCGCGCTGCTGCTGCCTTCCGGGATGTGGATGGCGCGCGGGGGCACGGCTCAGAGCTCGGTTCACTTTTTTTACAGCGCGCATCCACCGCTGAGGACGGGGATCCTGCTGCTCATCTCGGCGATCGTCATCGCCAAGCACCATGCCAACATGCGGCGGCTGGCTGCGGGGACGGAGTACCGCTTCGGGCGCTCCAAGGCTGCTGCGTGAGCCGGATCACGGTTTTTGGTGCCGGGGCCTGGGGCACGGCCCTGGCCCTCTCGCTTTCGCGCCGAGCGGGCAACATGGTCACGCTCTGGTCACGCTCCCCGGGGCACGCTGCGCAGCTGCGCGCGGAGCTGGAAAACAGGAAGTATCTGCCCGGCCACCTGCTGCCCACCACGCTCGCCACGACGGCCGACCTGGCCGAGGCGGCCGGGGAAGCCGAGGTCCTGGTCAGCGTGCTGCCCTCGGAACACACGCGCACCCACTTTGAAAAGCTGGCGCCCTTGCTGCAGCCCGGGCAGATTGTCATCAGCGCTACCAAGGGGCTGGAGGACGGGACGCTGCTGCGCATGAGCGAGGTGATCGACGAAGTACTGCGCACCCACGGGCTGGCGCTGCTGGTCGGCGCGCTCGGTGGACCCTCCTTCGCTCAGGAAGTGGCGGCGGGCCTGCCGACAGCGGTCACCATCGCGTTCCGCAGGATGGACCAGGCGGCGCGCATCCAGGAGGAGTTCTCAACGCCCGCGCTGCGGCTTTACCGCCATGACGATGTGGTGGGGGTCGAGCTGGGCGGGGCGCTCAAGAACGTGATCGCCATCGCCGCCGGGGCGGTTGCCGGCTCGGGCCTGGGGCACAATGCCACGGCCGCGCTGATTACCCGCGGCATCGCCGAGACGACGCGCCTGGCGCTCGCCTGCGGTGGCCGCCGTGAGACGCTGGCCGGGCTCTCGGGGGCCGGCGACCTGGTGCTCACCTGTACCGGCTCGCTCTCGCGGAACCGGCTGGTCGGCGTGGAACTCGGCCGGGGCCGGCCCCTGGCCGAGATCCTGAACAGCCTGGGCGGCAAGGTAGCTGAAGGGGTTCGCACCACCAGCGCCGCGCTCGGCCTCGCCGCGCTGCACGGCGTCGACATGCCCATTACCACCCAGG
>CAZZYH010000023.1:0-20859 GCA_964658225.1 Vulcanimicrobiota bacterium | reverse complement strand
CGACCGCTCCACCCAGGACGCCATGCAGGAGCTGATGGCCCGCGCCAGCCGCGGCGAGTAGCCCAGGCCAAGACCCAGCGCCGGAGGCGGCAGGTCGCCGTGCGGGGCAGACGCGCCTCGCGCTCAAAGGGCGAGGCCCCCGCCACAAGGAGTCTCCGGGGACCCTGGCTCGCGCGCCGCTTGCGGTTGGCATCCGCTGCGCAGTGGACGCCTCCCGCACAGGGCCGCTTGGGCTTGTTCTCCTTGGTAGACTGAGGCTTCATGATTCAGACCCTGTTTGGCTCGCTGGACCAGCCTGAGAAGAAGAGCGTCTTCGACCGCATGAAGCAGGCGGTCACGCGCACTCGCGATACTCTTTCCGATCGTCTGGAAGGTGTGGTCGCGCTGACGCGCGAGGTGGATGAGGCGGCGCTGGAGGAGCTGGAGATGGTGCTGATCGCCTCCGACATCGGGATGGCGACCACGACCGAGATTCTCGAAGGATTGAGGGACCGGGCGCGCCGCCACGGCATCCGCGATGGAGCAGAGCTGCGGCAGCTGCTCAAGGAGCAGATCAAGGCGATCTTTGACGAGCAGGATCGGCCAGTAGCCCGTGTCGCGCCCCCCGAGGTCATCCTGATGGTTGGGGTGAACGGGACGGGCAAGACGACGACCAGCGGCAAGCTGGCGGCCTGGTATCGCGCGCAAGGCAAGCAGCCGCTGCTGTGTGCGGCGGACACCTTTCGCGCCGCGGCGATCGAGCAGCTGGAGGTGTGGGGCGAGCGGGCCGGGGTAGCCATCATCAAGACCCGGCAGGGCGGCGATCCGTCGGCCGCGCTCTTTGACGCGCTTACCGCGGCCAAGGCGCGCAGGTCCGATGTGCTGATCGTCGATACGGCCGGGCGCCTGCACACCAAGTCCGGGCTCATGGCGGAGCTGGACAAGATGCGCCGGACGACCCAGCGCCTGGTGCCGGGCGCGCCGCACGAGGTGCTGCTGGTGCTCGACGCAACGACCGGCCAGAACGGTCTGCAGCAGGCGCGCATGTTTACCGAGAGCGCGGGCGTGACGGGCATCGTGCTCACCAAGCTCGACGGCACGGCGAAGGGTGGCATCGCGGTGGCCATCGCACGCGAGCTCCGGCTGCCGGTGCGCTTTGTGGGCGTGGGGGAGAAGATGGAGGACCTTTTGGCCTTCGATAGCGAAGCGTTCGTCGAGTCGTTGCTGGGCTAGGCGCCGGTGCGGGCGGGTGCATCGGGAGACCTCGCATGCCCGGCACTTGCAAGGTAGCCATCGCTGCGCGTCGCGAAAGGACCTGCTCTTGCTCCCGGGCTTCTTGCCCCTGGCGCAGCGCCCGGGGTGTACAGCAGGATCCACAGCAACGATCCGCCGCAACGATTAACCGCAACAACCCACAGCAGGCCCGTCGCGGACGCCGTGAACGGCCCAGGAGGAAGCGGGAGGATCCCGTAGGAAGATGACCACCGGCCACCCCCGATCCGAAGACGGCTCCGCAAGCGACAGCGACGCAGGCTGGATGCGCCAGGCGCTGGTCCTTGCTGAACGATCGATCGGTCTCGCTTCGCCGAACCCCGTGGTCGGCTGCGTGCTTGTCAACGACGGTCGGCTCGTCGGGCAGGGCGCGCACGTCTACGAGAAGCTGGATCACGCGGAGATCGTCGCCCTGCGGCAGGCCGGGGACCAGGCGCGCGGCGCGACCGCCTACGTCACGCTCGAGCCGTGCTCCCATACCGGCCGCACCGGCCCCTGCGCCGACGCCCTGATTCGTGCCGGCATTGCGCGGGTGGTTGTCGCCACCACGGATCCCAATCCTGGGGTCAGCGGTCGCGGGATCGAACGGCTACGCGCAGCGGGGATCCTGTTGACGCACGGGGTGCTGGCCGAGCCGGCCCGCCGGCTGAACGACGGCTTTGCCCGCTACATTCGCCATAAGCTGCCCCTGGTCACCCTCAAGGCGGGGCTTTCGCTCGACGGCCGGATCGCCCCGCAACCGCAGTCCAGGCCCACCGTGGCGGCGGTCACCTATCTCACCTCGCCGCACTCTCTGGCCGCGGTGCATCGCATGCGCCACGGCGCGGATGCGGTGCTGACCGGCATCGGCACCGTACTTTCGGACGATCCACTCCTGACGGATCGCAGCGGCCTTGCCCGCCGACGCCCTCTGCTCCGGGTGGTCCTGGACACGGCCCTGCGCCTGCCGCTCGACGCGCGCCTGGTCGCCGGCGCCCAGCAGGACGTGCTGGTTTACACCGCCGAGGGAGGCAGCGCCAAGGCCGAAGCCCTGCGGGCCGCGGGCGTCATGATCGAACAGGTCCCGAGAAGCCCTGCCGGCGCCGGGCTGGATCTGCGCCCGGTGCTCCGCTCGCTCGGAGAACGACGCGGCATCGTGAACCTTCTGGCCGAGGGCGGTTCCCGGCTCAACCGCGTTCTGCTGGGCGACCAACTGGTGGACAAGCTCTGCCTTTTTTATGCACCCATCTTGCTCGGCGACCAGGCCATCCCCCTGCTCGCCGGTGCGGACGGCCTGCAGCCATCGCTCGCAGGCGTCACGCTCACCCAGTCGGGCGCAGACTTCCGCCTTGAAGCCTACCTGCGCGATCCCTGGAGCCCGGACGCTACCGGTCCCCCTTGAGCTTGCCGAGGGCAGCTACCTTGACGCGCAGACCGTCCGCCGCCCCAGGCCCGAAGCGCCTCGGCCGCATCGCAGGCGCCGGATCCTCCCTTCTCAACGCCGTTGTGCTCGGATCATCGTCGGCGCACAGGTCTTGTACTGTTAAGCAGAGGAAAGATGCATGTTTACAGGACTGATCCAGGCGGTAGGCACGATCGAGTCGGTTGAGCCGGCGCGGGGCACTCTGCGCATCGCGGTGCACGCGCCGGGGCTCGCTGCCCGGCTGGACGAAGGGAACAGCATCGCGGTCAGCGGCGTGTGCCTCACCGCACTCACGCCCGGCGCGGAGGTCTTCTGCGCCGAGCTTGCCGCCGAGACGGTCGCCCGGACTTCGCTTGCGATGCTGCGGCCGGGCGCTCGCGTCAACCTGGAGCTGCCCACCCCGGCGGGCTCTCCGCTCGGCGGCCATATCGTGCAGGGCCATGTGGATGCCACCGGAACGCTGGTCGCGCTGGAGCCCGTGTCCTCTGGAGACGCGCGCACGGACTGGTGGCTGCGCGTCCGCGTACCGGCCGGTGTCGCCGCGTATGTGGTCGAAAAGGGCTCGATCGCCATAGAAGGCATCAGCCTGACCGTCGCGCAGTGGGATGCAGGCGCGTCGGTGGTGAGCGTGGCCGTCATTCCGCACACCTACGACGCGACCAATCTCTGTACGCTCGCGCCGGGCTCGCTCGTGAATCTGGAGGCGGATGTGCTGATGAAGTTGGCCATCGAGAAGCAGCGCGAGGCAGCGCGCACGTTTACCCCGACGCTCGCCTACCTAATCGCCAACGGCTACTGAGCTGAGGGGCCACCAGCCAACCTGGCTGCGCGGCCGCCTTGAGGGCGGACTACTGCGGCGTGATGATGCCGCCCACCGGCATGCGAGCCGGCAGCTTTTGAGGCAGCCGCACCCCCATGGCCGCGGCGACCGTGTCGACGTACTTCAGGCCGGCGCCGGTGTTAAAGAGCACGCACCGGTCCTCGGGCGTCAGGAAGCCGGTGGCCAGCAGGTGGTCATAGGCGGCCGTCGCGGCAGCGCCTTCCGGCGACAGCAGCAGCCCTTCGCGGCTGGACCAGTCGAGCAGCGAGCGCAGGATCTCGGCGTCGGGATAATCGACGACGGTGCCGCCCGATGCGCGCACGATCTCGAGGATGATCGAGTCGCCGTAAGGCTTGGGCACACGCAGGCCGGAGGCGAACGTGGCTGCGTGCTCGAACATCTTCGAGGCCGGCGCGCCCTCCCTGTAGGCGCGAGCGACCGGCGCGCAGCCGCTGGCCTGGATGGCGATCATCTTGGGCCGCTTGATCGGCCTGCCGGGGGCTGAGGGAAGCACCCAGCCAAGCTGCTCGAGCTCCTCAAACGCCTTCCACATGCCGATCAGCCCGACGCCGCCGCCGGTGGGATAGAAGACGGCGTCCGGGTACTGCCATCCCAGCTGCTCCACAAGCTCGTAGCCCATGGTCTTCTTCCCTTCCACGCGAAAAGGCTCCTTGAGCGTGGAGATATCGAACCAGCCTTCCGCCTCGCGACGCTCGGCGACCATGCGGGCGCAGTCCGAGATCAGCCCATCGACGAGCGTGACGTGGGCGCCATAGGCCACGCACTCGAGGTAGTTGGCCAGCGGTACGTCCTGCGGCATAAAGATGTGCGCTTCGATCCCGGCCGCCGCCGCGTAGGCGGCCAGCGCGCCCGCGGCATTGCCGGCCGAGGGGACGGCCAGTTTTCTGAGCCCGTAGTGGCGCGCCATCGAGACCGCCATCGATAAGCCGCGCGCCTTGAAGGTCCCGGTCGGGTTGGTGGCTTCTTCCTTGATCCAGACGTTGGGGTAGCGCCGGCTGGGCAGCATCGGGGTCCAGCCCTCGCCGAGGGTGACCGGCTGGACCGAGGGCAGCACGTCGGCATACCGCCACATAGACTGCGCCTGGGCGAGGGCGTGCGCCTGGGATTGCGGTCCGCCCTGGCCTGGTTTGTGCGCCGAGCTCTTCAGCGCGTCCATGTCATAGCGCACGTAAAGCGCGCCCGCGCAGAGCGGGCAAACGTTGCGCGGCTGGGCGGCGTCGATTGGGTGGTGGCAGCGGGAACATTCGAGCGAGGCGATGGGGGGCATGCTCAAGGGTAGCGAATCGCGGAAAAGCGCGCGAGCCGCCGCCCGGAGCAGGCCGGCGTGGTTACTGCCGGGTGGCGTGGTTCACGCGCCGGTGACGGGGGCCTCGTACACTGGTCGAAGATGGCTACTCCTGTGCGCTCTGATCTTGATGTCGGCTCCGGCCCGGGCGGTGATCTTAGCCCCGGTCCCGGCGGTGCTTCCTCCTCCCCCCCGGCGCGGAGCGCGGCTCCCCGCATGATCGCCTTCGATATCGACGGCACCCTGATGCCCTCTGCGGGCACGGTCATGTCCGGCCGCACCATCGAGGCCCTGCGCGCCACGGTTGCCGCAGGCATCGAGGTGGTCATTGCGACCGGCCGCCGGCAAGCCTATGCCGCGCCGCTGCTCGCCCCGGTCGGCCTCGCGCCGGAGACGATCCTGATCTCTTCAAACGGCACCGTCACCCGCGACTTTGCCGGCCATACCTTCGACCGCGCCTTTCTGCCGATAGAGACCGCGCGGGCCCTTTGCAGTGTGCTGCGTCCCTTTGGCGGCACCACCGTCTATACTTTCGACCGTATCGGCCGGGGCGAGCTGGTGCTCGAGTCGCTTGAGCGCCTGCACGAGCGGGTGGCGAAGTGGGTGGACGCGAACCTGCCCTGGATCGAGGAGATCGACCCGCTCGAGCGGGCCTTTGATGCCGGCGAGGCGCCTATCCAGGGGATGGTCTGCGGCACCGTGGCCGAAATGTCCCGGGCAGAGCAGCACCTTGGCGCGACGCCCTTTGCCGCGCGGATCGAGATGCATCGGACCGAGTATGCGGATCGCGACCTGAGCATCCTCGACATCCTGCCGCGCGGCTGTTCGAAAGGGGTCGCGCTCTGCCGGCTGGCCGAGCGGCGCGGCATCCCGCAGTCGCAGGTGATGGCCATCGGCGACAATTGGAACGACCTCGAGATGCTGCGCTGGGCGGGGCAGCCTGTACTGATGGGCAATGCCTCGGCCGCCCTGCGATGGATGGCGCTCGAAGAGAGCTGGGAGCTGGCCGCAACCAACGACGAAGACGGAGTGGCCCTGGTGCTCGAGCGTGTGCTCGCCGGGCGGCCGGGAGAAGGTGCGTGATAGAGTGGCGCTGATGCGTCCCAACAGCCCCAGCGCGAGACAGAGCAGCCGGACCGGCGGCCGTTTGCCGGCAGCGGTCTCCCGACTGGCGCGCGCGTGCGGACTGGTACGCGGGCTGGCGCCGCTGGCCTGGGCCTGCTGGGCCCTGGCCCCGGCAGCGCCCGCCCCGGCTGCGGAACACATCACGCTGAGCAATGGCTTCGAGCTGACCTGCGACCATCGCGGAGCCGGCCCGGGCGCGAGCGTCCGGCTCTACCTGGACCCGGGCGAGGCGAACTACTTGGATGTGGGGCCGGACGAGATTCGCACCGCCGAGCTCGTCGCGCCGGCGCCGGCCGCGGCGGCTTCCGCAGGCGCCGGCATCTCGACCAGGCCCGGGAAAGCCGAGCTAGCGCCGGCCGAGCTGCACCAGCTGCTGGCCGCGGCCGGAACCGAGCACGACCTCGATGTCGACCTGCTGGCCTCGCTCGTCCACGCGGAGAGTGGCAGCCAGACCCGCGCGGTCAGCCGGGCCGGAGCTCAGGGCTTGATGCAGTTGATGCCCGCTACCGCAGCCCAGATGGGTGTGCGCGACGCCTTCGCACCCGAGGCCAACGTGCACGGCGGCACCGCGTACCTGGACAGCCTGCTCAAGCGCTACCATGACAACCTCGCCCTTGCGCTGGCTGCCTACAACGCGGGCCCGGGAGCGGTGGATCGGTACCACGGGGTACCTCCTTACCGGGAAACCCGGGCTTACGTGGCTCGCATCATCCACGAGTTCAACCAGCGCTACGCGGCCCGACAGGCAGCCGCTTCGCTGGCCATGACCCGGTAAAGGAGCTGGCTCTGCACGGGAGGCCGGGGCCGCAGGGCCGGTTCGCTCGATCGGGTGCGCCCCAACCTGTCAAGATAGGGGGAGCGTTCGCGGCCGACCCGCCCAGCCGCAGATGCGCACAAGCGTCCGCCGCTGAGATCGGCGACACCCCCGGCACGCAGATGCACACGGAGACCGATTGAAAAAGAACCGCAACCTCTTGCTGCTCCTCCTGGTACTGGTCCTCGCGGCCCTGGTTTTCGCGCTGCGCGACCGCATCCACTTTGACTGGCATACGTTCGGCGAGCAGATGCAGCTGGCCAACTGGAAGCTGTTCGGGATCGGCGTGCTGCTGATCTGGGCCGGCTACTGTGTACGCGCCGTGCGCTGGGCGCTGCTGCTTAAGCCCACCAAGCGGGTCAATCCGCTCTCGCTGGTGGGAACGCAGGTGATCGGCTTTACCGCGGTTGCGCTCTTCGGTCGCCTTGCCGACCTGATGCGGCCGTACCTGGTCTCGCGCCGCACCAACATCCCGCTTCCCGCCCAGGTGGCCGTCTACACGGTCGAACGCATGTTTGACATGGGCTCCGTCGCGCTCATCTTTGCCGTGGTTCTGCTTTTTGCCCCGGACCGGCACGCCTTGCCGCATCCTGAGCTGATGAACCGCACCGCACTGGCCGCGCTCGTCGTGGTGGTGCTGTTTCTCTGCTTCGCCTTCTTTGTGCGCGCAGCCGGCGTGCAGGTGGCGAGACTCTGCGGCAAGGTGCTGGGTACGCTCTCACCCAAGCTCGGCGAGAGTGTTCGCGAGAAGATCCTCGGCTTCCGCGACGGACTGAATGCGATCACGACCTTCGGGGACTTTGTGCAGGCCCTCGCACTCTCGCTGATGATGTGGATGATGATCGCCTTCTCGTACCTGGAAACCCTGCGCGCCTTTACTGCGTCCCCGCCGCTAGCCGGCATGACGCTCTCGCGCTGCATGCTGCTGATGGCCACGAGCACGGCCGGGTCCATTATCCAGCTGCCGATCCTAGGCTGGTTTACGCAGATCGGCATCGTGGCCAAGGCGATGCAAAGCTTCTTTGACGTCGCCCCGGAGCCGGCGCTGGGGGCCGCGGCCATGCTGCTGGTGGTGACCTTTATGAGCATTATTCCCGTCGGACTGCTGTGGTCCCGCTTTGAGCATGTCTCGCTGAAGAAGCTGACCGAGGAAAGCGAGACCGCGAGCGAAGCGGCGGCAGAGCCGGCGACCTTTGTTCCGGAGGCCTGATCTTGACGGAAGCTGCCGCGAGCGGGCGGTCGGCGCGGTTGTCCGCACCCCGTGCTGGAGGATCGATCTCCGCCCGGGCCGTCTGCCTCCTTTATACGGTCCATGCACCCCGCCCATGACAGAATGGGTCCGGGGGACCCGACCGCACCATGGACTTTGAGCAACTGAGAACTTTCATGGAAGTAAGCCGTCTGCGCAGCTTTTCGCGGGCGGCGGAGAAACTGAGCGTCACCCAGCCGGCGATCTCGGCGCAGATCCGGTCGCTGGAAAACGAGGTCGGGGCGCGGCTGTTCGACCGTGATGGCGGCAAGGTCACCTTTACCGCCGCGGGGCGCGTCTTTGAGCCCTTCGCCGAGCATGTGCTGCAGTGCCACGCGCACATCGGCACCACCATCTCCGAGCTCCACCGCTCCCCGCGCGGCGAGATCGCCATCAGCGCCAACGAGGCGACCAGCCTCTACATCCTGCCCACCGTCTTCGCGCAGTTCAAACGGGAGTACACCCGCGTCTCGCTCAAGATCATTCGTGCCGACCGCGCCCGCACCATCGAATCGGTTCTCAGCCGCGAGGCGGACTTCGGCATCGTCTCGCTGCCGGTCAAGGATGCGCGCCTGCTGATCGACGTGATCCACAAGGACGAAGTGGTGCTGGTGGCCCCGAATGCGCACCCGCTGGTCGCCCGCGAGCAGGTCAACCTGCCTGAGATCCTGCAGTACCCGCTTCTGCTGCCGAAGCAGGGGCGACAGCGCGAGCAGCTCGACGAGCTCTTTCGCACCCACGATACCCAGCCCCGGGTGGCGATGGAGGTGGAATCGAGCGAACTGCTCAAGCGCCTGGTGGCAGCGGGCCTGGGGATGGGTTTCCTGCCCCGCGCAGTGGTCAGCGCGGACGAGCGCGCCGGGCTGCTTCGCATCCTGCGGGTGGAAGGGCTGCGCATCAGCCGCGAGCTGGCCCTGGTCTACCGCAAGGAGAAAGCGCTTACCCGCGCAGGCCACGCTTTTCTCGAGATCGCCACCGGACGCTCTCGCCCCCACCAGCCGGTTCCATCGAAGGCGCGCTAGAGCCGCCCTCCGCGGGGATCGAGAGAGGCTGTTGCGACTTTTTCGTCCAAAAAAGTCACACCTGACCGGCGCGACCGGGATCCCGCAAGGGGAAAGGGCTCTAGGCTCGGGCTCCAAGAAGGCCGGTGCGCACGGAACTGGGTTCCGGCCAGTGGCGGCGACTCCGCGCACCGGCCGCGCGTCTGCCCTGTGTCTCGATGCACAGTGTCGGTCGCATGTCTCGATCCGGATCTCTCGAGCGGCTGTCACGAGCTTTCGCCGGGGCACGCGCGCTTTTTCCGCCGGGGGCTTCCACGCGCCCGGCAAACAGGACCCGGGACTACCCCTCTCCGGCACGCCCGGCCAGCTTCTCCGCCGCCCCCTTGGCCGGCGTCCTACGTGCGGTCCGAGCCCGCGCGCGATGCGCATTGCCGGCATCCGCGCTTGCCGCCACGGGCCCGCTCGACTCCCGCACGACCAGCCGCGTCGGAATTCTCACCCCTTGGCGGACCGGGGTTCCCGGCTGCTCGATATAGCCGCGCAGCACCGCGAAAGCACCGCGCGCCAGGTCGTTTCTCGACATGCGTACTGAGCTGAGCGCCGGATAGACGTAGCTGGCCAGCTGAATGTCGTCGAACCCGATCACCGAGATCTCATCGGGCACGCGGACGCCGGCGGCCGCCAGCCGACGGAGCACCCCGATGGCCATCATGTCGTTTGAGCAGAGCACCGCTGTCGGCCTGGGCGCGAGGCGCAGCATGGACTCGGTCGCAGTGGTACCGCCGGCGAGCGAGTGATCCCCGGTGAGGATCAGCCGCTTTTCTACCCGCAGGCCGCAACCCTGCAGCCCTCGCGTGTAGGCGTCCAGACGCAGCTGGCAGCTGCGCTGCATCATGGGTCCGGTAATGAACGCGATGCGGCTGTGGCCCAGCCCCTCGAGGTGCTCGATGGCCTCGCAGATGCCCGTATCGTAATCGACCAGCAGGGCCTCGGCGCGCGGGGCCTCGACCGGCATGTCGACAAAGACCATGGGGATATTGCGAGCCACCAGCTCATCGAGCAGCGGCCCCTCGATCCCGAAGGTCATCACGGCGACGCCTTCCACGTTGCGCTCCACCATGCGCCGGATGCAAGCCTCCATGCGACGGGTGTCATAGTTGGTCGAACCGATGAGCAGCTCATAGTTGTGCTCGATGGCCGCATCCTCAAAGCCGCGAATCAGCTCGGGGAAGAAGGGGTTGGTGATCTCGGAGATGAGCAGGCCGAGCAGGCGGCTGCGCCCGGAGACGAGCGAGCGCGCCTGGGTATTGGGGAAGTAATTCAATTCCTGGATGGAGCGCTGTACCCGCGCTACCAGCTCCGGGTCGACGGTCGGCACACCGTTGATGGTGCGCGAGACCGTCGCGATGGACACGCCGGCATGGCGGGCGACATCGCGGATGTCGAGGCGCTTTCTGTCCGGATTCTGCTGGCGTGTCTTCTTCATGGCGAGTTCTCGGCGCGCGGGGGAAAGGCGGAATGACGGCTTGACTCGGCCAGTGTAGAACGCTTAGCCTCGCTAGTGGGAGAAAACGTTTGCCGCCCCTGCGCACGCGTAAAGCAACCTCTCACCCACAACGCAGCTTACGAAGGATCCCGCGCCATGCTCGATTTGTTGAAGGCAGAGGTGCTCGAGGCCAACCTTGAACTCGTGCGCCGCGGCCTGGTGCTCTACACCTGGGGCAACGCGAGCGGCATCGATCGCGCCAGCGGCCTGGTCGCGATCAAGCCCAGCGGCGTGCCCTACGAGTCGATGACTGCCGACGACATGGTCATCACCGATCTCGATGGCAAGATCGTCGAAGGCACTCTGAAGCCATCTTCTGACCTCGGCACCCACCTGCTCCTCTACCGGTCCTTCCCGACCCTCGGCGGCATCGTCCACACCCACTCTGAATACGCGACCGCCTGGGCGCAGGCCGGCAGGCCGATCCCCGCATTCGGCACCACCCACGCCGACTACTTTTACGGCGAGGTGCCGGTAACCGAGGAGCTCACCCCGGAGGAGATTGCCGGCGACTACGTGCTCAATACCGGCGTAGCGATCGTGCGGCGCTTTCGCACTCTGGACCCGGATGCGGTTCCGGGCGTGCTCGTGGCCGGGCACGCACCCTTTGCCTGGGGCAAGACCGCGCACGATGCGGCGCACCATGCGGTGGTGCTTGAAGCAGTAGCGCGCATCGGTTTGCGCACCGTGATGCTGAACCCCGAGACAACCGGCGTGTCGCAATCGCTGCTCGACCGGCACTACTTTCGCAAGCACGGCGCCACCGCTACCTATGGACAGAGGTAAGTGCTGCCTGGCCTCGGCCCTCGCAGGCGCATCAGCCCCTTATCATAACCGTAACTGCTACACATTAACGCCTCCACTCTCCAGCCCGGGACAGGACAAGGAAAGACCATGAGCAAGCAACTTACATTCGGTGTCATCGTTGGCAGCCGCGGATTCTTCCCCCACCACCTCGCCAAAGAAGGGCACGGAGATATGATCTCCGTGCTCGAAAAGCTCGGCTACAAGTACGTCATTCTTTCGCCTGAGCAGACCCAGCATGGGGCCGTGCAGACCCCGGACGATGCGCGCCACTGTGCCGCGCTCTTCAAGGCCCATGCCGAGGTGATCGACGGCATTCTTGTCACCCTGCCGAACTTCGGCGAAGAGCGTGCCATCGTCGATGCGATTCGGCTCTCCGGCCTGAAGGTTCCCGTGCTCGTCCAGGCTACACCTGACCGGACCGAGACAATGAAGATCTCGCACCGCCGGGACAGCTTCTGCGGCAAGATGTCGGCCTGCAATAATCTGCAGCAGTACAACATTGCCTACTCGCTCACCGCCCTGCACACGGTCGCACCGCAGTCTGCCGCCTTCGCCGCTGACCTGGCGAAGTTCGCGGCGACCTGCCGCGTGGTGAACGGCTTCAAGAACCTGCGCATCGGCGCCATCGGCGCGCGCCCCGCGGCATTCAACACGGTGCGCTACTCGGAAAAGATCCTGGAGCACCACGGCATTTCTGTCGAGACGCTCGACCTATCCGAGATTCTTGGCCGCATTCAGCGGCTCACCGACCACGATGACGCCGCACAGTCTAAGCTCGCGGCCATCAAATCGTACGTGCCTACCTCTGGCATCCCTGAAGAAGCGCTGCTGAAAATGGCTAAGCTCGGCGCCGTGATCGATGGCTGGATGAAGGAGACTTACTGCACCATCTCGGCCATCCAGTGCTGGACTTCTCTTGAAGAGTATTTTGGCGTGGTTCCCTGCACGGTAATGAGCATGATGAGCGAAAATCTGTTTTCGTCCGCCTGCGAAACCGACGTGGCCGGGGTGCTCAGCATGTACGGCCTGGCGCTCGCCTCAGAAACGCCAAGCGCGCTGCTGGACTGGAACAACAATTACGGCGACGATCCGGACAAGGCGGTCTGCTTTCACTGCGCCAACCTGCCCAAGCATTTCTTTGAGTCGGTCGTCATGGACTTCCAGGCCATCATTGCAGGCACGGTCGGCAAAGAGAACACCTTCGGCACCTGCGTGGGCCGTGTAAAAGCGGGCGCGATGAGCTATCTGCGTTTCTCAACCGACGATGTGAACGGCAAGATGCGCGGCTATGTCGGCGAGGGAGAATTTACCAACGATCCGCTGGAAACGTTTGGCGGCGCCGGTGTTGTGCGTATTCCGAAAATGCAGAAGCTGCTGCACTTTATCTGCCGCAACGCTTACGAGCACCACGTCGCGGCGAACTTCTCGACAGTAGCCGCGCCCGTCTACGAAGCCGCGACCACCTATTTGGGCTGGGAGATGCACCACCACGACGCGATCGAAGCATAAGCCCGCTGCCAGGGGTAGCGTTTCGAGGAAGGCTCGTCATCCGAGCCAAGCAGCGGCTGATTGGAGATTAGAATGCCCGGCACGATCGTCGCAGGCGTAGATTTCGGCACACTCAGCACCCGCGTCACGCTTCTTGACAGCGAACGCGGGCGCCTCGGTACAGCCTCGGCCGAGTACCCCTTGCATCGCAAGCGAGAGGACCCTGACTACGCTACGCAATCGCATGACGATCAGATGAACGCGCTTGTCGCCGCTACGCAGAAGGTCCTGGCCGCGACCGGGGTCGCCGGCTCGACCATTGCCTCGATCGCACTCGATACGACGGGCTCGAGCGTGGTCATGGTCGATAAAGACATGCAACCGCTCGGTGAGTACTACTTATGGTGCGATCACCGGGCCAAGCTGGAAGCGCAGCAGATCACCGCGCTCGCGCATGAAGAGAAGCTCGAAGCCATTGCTTGGTGCGGCGGTGTCTACTCGCATGAGTGGGGCTTTGCCAAACTGCTGCACTGGATGCGGCACCACCCGGAGCGGCGGGCCGAGTTAGCGACAGCCTTCGAGCACTGCGATATGGTTGCGGCCACGCTGGCCGGAATTACTGATCCGAAGTTAGTCAAGCGCAGTGTCTGCGCGATGGGTCATAAGTGGTTGTGGAACCCGCGCTGGGGCGGCCTGCCTCCGCAATCCTTCTTTACGAAACTCGATCCGCTCTTTGAAGGCATCCGCGCTAAGTTCGAGGGTAGTTACGAAACCTCCGATCATCTCGCCGGAACGCTCTCGCCGCACTGGGCCGAGAAGATGGGGTTGAAGCCCGGCATCCCGATCCCGGTCGGCGCCTTCGACGCGCACTGGGACGCGATCGGCGCAGGCTGCCGCGAGGGGGATGTGGTCAACGTCGTCGGTACTTCGACCTGCATTATCGCCATGGAGAAAAAAACGACCCTGGTGCCGGGCGTATGCGGAGTCGTGCCTGGCAGCGTGCATCCGGCCTTTACCGGTGTCGAGGCCGGTCTTTCTGCGACCGGCGATATCTTCGAAGCAATTGCACGCCGCGCCGGAACCAAGGTTCGCGACTTAGCCAAGGGCCTCGAGCAGTACCGCGCCGGCCAGACAGGTCTGCTGCGTTTGAGCTGGGACAACGGCGATCGCACCGTCCTGGTCAATTCCGAGTTAGGCGGAGTCACGCTAGGCTGGAACCTGATTCACACCGCGCAGGACGAACTGTTCGCCGCCATCGAAGGCACAGCCTTGCACACGCGCATCATCCTTGAGCGCATGGCGGAGAACGGCGTCCCGGTCGAACGCGTCATCAATGCCGGGGGCATCCCTCAGAACAACGCAGTGCTGAACCAGGTCTACGCCGACGTCCTAGGCAAGCCGGTCTTGGTGCCAGACGGCATCCCGACTTCCTTAGGTTCGGGTATCTTCGCCTTGGTTGCCGCCGGCGCCTTTGCGTCGATTGAAGAGGCGCAAGCGAAACTATGCCTTGGCTACAAGACTTACGACCCGGAACCAAGAGCCCACGAGACTTACAACCGCTTGTTTGCTCTCTACAGTGCACTCTACTTCGCGCTGGGAGCCAAAACCGCCGATCCGGTCCGGCTAGGCGACGTACTCCCGGAATTGAAGAAGGTTGCTGCTGAAGTCCAGTCAAGGCTTGATCAGTAGACGATCGCCTTTGGCTGCTAGACAATTGGAGACTCTGGGGGGCAATTTGCAGGAGGCGCGGGAGTCCACTCTGTTGACTTTCAAAAGCATGGCTTTATGCTTCCAGGTCCTCTACCTGAACCCACGAAACACCTCTGGCCATCGACTTGAACAATCCGGAGTGGAGCTCAAAGAACGCGCTTGAGGCTGCGGCGTCCTTGCAAGCCATTGGAGAAGCGACGAAAATGGGCGCTTCAGCATTCTTCTTTCGGTCCTGTAGCGAAGCGGCTACTCAGGACCTTGTCGAATTTCTAGTGCAGGCGAACTCCGCAAGGCATGCACATCCTCAGGACGAGCTCGACTCATCCGGTGGGCCCTGGACGGGATGAGCCATACAAAGTTTCGGCTCTTTCCTCATTGCTTCCCGCGACCTACTTACCCGCGCGCGCCTTCTCATGCAGCCCGTGGCTCAGCGCGAGATCGATCAAGGTGCGCTGCTCCATCTCATGCGCCTTCGGACTTCCGGTCGCCGGGCTCGCGGCCGCCGAGCGCTTGATCGAGAGCACATGCCGGCCGCCCACCATCCGGCGCAGCCGCGGCATCACAAAGGAGAGCGCCCCCATGTTCTCCGGCTCCTCCTGCACCCACACCACTTCATGGGACTCAGGATGCGCGTCGATGGCCGCGCATAATTCAGCCTCGGGCCAGGGATAGAGTTGCTCAACAAAGATAATGCCGGTCGAGGTATCGCCACGCTTCTCCCGCTCGATCCGCAGCTCATGCCCGATCTTGCCGGTGCAGAGCAACAGCCGCTTGGCCTCGGTGATCTGCGTCTCGGGCAGCACGTTCTGAAAGTGCGCAAAAGTTAGATCTTCGATCGGCGAAACAGCGCTGGGATGGCGCAGCATGCTCTTGGGCGTAAAGACAACCAGCGGCTTGCGCCAGGGCCTCAGCATCTGGCGCCGCAACAGATGGAAGTACTGCGCGGCGGTCGATGGCTGGGCGATCTGCATATTGTCCCGCGCTGCCAGTTGCAGGTAGCGCTCCACGCGCGCCGAGGAGTGCTCCGGCCCCTGCCCCTCGTACCCATGCGGCAGCAGCAGCACAACGTGCGACAGCAGGCCCCACTTATCCTCGCCGGCGGCAATAAATTGATCGATGATGACCTGGGCGCCGTTGGCAAAGTCTCCGAATTGCGCCTCCCAGAGCACCAGCGACTCGGGCATGTCGCGGCTGTAGCCGTATTCAAACCCGAGCACCCCGGCCTCAGACAGCGCAGAGTTGTACACTTCAAAGGCTGCCTGTCGCTCTGCAACATGATTGAGTGGCACAAAGGGCCTCTCATCGATCGTGTCGATCAGCACCGAGTGGCGCTGATTGAAGGTTCCGCGCTCAGAGTCCTGTCCGCTCAGGCGCACCGGCATGCCAGCTTCAAGAAGCGACGCGAAGGCCACGGCCTCAGCCATACCGTAGTCAAAAGGCCGGGCGCCAGCGCTCATTTCCGCTCGCTGTTCCAGCAATTTTTTCAGTTTTGCGTGCACGTGGAAGGTCGCCGGATACGAGGCCAGCCGGTCGCCGAGCGCCTGGATCCGCTCGCGAGCGAGCCCGGTCTCGACCTCATACTCCGGCTTATAGGGTCCGCCCTTGTAGGGCGACCAGTACTCCGGCAGCTTCGAGAGCGAAGTAATCTTTTGTATTTCTGTGGCCGCACGCTGCGCGGTCACAAACTCGGCCTGCACCTCGCGCACCTGGTCGGCAATATCGATCCCTAGCTGCTGAGCGTAGATCTCGGAAAGCGAAGGATGCTTTTTGATCCGGGCGTAGCGCAGCGGCTGCGTGATCGTGGGATCATCGACCTCGGAGTGCCCATGTCGGCGATAGCCAACCAGGTCGATGACCACGTCGGACTGGAACTCGTAGCGATACTGGGCTGCGAGCGCCGCAATCCTGACCACGGCATCGGGATCTTCCGCATTTACGTGAAACACCGGGATCGGCAACCGCTTTGCCGCGTCGGAGGCAAAGCGCGTAGAAGAGACCTCGTCCGGCTCGGCTGTAAAGCCGATCAGGTTATTGACGATCACGTGTATCGTGCCGCCGACCGAGTAGCCGGCAATGCCGCCCAGGTTCAGGGTTTCAGCCGTCACGCCCTGTCCAACAAACGCGGCATCGCCATGGATTGCGATCGGCAGCACCTGCTCGATGCCTTGCTCGCCGATGCGCACCTGCTTGGCGCGCGCGCGGCCCATCGCTACCGGGTCGACCGCCTCAAGATGCGAAGGGTTCGAAACCAGGTGCAGGCTGAGCTTTTTCCCTTCGCGGGTGGTGTACTCAGCGGTTGCGCCGACGTGGTACTTCACATCCCCGCCACCTAGAAAGCTGCGCGGGTCTACGTCCTCGAACTTTGAAAAAATATGCGCCGGCTGCTTGCCGAACGTGTTCACCATCACGCTCAGACGCCCGCGATGGCTCATGCCCATCATCGCCTTGGTAGCGCCGAGGACGCCGGCCTGGGTGAGCAGCTCGTCGAGGAACGGGATCAGCGCGGTTACGCCTTCGAGCGAAAAACGCTTGGTGCCCAGGTAGCGCGACTGGATCACCTGCTCAAAGAGGTCCGCGCGTACGAGCAGGTCAAGCACTCGGCGCTGACCGGACTTGGAAACCGGGACAGGTTGCGCCTCGAGGCGGTCCACAAGCCATTGGCGCCGGCGCCGGTCCGGGATGTGCATGAATTCGACGCCCACCGTCCCACAGTAAACCGCGCGCGCCGACTCTACCTCAAGCCTGACCTGCGCTTCTGCGCCGGCCAGCTCCGGCAAATCCTCCGGCAGAGGCGCTTCGGCAAGATACTGACCGAGGGGATCGAGCTTCGCCTGCAGGTAACCCCACCGGCGATAGATCGCGAAAACCTGTTCGTGGAGGAGCGGAGAGGCAAGACTTTGGGCGGCGGGTTCCAGATGCGTAGCACTCATAGCGGCAATGGGCACAGAGCCTCATAACACAGACCAATTGAGGCGCGTACTCTCTCCCACTATTCTACGCGCCCGGGCAGGTCGCGTCGCGCCGTGCGGTACAAAAGATAGGGCCAGACTCGGCTCAGGACCCCTTTCTCTCGTTCGGCGGCGCAATCGGCCGACCGGCGGGTACGACTGCCCGGCCGGTCGGGGCAGCACGGCCGCTGCTCACCGCGCGGCGGTTCTTCGCCCTACTGCCCTACGCGCAGCAGAACGACGCCATGGCTGGGCACGGTCGCCAAATAGCTGCCGCCCGGCGCTTCTACGTCGGCGCCGGCCCAGACATCATGCAGGGTCGCGCCCTCTCTGGCGCCCACCTGGCTCAGGTTGAAGGGGATCTGCTTGCCCTCAGGAGCCCGATTGAAGATGGCCACTGCATAGCCCCCGCCGCTGAGCGGCTTGGACCAGATCTCGGAGAAGCCTTCCGCCCATACCCGGTCGCCCTGCTTGCCGAGCGCATCCTGGTCGATGGCGATCACATCCTTGTTGGTCAGCATGGCCAGGGTTTCCGGCGTCATCTTGCTGAGGTCGTTGCCGGCCAGCAGGGGCGCGGCAAGCACAGCCCAGAGCGTCATGTGGGTGCGGTACTCGTCCTCGGTCATGCCGCCATTGCCGACCTCGAGCATGTCCGGATCGTTCCAGTGGCCCCCATTTTCGTCTCGTCCGGCATACTTGGCCAGCCCGGCCTGGGAGAAGCCGATCTCGGTCATCCGCTTGTAGGTGTCCTCGATGTCGCCGGTGGTCCGCCAGGCATTGCCGCCGACAGCTGCGCCCCACTTCCATACATCATCCTGACCGTACTGGCAGAGCGAGTAGACGATCGGCCGGCCGGTTGCGAGCAGCGCCTGGTGCATTTTCTCGTAGGCCGCGCGCTCCATCGCGAAGCGGCCCGCCGCATTCTGCGGCGTCAGCTTGCCGTACTTCTTGTCCTGGATCTTGCGAAAGCCGCACAGGTCGTACTTCAGGTAGTCGATGCCCCAGGCGGCATAGGTCTTCGCATCCTGTTGCTCGTGCTTGTAGCTGCCCAGGTAGCCGGCGCAGGTGTTCGGCCCGGGCGAGGAGTAGATACCGAGCTTCAGTCCTTTCGAGTGCACGTAGTCGGCCAGGGCTTTCATGTCAGGAAATTTCTCATTCGTCTGGATTACCCCATGCGGTCCGCGCTTCTTGGCCTCCCAGGTGTCGTCGATATTCACGTAGATGTAGCCGGCATCGCGCATACCGTTGGCAACCAGCGCGTCGGCTGCCGCGCGCACGTCGGCATCGGTCACGCGGCCGGCGAAGTGGTTCCAGCTATTCCAGCCCATCGGCGGGGTTGCGGCAAGAAGATCGGGCGCGGCCTGGGCAGGCAGCGGCAGCGAGACGACAGAGGCGAGCAGGCAGGCAAGGAGCGCGGCAGACTTTCCAGGCATGGTTCGAGTGGTTCTCCCTAGGAATGAAAACATAGGCTATCCACCCTCTCTTGTAAACCGGGCGCAGTTCTTCATTGCAGAAGCCGGCCGCAGGAGACGGCAACCGGCGCAGCAGCCTTTCGCCTACCCTGCCGACGCTCGCCGATCGCAAACAAACGCGGGAGCATCCCCTAGAGCAAGGCGGTCTCGATCGACCGCAGCCGCAACAACCCGGTCCGAAGTCAGGGCTCGTTCGAGTTTTGCAGCGAGCAACGAGCCCAGGCAGACGGCAGAATGGCCCCGCTTCGCGTCTGAACCGGCATGCAGTTCTGCCGAAGCACCCTGATCCTCTTTCTTTCGACCGTGTTCGCGGTCTGCCCCCTGGTCGCGCAAACCACGGTGATCGAGCACGTGCGATTGATCGACGGCACCGGCGCCGCGCCGCGCCCGAATATGACCGTGATCTTCACCGGCGGCCTCATCCAGGTCGTCGCACCCGCCGTTCCCAGTCGCAGGCTCCCCGCGGGCGCGCGGGTGATCGAGGGCCAGGGTCTTACCCTTCTGCCCGGCCTGCTCAACGCTCACGGGCACCTGGCGCTGGTAGACGGCGCCGAGAACAGCGCGTACTACTACACGCTGCCCCACGTACTGGCCGAGCTGCGCCAGTATGAGCACTACGGCGTCACCGGCATGATCTCGCTCGGCCTCAACCGCGACCTTGTCTACCGGGTCCGCGAGCAGCAGCAGGCCGGCGCACTCGACGGCGCGACCGTGCTGGTGGCCGACCATGGCATCGGCGCCAATGGAGGCGCGCCGCCGCTCAAGCACTCGGCCGACCAGCTCGATCAGCCCACCTCCCCCGACCAAGCCCGCAGGGCGGTCGATGCGGCCGCGGCCCGCCACACCAACTTCATCAAGATCTGGGTGGACGACCTCTACGGCACCAAACCCAAGATGCAGCCGGAGATCTACACGGCCATCATCGATGAGGCGCACAAGCAGCACACGCCCGTGGCCGCGCACATCTTCTACCTGGCCGACGCCAAGGCTTTAGTGCAAGCCGGGGTGGACGTGTTGGCGCACAGTGTCCGCGACCAGCCCGTCGACGCCGAACTGATCCGGCTGCTGAAGCAGCATGGAACCTGGTACCTGCCCACGCTGACCGTCGATGACTCTTTCTTCGCCTTCGCCGATCACCCCGAGCTGCTGAACGATCCCTTCCTGATCCGCGCGACCACCCCCGGGGAGCTTGCCGTGCTTCGCTCCGACACCTACCGCAAGAAGGTTGCCGCCGACCCCGACACGGCGCATCACCGCGCGGACTTCGCCATGGCCAGCCGCAACCTCAAGCGGCTCTATGATGCCGGCGTGCAGATCGGCTTCGGCACCGACTCGGGGGCAAACCCGGTGCGTCTCCCCGGCTATGCCGAGCATCGCGAGCTGGCCCTGATGGTTGCCGCCGGCCTCACCCCGGTGCAGGCAATCCACTGCGCAACGGAGAACAACGCAGTGATCTTTGGCATGGGCATGGCCGCCGAGGACGGAGCCGCGCCCGCCGCCAAGCCATTGTTCGGCACCATCACCCCGGGCGAGCAGGCAGACTTTCTGCTCGTCCAGGGGGACCCGTCGCACACCGTCGCCGACACAGCCAGGATCGTCTCCATCTGGCACCACGGCTTTGAAGGCAAGCCCTGGGCGAGTGAAGCCTCGCCGACGACAACTCCGTAGCCCGGGGGGAAGGTCTCCGGAGTTCAGCCCGCCACGCAATGCTTTCAAAGGGTGAGTCGCAGCCACGCGGAAGCGCCCCATCCAAGCCTGTGCCTGCTCGGCGCGGCCTGGTGTTTCGAGAGCAGGAGACGCCGCGCGCGGTGTACCGGCCGAGGGGGCGAGGGCAATCCCGGATCGGGCATTTGGCTGGGTTCGTCTGGCTCGGCCCCGGCGGGCTTCGGTGTGGCGACTTCGGTGCGGCGTTTCGGTGCG
>CAZZYH010000022.1:0-32435 GCA_964658225.1 Vulcanimicrobiota bacterium | reverse complement strand
CTAAAGATGCGCTCTGGCCCTCAGGCAGCCCCATGCTCATGACCTCCATCAAGGACTTACGATTGACCGTGTATCCTCAATCTTCGGTCCCCTGCGATCGCTGCCGCGGCACCCAACCGCGCCGCGCCTCCCGCTGTTGTTGTTGCCGCCCTCTGCTTTCTTCTTAGGCCCGAGCCTGTTCCATTCTTCTGCCCAAGTCAGCCCTGCTGTCACTCGAGGATTCGATCCCATGATTCGCTCGATCCAAGCAACACCGGCTGCGCGCGCGCGGCTTCTCTCTTCCTTCGCAGCCTGGTTTGTGGCGGCCGGCGCGCTCCACGCCCAAGCCGTTGGCGGTACCATCAGCGGGGCGATCACCGACCAGACCGGCGCCCCTGTTTCCGGCGCCCGCGTGCTCATTCGCAATCTCGAAACCGGCACGCAGCGTCGCCTGCAGAGCGATGCCAGCGGTATCTATGTGGCAGCCTCGTTGCCCGTGGGGAGCTACAGCGTCGAGGCTGTCGAACAGGGTTTTGCACCACAAAACCGGTCAGGCATCGAGCTTGCCGTGGGCCAGGCACTCCGTGTCGATGTTTTGCTCACCGTTGGCCCGGTGGCCGAACGGGTCACAATCGCCGCCGCGCCCGTTGCCATGAATGCATCGACCGAGGAAGCGTCGGGCCTGGTGAGCGAGCGGCAGGTCAAAGGCCTGCCGTTGAACGGCCGCTCCTACGATCAACTGCTGACGCTCAATCCCGCGACAGTGAACTACACCACGCAGCGATCGGGTTCGATCGGCACATCGAACTCCTCGGTTGGCAACATGTTCTCGATCTCCGGCCGCCGTCCGCAGGACAATCTTTTCCTGCTCAACGGCATCGAGTACACGGGAGCCTCGCTGATCAACGTGACGCCGGGCGGCACCAGCGGACAGCTGCTTGGCGTAGAAGCGGTGCGCGAATTCAACGTCATGGCCGACACCTACGCGGCCGCATACGGCAAACGGGATGGAGCGCAGATCTCAATCGTCACATCTTCGGGCACAAATGCGCTGCACGGCTCGGCTTACGAGTTCTTGCGCAACTCGGTGTTTGATGCACGCAATTACTTTGACCAGCAGAGGATCCCGCACTTCGAACGCAACAATTTTGGCGTGGCACTCGGTGGACCCTTGCGGCACAATACGTCGTTTCTCTTCGGGAACTACGAAGGCTACCGCCAGATGCTTGGCCTGAGTGACGTGACGCTTGTGCCCGACTCCCGAGCCCGCGAGGGCTACCTGCCCGATGGCGAAGGCGGCGAGACCTACGTCGGCCTGGCGACAGGCGTTGCTTCGCTTTTGAAACTGTGGCCGGCACAGAATGGGGCTGAGCTGCTGGAACCCACGACGGGCTTTTCCTCCGGCATCGCCCAGGCTTACTCGAACCCGCTACAGCGCATCCGCGAAGACTTCGGCACAGCGCGCTTTGACGAGAACCTCACCCCAAATGACCTGCTTTTCCTGGTGTACACGGTCGATGATTCGGCCGCGCATACACCCACGCAGAACCCGCTCTCGCTGATTGACGAAACGCTGCGTGAACAGGTACTGAGCGCGCAGCAGCAGCACGTTTTTTCTGCGCGCCTGCTAAACACGGCTCGCGCTGGCTTCTCGCGTGCGAACTTTTATTTTCTCGGGTCCACGCCTACCGGTGCGCCCGGCTTCTTGCCCGGCAAGGCCGTGGGTGCCATTGTGATCGCCGGCTCGACGGCTTCCAATGGATCCTCGCAAATTACCGGCGCAGGTGCAAATGTCGGCTCAAACAATACAACCACGCGCAATCTCTACACGGCCGACGATCATATCTACTATGCGCGAGGCCGGCATCAATTGGAGTTCGGCGGCTGGGCGCAGTGGGTGCAGTCGAACGACAACCTCGCGCAGGATCAGGATGGGCAGGCATCGTTTGCAAACCTGCAGGCTTTCCTGAAAGGCGCGATCAAAACCTTTACCGCGGTACCTTCTCCTACGCCGCTCAACTGGACCAGCTGGATGGGTGCAGGCTTTGTCGAAGATACGATCGAAGTAACGCCTGAGCTCGAAGTACGCGCAGGAATACGGATTGAGTCAAGCAACGGCTGGAATGAGGCGCACGGCCGTGCGGCCAGATACGGTTTCACCGATGGCGTCATCAACACTGACCCGACCGTGGGCGCGTCCGGCTTGACCAACAATCGTGCTGCCTTTCTGCCCGAGCCGCGCCTGGGCCTGGCCTGGAACGTTGCGGGGCGCGGCAGAACAGCGCTGCGCGCCAGCGTCGGCCTGCATCACTCGCTGCTCGACACCCTCAACTACCGCTTTGACCAGGCGGCGCCATTGAATACAACCTATACCTATAGCAATGTGTCGATCGCTGCGCCTACCACGGGCACTGCCGGTCTTGTCTCCCCGTCGACTGTGCAGAGCGACATCGCGACGCCAAGCGTGCTTGCCTGGACACTTCGCATCGAGCAGCAGCTTTCGCCCTCCACATCGCTCACCCTTGGCTACGCCGGCTCCCATGGCGATCATCAAATCCTCTCGGGCGACTTGAACGAACCCGCTTTCCAGCTCTGCCAAGCAACTAAGTGCCCGGCAAGCTTGGCTCTGGGCACCGTCTACTATCCATCGACGAACAAGAGGAATCCTCTGGTGAGCAACACGACCTCGTGGTTCTCGTCCGGCTCCAGTTCCTATCATGCGCTTGAGGTAGATCTGCGGCGGAGCTTTTCACGGGGGTTCGCGCTGCGCGCGAATTACACCTTTGCGCGCAATCTGGACGATGGTTCTGCCTGGAACACAAGCGTGTCTGCAAATACGCCTGCATTTGTTTCGGTCCCGGGATTGCCAAGGTTGGACTGGGGTCCGGCGGCCACCGATGTACGTCACCTGGCCGCGATCAACAGCAGTTACGACTTGCCTCTCGGCAAAGGGCGCGCACTTGCAAGCAGCGCCGGGCCGCTGATCAACCATGCGATCGAGGGTTTCACGCTCGCCTCCATCGTCAGTGTCCAATCCGGCTTTCCCTTCTCACCGCAGCTCGGCTACAACCCGACCGGCAGCGGCGACACGCGAAATCCCGTTCGTCCAGACAGCAATCCACACTTTACCGGTCGCCGCTACGCATCAGGGTCTTCTGCTGCCCGCGTCGCCCAGTTCTTCAATCCAGCCGCATTCTCTGCGCCTGCCTACGGGACCGTCGGCAATCTGGGTCGCGACACGCTCACCGGCCCAAACTACACGGATTGGGATCTCTCACTGGCCAAGAGCACGGCCCTTGCAGAGGGTGTACGAGCGGAGTTGCGCGGCGAGTTCTTCAACGTGCTGAACCATACCAATCTGGGCACGCCGAACGAAGTTGTGTATTCCTCCGGCGCGAGCCAGGGCAGTGCAGCGAGTCAAAATGCTGCGGCGGTCACCAGTCCCACGGCCGGAGTCATTACCAGCGCTGCCACTTCGCGGCAAATTCAGATCAGCCTCAAGCTGCTGTTCTAAACTCTACCTTTGTGAGGGGCGGGCGCACGCTCCTTGCTCTCCTTGCTCCAGGAGTCCACGATGATCACCAGCCTGCAAGCACGTCCCGCCTCGCCTATCCATCTGGCCCCTTTGAGCCACCTCCGCCGACTGGAAGCGGAAAGCATCCATATCCTGCGCGAGGTCGCGTCGGAGTTTGAGAAGCCCGTGATGCTTTACTCGATCGGCAAGGATTCTTCTGTCATGCTGCGGCTGGCGCAAAAAGCCTTTTATCCTGCACCGCTTCCATTTCCGCTGCTGCATATCGATACCGGTTTCAAGTTCCGCGAGATGCTTGCATTTCGTGACCAGGCGGCACGCGACGCAGGAGCGGAGTTGCTCGTGTGGCGCAACGAGGCCGCAATCGGCGCAGGCGTAAACCCGGTCACGCTTGATACAAAACGCTGTTGCGGCCTGCTCAAGACGCAGGCGCTGCTGGGGGGCCTGGCCCATTACGGCTTTACTGCGGCCTTCGGCGGCGCGCGGCGCGACGAGGAAAAAGCCCGCGCGAAAGAGCGCATTTACTCTTTTCGGGATAAGGAGGGTCAATGGGACCCGAAGAACCAGCGCCCGGAACTGTGGAACCTCTACAACCCGCGCATTCATCCCGGCGAAAGCATTCGCGTCTTTCCTCTATCGAATTGGACCGAGATGGATGTGTGGCAGTATATCTACGAAGAATCGATCCCCATTGTTGACCTTTACTACGCGCGCGAGCGGCCCATGTACGTGCGCGGAGACACGCTGCTGCCATTCGAGCAAAGCTTTGTTGTGCGCCCAGGCGAGGAGCCGACGATGGTTCGATCGCGTCTGCGCTCGCTTGGCTGCAGCCCATGCACAGGCGCCATTCGCTCTGAGGCCGACACCCTGCCGAAGATCATCGCCGAGCTGCTTGGGTTTCGCTCTTCAGAACGGGCCAACCGCGTCATTGATCACGACCAGGAAGGCTCCATGGAATTGAAGAAACGTGAGGGTTACTTTTAGTGGCAGCCCTGTCCGACAAGACCCTCTCGCTCCAGGACGCCGAGCGCACTCCGGACCAAGTACCTGGGGCCGTGCCCGCTGCGCCGTTTGATGTGGAGACATTCCTCGCAGAAGAGCGAGGCAAAGACCTGTTGCGCTTTTCGACGGCCGGCAGCGTTGATGACGGAAAGTCGACTCTGATCGGGCGCCTTCTCTATGACACGCAGAATGTCTACGAAGATCAACTTAGCGCGATCGTAGGCAAGGGCAGCGCGGGCGAGGGCCGGTTGGACCTGGCGCTGCTTACCGATGGACTAAGAGCCGAGCGCGAGCAAGGCATCACGATCGATGTAGCTTATCGATATTTCGCAACCCGGCGGCGCAAGTTTATCATTGCCGACACTCCGGGCCACGAACAGTACACGCGCAACATGGCGACAGGGGCATCCACTGCCGACGTGGCCATCGTGCTGGTGGATGCGCGCAAGGGCGTGCTGGTGCAGTCGCGCCGCCATGCCTACATCGCCGCGTTACTCGCGGTGCCGCACATCATCGTTGCTGTCAATAAGATGGATCTGGTCGACTATTCCGAGCAGAGTTACTCTCGGATACGCGCCGACTTTGCACGCTTTTTCGGAAGCCTGGAAGAACATCATTCGAGCGTTCTTCACTTTGTACCGGTAAGTGCGCTTGCCGGAGAGAACGTGGCGCGCGCGAGCGGGCACATGCCCTGGTACGGCGGCCCAACGCTGCTGGCCCTGCTCGAAAACATTCCTTCAACCGGGCGCGCGACCCTGGCGCCCTTCCGCTTTGCTGTGCAGCGCGTGCTCCGGCCGCACCACAACTTCCGCGGCTTCGCAGGGCAGATCAGCGCAGGCACCGTGAAGCCCGGGGACCCCGTGCTCGTGCTTCCCTCGCAGCAGCGCACGACCGTGCGCTCGATCGTTACCTACGATGGAGAACTCGCAGAAGCGACCTCACCCCTCTCCGTCTGCCTCACGCTTAGAGACGAGATCGACATCAGTCGAGGCGACCTGCTCGTTACCCCGGAGAGCCCCGCCCACGTTGCGCGTAGCTTGAGCGCTTCGCTGGTATGGATGAGTGAGCAGGAACTCAAACTGGGCAAGCGCTACCTGCTCAAGCACACCAGTCGCACCGTGCAGGCCTCGGTGCGTGCCCTTCGTTACAGCGTCCAAGTCGCCGACCTCAGCCGCAGCGAGGCCACCACCCTTTCTATCAACGGCATCGGCCTCGTCGAGATAGACACCGTTCAGCCGCTTGCGCTTGACCTTTACTCGGCGAATCGAGACATGGGGAGCTTTGTCCTGATTGACCCGGAGACAAACGCCACCGCCGCTGCAGGCATGGTGCGCGAGGTGCTCGGCGATCTGCTTGCTTCCGCACCCGGTCAAGACACAGCACCGGTGACCGCAGAGGAGCGGGCACGGCGTTGGGGTCATACTGGAGCCCATCTCGCGCTAACCGGCACCGTCGCTTTCGCAAGGGCCGTCGAGCGAGCGCTGCTCGATCACGGTGCCACGGTGTTTTGGTGCGAACCGGGAGATACGGCTCTGCAGCAGGCGATCACAAGCGGCGGCGGCATCGCGATCACTCTTGTGCCTGCAGCCCCTGGGCGTGCCGAGGCAAGCATAGGCAGACATCTATCTAGGACAATTACAAATACGGAAGGTTCTCATGGGGGCGACGTCGAAGCTGTGCTCGCACTCCTGAAAAAGGCGGGCGTATGGACCGGAAGAGGAGCGGCGCGATGAATCCGATAGACCCGGCGCTCCATGCAAAGCTCGATTCCGTGCGCGCACTCATCGCGCGCGAGTCCGCCGCTCATGCGCCGGGACCCGACCAGGCTTGCCTTACCTGTTCCTTCCAGGCAGAAGACGTGTTGCTGGCCAGGCTGGCGGTCGAGCAGCGTCCCCAGATCCCTATACTGTTTCTCGACACCGGCTACCACTTTGCGGAAACCTATTCCTATCGCGACCAGATCGCCCGAGACTGGCGATTGAACCTGATCAATCTGCAGCCCGCCAACACTGTCGCAGAGCAGGAAGCCGAGCACGGTATGCTGCACCGGAGCGCACCGGATCGCTGCTGCGCCCTGCGCAAGGTGGAACCGCTCTTTGCTGCAGTCGCCCATTATCAACTCTGGCTTACTGGGCTGCGACGGGAGCAGGCGCGCAGCCGCAGTGGGCTGGAAGAAGCCGCAGACTTTGCGCTTCCAAGTGGCAAGGTCGTACGCAAGCTTAGCCCCTTTGCCGAGTGGACCACGCGCGACATCTGGTATGCCTGCGCACATTTTCAGATTCCGTTGTTGCCGCTTTATGAGAAGGGCTACACGAGCATTGGATGCGAGCCGTGTACCTCGGTGCCGACCGACCCGGACAACCCTCGTTCGGGCCGGTGGGCGGGCGGCAAGGTTGAGTGTGGAATCCACATCCAGGCGGCGCCTGCCGTCACGCAAACGCGCAGCGGAGCGGACGAAACAAACCTCTCCGCGACTAAGTGCCCCTCGGACCCGGCTCAGTCCTAAACTTACTCCTCGGCGCGCTTACGGAAGGGCGAGATGCAGTACACGATCGGCTTTGTCATCGCACTCTTCATCGCGCTCACCGGCGTTGGCGCAGGCACCATCACGACGCCCCTGCTCATTCTTTTTCTTCATGTGCCGACCCCGGTTGCTGTCACCACCGGGCTCATGTTTTCGGCCGCGGTCAAGCTGGCGCTCGTGCCCTCGCAGATTGCCCGCAGGCAGGTCTCCTGGAAAGTGCTCGGCCTGATGCTCGCCGGCGGTCTGCCTGGCGTCTTTGTTGGCTCGCTGCTGCTGCGGCACCTGGATGCAAACGGACCGAAGCAGGTTATGAATGCGCTGCTCGGTGGCGTGCTCGTCGTGACAGCGCTCTGGCAGATTGTCTTCTCGTTTCGACCTGGGAAAGTCGATGCGGGCAAGCGTGATCGTAGCCGCTGGATGCCGTTGCTCATGCTTCCTGTGGGCGCCGAAGTGGGTTTTTCCTCGGCCGGCGCGGGCGCGCTTGGCACCGCCGCGCTGCTCTCGCTCACCGTGCTGCTCCCGGCACAGGTGGTCGGCACAGATATTGTCTTCGGCTTCCTGCTCTCGCTCGCCGGCAGCGGCGTCCACGGGTTTGCGCACGGCGCCGTTACCGGCCTGTTGCAGCACCTGGTCGTGGGCGGCCTGTTCGGCGTCGGCTTTGGCATGCTGGCCGCGGCGCATATTCCCAGGCGCCCGCTGCGTTTCGGTTTGTGGATCTGGCTGCTGATGATCGGCGTTGATTTCCTATGCACCAATCTTGCCCCGGCTGCCGCTCGCTGAGACAAAAACCTGCTGCCCTGCACAGGCTTGGCGCTCGAGGCTTCTATTCGACCATTAGACTTTGCTTGATGGTCCGGGCCATCTCGTCGATCGAGGTATGCTGGGTGAGCGCTTCTGTGTCTTTGTCTTCTGCCAGCGCATGCAGGCCAATCCTGGCGGCGATCTCACGCTGGATCCGCAGCGTCGCGGTAATTTCGCGCTCCGATAAAAGGAGAATCTGGAGGATCAAGTGATCCCGCTCATCCGAGCGCCGGCCCATGCGCGTCTGCCGCATCAGGATGAAGCTGGACAGTACGATCCCCTCCATGGCGACGCTGGTCCCGAGCAGCGAAAAAGGAAATGGATCGAAGTGGCGCAATCGACCGACATGCATCGTGTTTACCACGAGCCAGGCGGCAAAGAAGCCGAGATGAATGCCGACAAAGGTGAGGCTGCCGGCAAACGCGCCCACAGCATCGCCGAATCGCTCCAGTTGCGTGCGCCGGGCAAGAAACTCCTGCTCGTGCGTGGCGATGGTCTCGACGTGATCCTGGATAGGGTCTTGCGCTTCCGTGCACTGAGCTTCCATGCCTGCCTCATCCACCGCGTGGCGAAGTTACCTCGCGCTCGTCCCGCGCCTAGCCTGCGACTCGGAGAGCGTCAGTAGAAGAGATGCCAAGGGCGCAGGACGAGGCTCGACCCTAGAGCAGCCGGCACGCTTTCTGTGGCGCTTCGCCGAGGGCGGGTCAGGGTCAAAATACAACAAAGGCTGGGCAAGGCTCCCCAGCCCGCCAGTTAGCGAGCCGGCAAAGGGGGTACAGCAACGCTGCGATGGCCCGCGGCATCGACCGCCTCCACACCGAAGATGACGTTGTCCTTTGAAACCGGGAGCGTGATCGTTGTCCCTTGGTCCGCCATCTGGGCAAACTGCCACATCGGCTCGGCGATCGCGCGCCACACCACCCGATACCGCGTGCCCGCCGGCGCACCGTTGCCCGGCTTCCAGGTGAGGGTGGTATCGTTGTCCAGGTTCTTGGTAACTACCTTAACCTCGGCCGGCGGCGCGGGGGCCGCGGCAAGCGTGGCCAGCGTGGCCGCATTCAGGCGAGCGACGTTGGCCACATACCGAAAATCGACATACTTTAAAAGGTCCCCATACTCCAACCCGTTGACCGACCGGGGATCCTGGTGCTGGTGGTTGAAGTCCTCGCGCCACTCGGTAAAACGCACCGCTGCAAACCCCTCCTTGTTGAACGAGGTGTGATCGCCGCCGCGCAGAAAACGATCTGCGCGAAAGATCAGCGTGGGATGAAAGTCAGGCGCGGCTGTGCCCGCAATCACGCCGCCAGGAGCTCCGCCGAAGTACGTCCGGTCCACATCAACGATAGCGCGCGCCAGCTCCCTCGAGGGCGAATCGCTCTCATAGCCAAGCTGCTCCACCTGGTGCATCTGCTCCGGCGTCGCCGATGGAGGCACACCCTCCGAGAAAACCCGCACCGTTGTCTTGTCCTGCCCGGTCTCGCCAGGAGTGGTGTTGCCGCCCACGATGTCGTTGTTCAGCACGCCCTCCAGCTGCCAGCCTTCGCTCCTGGCAAGGTGGGCCAAGTGGCGGCTGCCGTTCAGCCCCTGTTCCTCACCGGCCACGGCGACAAAGACGAGGGTGGCAGGCAGCTTGAGCTTTGAGAGCGCCCGTGCAGACTCCAGGCTCACGGCCACCCCGGACGCATCGTCGTTCGCCCCGGGAGCGGGCGTGTGGGTGTCCAGGGTGTCGGTGGCGCGCGAGTCATAGTGCCCGGTGACCAGGTACATCCGCCCGGCCTGTGCCGGGTCGTTGCCGCGCAGGATCGCATAGACGTTCGCGAGCCGGGTGGCTTGCGGAATGCGACTCTGCGGGGTCTCGGTAAAGGTGTCGCGTTTGACCTCCAGGCAGCCCCCGCACCCCGCGCTGATCTGCTGGAACTGCCCCTCGATCCAGTCCGCGGCGGCGTTGATCCCTTGGCCTGGCGGCAGGTCGGCTGCCATGCTGGAAAGCGTGTTACGGTTCCCGAAGCCGACCAGGCGCGCGATGATGGCTTCGATGCGCGCCGTGTCGATCCTTGCTACCGCGTCCGCAATGCGCGGGTCCCGGGGTGCGGCGAGGTCCGGTTGCCCGGAATGGGTCGAACTCCGGGAATCGATCGCCGCGGCACTGGCATCCTGAGGAGGGCTTTGGCCGTCAGAGCAGGCATACGCAGGAGGCGCGGCTGCCAGGCAAAGCACTTGCCCGGCCAGCAGCAGCAAGCAGGCAAAGGCCTGGTTCCGACGGTCGGATTGTGGGGGGTGCGGCAGCATGGTGGCTCTCCCTCGAATTCGGTACTTACGTGTTGTCATTGCTCATGCGTACAGGCTGCATTTTGATGACAGGCGGCGCGATACAACCAGATCCACGACACCGGCTCTTCTTGGATGCGAGCAGGCGAGATCCCGGAGACGGGGCAGCCACTGCCTACATCCCACCTACTCACCCTTTTAGCCTGGAGGTTTTATGCTTTGCCCTGAATGCGAGAGCGTGCTCGACATAGATGCAGACGATGTTGAAGAGGGTGATGCGGTCACCTGCGATGAGTGCGGTACCGAATACGAAATCGTGGCCACCGATCCACTCGAACTCTCCCGCGTGGATGAGAAGATTGACGAAGACGAGCCCGCGATGAGCGACGAAGAAGAGGAATGATTTGAAGCAGCAAGGAAAACAACCAAGGTTTAGCCGGGTGGAGCACCCCTGGCAGCTCGTACGCCGGGGTCTGCTCGGTCTGGCCATGCTCTGCCTGCTCCTGCTACCCTCCATGGCGCCCGCGCAGAGAATGGCGAAGTCGGTGGAAGGCCGGGTGCTCGGCTCAGGCGACAGCACCCTCTCCGGGGCGATTGTTTACCTGCAGGATGAGAAGACCAACGTCGTTCGTACGCTGATCGCCACCGCCAACGGGACCTACCGTTTCGCTCAGCTTCCCGCGGATACCGACTACCAGATTTGGGCGGAGTTCAAGGGCAAGAAGAGCAAGGTTCGACTGATCAGTTCTTTCGATACCAAGCAGGCGCTTACCTACGACTTTCACATCAGCGACAAGTGAAGCGCCGGCGGTTGCTTGCAGGAGTGCCCCTCGGCGGTTGGGGGCTGCTCACCGAGGCGGCGCGGCTTCAGGCAGCGCCGCCGTATTTTGCGCGGCGATCAGATGCCAGGCGCCGTCGCGCGCCATCGCCACATACTTCATGTGGGTGAGCAGGGATCCCTCGGCTGTCGGCGCGATGCCGGGCGGCAGAAAAGCAAAGTGAGTCACAGTCTGGTCTGTCTCGATCAGGGCCAACCCTGGCGCCGGTTCGCTCGACCTCCGGATCGTGATCGTGATATGACTGCCTTTGAAGGGCCCGGCAAAGATGCGCGCGTGCTGCGCGGCGACGGCCGCGCGACCTGCAAACACTTGCCCGCGGATGTTCACGAAATCCGCATCGTCGGTAAACGCCGCGGCCCACGCCGCCGCGTCGCCGCGGTTCCACGCCGCTGCCTGCTCCTCGAGGATGTGCGCGAGTTGCGGGGGTAGCTCGGAGCTAGATTGTGCCTGCAGATCACCCACTATCGTTCCCCCCAGGCCAACGCAAGCGAGAAGACAAGAGAAGAACAGCGTTCGCATCATTGGCTCACCGCCAGCCAGAGTACCACCGGGCAGCAAGCAGGTCCCTCTAAAACAGCACAGAAGGATCGGGAAAGGTGAGGACGACGGCCCGCGGAAAGACCTTTGGTAACCATTTTTTTAGCTATTCCCATTACGGGAGCGCTAAGATGATCGCCATGACGGCGCGGTCTCTTGCTTCGGTTTTTCTCACGACTCTTTTGGCATTTCTGCTTGGATTTCCCGGTACCTCAGGCTCAGCCATGACGCCGCCTACCCTGCTCGGCGATGTGGATCACCGTCCGCAGCAGAGTCTCGACGGCGCGTGGCACTATATCGTCGACCCCTATCGCAACGGCTGGGATGACTGGATCAGCGTGCAATCTGCGCCGAGCGAGCGCGGCTACATCCGGGACGCCGAGCCGATCCCCGGCGGCCCCCTGCAGGAGTACAGCTTCTCGCAATCGCCCACGCTGCAGGTGCCCGGCGACTGGAACTCGCAGGCCGACCAGCTCCTGTATTACGAGGGTGTGGTCTGGTACGAACGCCATTTCACCTTCCACGCAAAGCCCTACATGCACACCTTTCTGCACATCGGCGCGGCGAACTACCAGGCCGATGTCGCGCTCAATGGAATCAACATCTGCGAGCACCAGGGCGGCTTTACGGCCTTTGACTGCGATGTGACGGCAGGGCTGAAGAACGGGGACAACTCGATCGTCATCGGGGTCGAGAATCGCCGTGAACGGGACCGCGTACCCACGCTCAAGACGGATTGGTGGAACTACGGCGGGCTCACCGGCGAGGTCTCGCTGGTCGACGTGCCCGAGAACTACATCGACGACGAGATGCTCTCGCTCGAGAAGACGGCGCCGGACACCGACGCGCGGATCACCGGCTACGCCCACCTCGCCGGGGCGCCCGCCGGCACCATCGTTCACCTGCGCATCCCGGACCTGCATGTGGAGCAATCCGCGACGACCGATGCCCGCGGGCGGGCTTCCTTTTCCTTCTCGGCTCACGGGCTGGAACGCTGGACGCCGGACAACCCCCGGCTCTACACCATCGAGTGGCAGACCGGCGCCGACACCCTGCGCGACGACGTCGGCTTCCGCACCATCGAAGTCCAGGGCGACCAGATCCTGCTCAATGGCAAGCCCATCTTCCTGCGTGGCGTAAGCCTGCACGCGGAGGCGCCGCGGCCGGCCAACGCGACGGGCTCGGCCACCACCGGCCGGGCCTGGTCCGATGCCGATGCCAAGCTGCTGCTCGGCTGGGCCAAGGACCTGGACTGCAACTTCGTGCGCCTGGCCCACTATCCGCACCAGGAGACGATGACCCGCGAAGCTGACCGGCAGGGCCTGCTCGTCTGGTCCGAGATCCCTGTCTACTGGTCGATCGACTGGACCAGCGATGCGGCGCTGCAGGCTGCCTCGCAGCAGCTCTCCGAGAACATTCGCCGCGACCATAACAAGGCTTCGGTGATCCTGTGGTCGGTCTCGAACGAAACCCCGAACAGCCCCGAGCGCGTCACCTTTCTGCGCAAGCTGCTGCAGCAGGCCCGCTCCGAGGACCCGACGCGGCTGTTGACCTCGGCCATCGTGACTACCTTTCGCGACCGGGTGGCTACGCTCGACGACCCGCTCGGCCAGTATCTGGATGTGCTGGGCTACAACGAATACCTGGGCTGGTACTCCGCCCGGCCGGACGAGATTCCCAACTTCACCTGGAAGAACCCGATGGGCAAACCCGTCATCATGAGCGAGTTTGGCGCCGGGGCCAAGGCCGGGCTGCACCAGAACGCCTCCTACCGCTTCAGCGAGGAGTACCAGGCCGAGGTCATGCGCGAGCAGTTCGCCATGTTCGCGAAGATCCCGTTCCTGCGGGGCCTCGCGCCGTGGTGCCTGATGGACTTCCGCTCGCCCACCCGCCTGCTGCCCGGCATCCAGGACAGCTACAACCGCAAGGGGCTGATCTCGAGCGAAGGCGCGAAGAAGCAGGCCTTTGACGTGGTGCGCGACGCCTATCGCAAGATGCCCCAGTAGCAGCGCGCAGGGTGCCAGCCGCCCCGGGGGCCTGTGAACCCTGCGACTTGCATGACTCCGCAACTAGACCGGGTCAACTCCACACCGGACCGAGGTGACTCTCCACCCGGTCGGGGGTGGCTCGGCGGTTGCACCGGGGTGACTGCGCACCTCGATCGCACGCGGGCTCCGCACCGGAACTGGTTCGCTCCACAGCCGGACCCCGGTGAATCCGCAACTCGAGCGGGTGCGCTCCGCACCTCGAAGAGCTGAGCTCCGCAACCATTGCAATCCGGGGCGGGAGCCTACCCAACCGAGACGGCCCCGTCTCGCGTTTGCCACCTGGCTTCGCTACACTCTCCGGGTCGGACTGCTGCGCAGGAGTGCTTACCCGTGCTGACCCGTATCAAGCTGGCCGGTTACGCACTACTGCTTGGCTGGGTGCTCAACACGGCGGTTGCGTTTGCCCTCCGGCTCGGCAGCAGCTCCGACGTCAAAGCTCCCCGACTCGCCCTGCTCACCGGCCCCGTCTATTTTGCGACCTACCTCTTCTTCGCCCTGCCTTTGGCCGCCTGCTGCCGCGCGGCCGTGCAGCTGCGCTTCCGGTACCTGCTGCTGATCGCGTCGCTGGGCTGGGCCGCGATCGCCGTGTGGGCCATCCTCCGCGTTTCGCTCAAGGACCTGTTCGGCCCCTGGCCCTCGCAGGCCTTTGCCCTCTGGTTCGCCGAGTGCTCCCTGTCTCGGTCACGATCTGCCTCCTCCTGCTGCGCGCCGCTCTCCGACGCAATCAGCCTGTCTGAGGCCGGGACTCCCCGGTCGCGAACTTGTATGCTGGTGGCAGGAGCCAAGGGCGCCTGCACAACTATGCCCAGTGACCCGACAGCCTTCATTCGCCGCCTGCCCAAGGCAGAGCTCCATCTTCACTTGGAAGGAACGCTGAGCCCGGAGACGCTCGTCACCCTCAGCCAGGCCACACCGTCTCCGCTCTCGCTCGAGCAGGCACGCGCCCTCTACAACTACACCGACTTTACCGGCTTCCTGATGGCCTTCAAGGCCGTGACCGAGCACCTCAGGACCGCCGCCGATTACGAACTCGTCACCTATCGCATGCTCGAGCGCCTCCATGCGCAGGGGGTCGTCCATGCCGAGGTGTATGTCTCGGTGGGCGTAATCGACTACTGGGCGCGGGAGAGGCCCGACGCCGAGCCGGTCGAGACGCTGATAGCCGGCATGGAGCGGGGCCGCGAGCGGGGCGAGCAGGACTTCGGCATCACCCTCTACTGGATCTTCGACGCCGTCCGCCACTTCGGCCCGGAAGCAGCCGCGTGCGTCTTCCGCAAGGCCGCCGAGATGCGCGCCGCACACCCCAGCATCATCGGCATCGGCATCGGCGGCGATGAGCGCCGCACCGGCGCCGAAGTCTTCCGCGACTTGTACGCCGAGGCCCGCGCCGCCGGCCTGCGCCTGACCGCGCACGCCGGAGAAACGCTCGGCCCGGAGAGCATCTGGGCCGCGATCAACATCGGCGCCGAACGCGTCGGCCACGCGCTCTCTGCGATTGAAGACCCGGAGCTGATGGAGGTGCTCGCCGAGCGGCAGATCCCGCTCGAGATCTGCGTTACCTCCAACCTGCGCACCCGCGCATGCCCCTCGATCACCGAGCACCCTCTGCGCAACTACTTTGATCGCGGCCTCATGGTCACGCTCAACTCCGACGATCCAGCCATGTTCGGCAGCGATCTCGAGAATGAGTACCGGATCGGCGCCCGCCACTTCGAGCTGACCCGCGAGCACCTGCGGGAGCTGGCCGCGAACTCACTCGAAGCCAGCTTCCTGCCGGCGGAGCGCAAGTTGCGGCTGCTTCGCCGGCTCGAAGCCATCGTCTGATGCGGTCCGATCTGGCTCCCTGGCGACCCGCGCGCGCGCCGGCAAACCAGATTCTGCGTCCACTCGGTACCAACGGTCGAAGCGCGATGAGGAAGAGCAGCCCGAGCTGCGGTATCATCGTCAGTATGACGTTGCTCAGCTTCATCAACCCGGAGAGGAACCGGCCCCTCAACGCGGCGGCGTCCCTGTCTGAGGAGCCGGCGAGGGAGGGCTACCCGGTTCTGCGCGCTCTGAGCGTGGCTTCGCTGCTGATCAGTGCAACGGCTCTCGGCCTCTTTATCGGCCGCGAACTGCGCATCCGCCACAAGTTCAAACGTCGCACGCCCTACGACTTCTACTCCAAGGCCGGCGACCCCGTGGCCATCACCGAGTACGGGATGGGCATCTAGGCAGCGCTCGCTTACCTGAGTCTCAGCGCCTCCGGACAGATCGCAAAAGCCCGCTGCAAAGCGGGCTTTCGCGTCTGCAAGGCCAACGCCTGCGCCGGCGACCGGACGCGGCCCACGAGTCACACGACCTGGCGGGTGCCCGGGACACGTTCGTGGAGCATCGCAGGGAAGACGGCTGTTCTGCAACGCTGCTGCCGCTGTCCTGGAGACGATCGTCTGTGGCGCTCTGAGAGCGGCTCGTCCTGAGCAGGCCGCCGGATCCGCGCCGGCCTTCTACCGCTTCGTGCGCCCACCGGGGAGAGTGTCGGACCGTTTCCCGATCCCGCCGGCCCAAACACCGGCTGTCTACGCGGAGCAGGACTGCTGGGATCGCGGAGCCTGAGAAGGAGCGCAGGGCGCGCGCCCGCTCAACGAGGAAGTGCGGCGGCGGGGCCGGCCTCGCGCTGCTCGATCGGCGCCGAGGCGGCTGGAGACTTGGCGGGTGCGGCCGCCTTCTTGGCGACATTCGCTGCCGCGGAGGCTGCTTCTTTCTCGGCCATCACCTTCTTGCCCGGCGCGATGATCGCGTGCAGGGTTGTGCCTTCCATACGGGGCATAAACTCGACCACACCGGTCTCTCCGATATCGAGGATCAGCCGATTGATGATGTTGTACCCGAGATCGCGGTGCGCCATCTGCCGCCCGCGGAAGCGGAGCGAGGCCTTCACCTTGTCGCCCTCGCCAAGGAAGCGGACCGCCATGTTTTTCTTTGTCTGATAGTCGTGCTCGTCGACCGTCACCGAGAACTTCACTTCCTTGATGACGATGATCTTCTGCTTCTTGCGTGCAGCCCGGTCGCTCTTGTCCTTCTCATAAAGGAATTTGCCGTAATCCTGGATACGGCAGACCGGGGGCACCGCGCTCGGGGATACTTCGACCAGGTCGAGTCCACGCTCGCGCGCGATCTTGAGCGCCTCGAAAGGCGCAAGAATGCCCATCTGCTCGCCGTTCTCGTCAATCACCCGCACTTCGCGTGCGCGGATCTTATCGTTGATACGGATAAACTGCTTGGCCGAACGCTTATCGATGATTTCCTCCGGAACGTTTGAAAGCCGCTGCTCTCACCCTTTAGTCTACCACCCGGCGGACCTTCCGCTTCGCCGCTCCCCGACACCTGCTGCACCCCATACCGGAAAGAGAGCAGAGTCCTAACCTGCCTGGCATTGCTCTGGCTGGCATTGCCGCGGTTTGCCCCCGTCCTCTAGATGCGCAGAAGCTTCGCGCACCGCCACCCTGAGCACTTGATTCTGTGCATTCTGCGCCGTTTTTGTCCCGATTAGGTACTGCGTCCTATTCTTTGATGCAGCCGCAAGCTAGGTGGGGTGTCGGCGCGACGTTCGAGGCGCGTAACTGCTAGAATCGCTGGGCTGCGGCTATCCTCGGGAGTTCCCATGGCCAACAAACGACGCATCCTGCTCGTGGACGACGAGCTGACGATCCTGCTCACACTCAAGGCTGTTCTCGAGATCAGCGGCTTTGAGGTCGAGACCGCGGCATCGGCCCGCGAGGCCAAGCTGAAGATCCGGGCCAACCAGTACCAGATGGTGATCACCGACATGCGGATGGAGACAGAAAGCTCCGGGATCGACGTCGTGCAGGCGGCCAAGCACGCGCCTTACCAGCCGGCGGTGGCCATGCTGACCGCCTTCCCGCTGCCCGGCTCGGAGTGGGGCGAGGCCAGAGCCGACAAGATGCTGGTGAAGCCCATGAACACGCACGACCTGTTAATCCAGCTGGAAGCCTTGCTGGCTTCGCACCAGGAGAAACTGCGGGCGGCTGACAACCATATCCCCGGCATGGCTCATCGGGCCGTGAGTGATCGCGGGCGCGTTGCCGAGCTAGAAAAGCAAAGCTTGCCCATGAACAAGGCTGCCAGCGCCTAGTTCTTGTGCAGGAGACGTGCCTACCTTAGGGCTCTGGCAGAGGCAGCTCGGGCCGACAGCGAGCGCGCTTTTGTACATTGTTCGCTCAGATGCTATGAAATTTCATAGCGTACATGCTTTCTCGGTCGCGATCGAGACCCGTTCGGTTTCGTGGTCTGTCTCCATCCACACAGTTTGTCGAGAAGTAGCAACTCCGGAAAATTTGGCCCTTCAATTGCTGGCGATGTCCTCAGAGTGGCATTTCCCCGGAGGATCTTTTGCTTAAACGCAATGCGATGTTCGTCATGGTCGCCCTGGCCGGCACAGCAGCGGGGTACGGGCAAGCCGGTTTCGGCACTCTCTCCGGAACGGTAACCGACCCAACGCAGGCGGTCATAGCCAATGCGCAGGTGGTACTGACGCTTCCCAACGGCGAGCAGAGGACCACGACTACCAGCAGCTCGGGCACCTACCAGTTCACTGCGCTGCCCCCAGGCAGCGGCTACTCGGAATCGGTCATACTGTCCGGCTTTCAGATCTCCCAGGTCAAGAACCTCAGCGTCAGCGTCGGCACCACTGTCAGCCAGAATGTGACTCTCACGCCAGGCGCGGAGACCCAGTCGGTCACCGTATCGACGGCGAATGTGGAACAGGTGCAGACCGATACGTCGGCTGTTTCGCAGCTGATCGATTCGACGATCTGGAAGGACTCCCCGCTCGAAGATCGCACGCAGAACGCCTTCATCACGCTCGTTGCCGGCGCAGCGCCGGACAACACCACCGGTCGTGGAGCAGCCGTGAGCGGCGCCCGCACCGGTACAGGCAACTTCCTGGTTGAAGGCATGGATAACAACGACCAGGGCCAGGGCGGTTCGGGTTCGACCTACGGCGGCGGCGGCGCGGTCACCACCATCTCGCCCGACGCCATCCAGGAGTACCGCGTGATCACCCACAATCCCTCGGCCGAGTATGGCCGCGCGGGCGGCTTTTCGACCGACACTTCCATGAAGTCCGGCGGAGCCAAGTTCCACGGCTCACTCTTTGAGTACAACCGCATCCAGGCGCTTGCGGCGAACAGCTGGTTTTCGAACTTCAGCGGCGAGCAGGACCACAAGGTGCGCAATCAGTTCGGCGGCTCGGTTGGCGGTCCGGTTTGGAGAGACAAGACCTTCTTCTTCGCTTCGGTTGAGTTCCACCGCTTCCGTAACTCTGCCCCTTTGACCGGCACCGCGACGACGCAGGCCTTCCTTGATTTTGTGGACAGCGGCGCGTTTGAGACTTTCCAGGAAACTGACCCCAACGGGGTTTGCCAACAAAATCTAAAGGCGACATGCCCGGGAGCCTTCAGCGATTCTGCCCATCTTGGGCCCGTCTTCAAGCAAATCAGGGCAGCCGAACCTCATGCCTTTCCTCTGGCCACACAACAATTCACGACTCAGGCGGCAGGCTTGTACACAGGCCCACAGGTCGGCCCTGACGGAGTAACCGTCGTTTCCCAGGTTACCTATCCGGTTCCCGTTTACGGATTGGCGGTGGTCAATCAAGACGTGGCGACCAACCAGGAACGAGCCAGCTTCAAGCTGGATCACAAGCTGGGTGACAAGGATCAGCTCAGCGCGACCTATCTGCTCGATTTCGAGACCTCTATCGAGCCGTACGCGGGCGGCACGAGCACCTTTGGGCCCGACCTTGACCAGGTGGGCGGCTCACAACTCTTTACCATCAGCGAGACCCATACCTTCTCCCCGAGCCTGCAGAACTTGTTCCGGGCTGGTTACACGCGCCATGTATCGAATTTTGTCGCTCCCGGCACAGATGGTATTCCTGCGATCGCGACAGCAAACGACCCCCTCACGGCCAGCCTAGGTTCCGGGGCTGGACTGCCCCAGTTCTTCACTGACAACGAGTTTCTCTACGAAGACTCTGTCACCAAGACGCTTGGCAACCACAACATGAAGTCGGGCTTCCGCTTTGTGCGTACCCGCAATGGTTCCAGCTTTTACGACGACGTAAAGGGCAGCTTAGATCCGTGGGACACGGAGACCCTGCTGACCGACGAAACCTTCGATGACCAGGCCGATCGGGCTATCTCCGGCGGCCCGACCTATGGTTCGCTCGCATTGGCCAGCGCATCTGTCGATAGCACAACCAACGCCGCGCCAAATGTCTATCGCGGCTACCGCGCGAATGAGTTTGCAGCCTACTTCCAGGATGACTGGAAGGTGAACCACAAGCTCACCCTTAACCTCGGCGTCCGTTGGGACTACTTTGGGCCGCCCCACAATGCGCAGCCCGGTCTGGACTCGAACGTCTACTTCGGCACATTTGCTGCGCCTACGCCGAACGGCAACCCCTTCTTGCCTACGACCGCGATCACCGGCGCTACCCAGGGCGCAACCTTTATTCAGAAAAACAGCGATATCTGGAACAAGGACACCAACAACTTTGGCCCGCGCCTGGGCTTCTCCTGGGACCCGACCGGCCAGGGTCTTACGGCAGTTCGCGGCGGCTTTGGACTTGGGTATGACCGCCTCTACAACAACGTGTATGAAAATATCCGCTTCAACACGCCGCACTTTTCTGACAACAGCATTGGCTACGCCGCCAATGGCGTCATAGCCGGTGCACTTGAGCAGCCTGGGCTTGTCAATATTCCATTTACCGCCAACTCGCTCTTTGCTGCTTATGGTGGCAAGCCGGTGCCCCGTCACATTGACCAGCGACTGGTTACCGCATACTACGAGCAGGTAAACTTTGGCATCGAGCAGCAGCTTGCAAAAGGGTATGTCTTCGAGGCCAATTACATTGGCACCTTCGGTCGCAAGCTGGTTGGCTTGCGTGATCTGAACAACTACGATGGCCGCTTAGCGTGCCCTGCCGACGCTACCACGGGCTTAGCCAGCGCTACCTGCGCGGCTGCCGGCTACCCCGATGGCTTTACAGGCCAGCGTGTCACTACTCTGTTCAACAGCGATAACTTCCGCTCGAACGGTTTCAGCTCCAACTACAACGGCCTCCAGGCCAGCGTGCGCAAGGGCTTCTCAAATGGCCTGATGTTCATCGGCAACTACACCTGGAGCAAGGCCTTCGATGAAACCAGTGATGTCTTCACTGCGAAGACGGGCTTTACCGGCATTACCGACCCGATCAATCCTGGCTACGACTATGGCCCGGCGGACTATGATGTGCGCAACCTGGTCTCAATTACCATGAACTACGAGCTGCAGTACAAGCCGAAGAACCTGCTGATTGGCGGCTGGGGTGTTTCGCCGATCATTAGTCTGGCAAGTGGCACACCCTTCTCGGTAGTCGACACCGCTTCCTCCTACGATCCCAACAAGGACGGCCGCTACGTCGATCGCGGTGTGTTCGTTGGAGAGGGGTCACTCACCTCGGCTGTGCATCACAACACCAGCCCGAGCCCCAACGGCTCAGGATTCCTGCACCTGGCAGACTTCAGCCCCTACACCTGCCCGGCTAGCGTGAACCAGGGCCTATGGTGCGATCCGCCCATCCAGCGCAATGCCTTCTACGGCCCGCACACTACCAACGTGGACCTTGGCGTTTCAAAGCGCATCGCGATCACCGAAGGGCAACGCGTAGTCTTCCAGGCAAGCTTCTTCAACCTCTTCAACCATCCGAACTTCGCCAATCCGGTCGCCGATCTCAATAATGCGAGCGAGTTCGGCGTTTCGGAGTCCACCAACAACGACCCACGCCTCACCCAGCTAAGCCTGCGTTACGAGTTCTAAGCGGAGCCGCAACGACAAAGGCCCAGCGCTGCGAGCGCTGGGCCTTTGTCGTTTACTCCAGGAAAGATCAATCCGCCTCTTTCCGGGCCTTCTTGCGATTCCGCTTGCGCGCCAGCGCTTCTTTCACGCGACGCTTTTCACCGGGCTTCAGGTAGAAGCTGTGACGCTTCACTTCCTTGATGATGTCTTCGGTCTGCACCTTGCGCTTGAAGCGCCGCAGTGCATTTTCAAGCGGCTCGCCTTCCTGCACGCGAACCTCTGCCAATGGAATACACCTCAAATCTTCCCCAGACGGGCTGCGTATAGAATACCGCAGTTTCTCCCCGCGCCGGCGATCGACACGCACGATGAGCAGTTCCAGATCCGCTCTTCCCGGTCGCAACGAGGCGATGAGCGAGCCCGGAGCCAGCCGGCCGGTTCTCGCAGAGAGCCTGGCCTCGCGGTGATTTATCCTCAGAGTTCATGGCGCAAGAGGACATACCGGCTCTCGACGACTACTCCGAAACCTCGCTGGACGCGGCATTCGCGAGCCTGACGCGTGAGGCAGACGCCCCGCTCACCAGCCCCGGCCAGGTGGAGCAGTACCGGCTGCACTGGCTGGGCCGCAAGCAGGGGCGGCTCAAACTGGTCTCCGAAGCCTGGCTGCAAGCCGCGCCCCCGGATGCGAAGCGCCTGCTGGGCCGCCGCTTCAATCAGCTCAAGGCGGAGATCGAGCAGCGCCTCGAAGCCGGCCTGCAGGCCGGCAGCGGGCACGCGCTCGAGGCGGAATCGATCGACATCACCCTGCCCGGCACCCGCCCACCGCTCGGCGCCGAGCATCCGCTCATCAAAACCATGCACGAGATGGTCGCAGTCTTCGAGCGGATGGGCTACTCGGTGGGCGTGGGTCCGGAGGTCGAGACCGACTACTACAACTTCGAGTCGCTGAACTTTCCGCCCGGGCACCCGGCCCGCGACACCCAGGACACGCTGGTCGTCGCCGGGCAGGCGCGTAAGCCGCTGCGCGACCGTCTGCTGCTGCGCACCCATACCTCGCCGGTGCAGATCCGGACCATGGAGCAGCAGCCGCCGCCGGTGCGCATCGTCATCCCGGGCAAAGTCCACCGCAACGACGCCGCCGATGCGACGCACTCGCCCGTCTTCCACCAGATCGAGGGGCTGTGCGTGGATGAGGGCATCACCTTCGCCGACCTCAAAGGCACGCTCGATCACGCCATGCGCGAGTTCTTCGGCCCTCAGGTCAAGACGCGTTTCTTCCCCTCGTTTTTTCCCTTCACCGAGCCAAGCGCCGATGTGCAAATCTCGTGCCCCTTCTGCGGCGGCAAGGGTTGTAGGAAGTGCAAGCACTCGGGGTGGATCGAGCTGCTGGGTTGCGGGATGGTGGACCCGGCGGTGTTCGGCTTCGTGCAGCAACATCAGCCTGCGTACGACCCGAAGAAGATCAGCGGTTTTGCGTTCGGGATGGGGGTAGATCGCATCGCGATGATGAAGTACGGAATTACTGATATCGGGCTGTTGTACGGCGGGGATGCGCGGTTTCTGGAGCAGTTCCGTTAGGGCTTCATATAGGAGTGGTAATCCCTTCAGTGCAGTATAGAAACTTGTAGTCGAGCATGCGCTGGGAGTTGACGAAATGAATCAGTCCTTCGAGCAGGTCCTATCTCGCCTGAAGTCGGCGCTACCCCGGCAAATAACGGAGCACGAAATACTCAGAGTATCTGCAGAGATGACGGGAGTACGCTCTTCGCAAGGTGCTGATTCCATACGAAAAGAAGTATTACGCTGGGCCGAAAAGAAAACCGTTGGGCGGCTTCCGCCAGCAGCATGGGCTGGCGATTCGTTCGAACACCTCGTAAGTGGTCGACATTGCATAGGTGTCAAAGTAAATGTCGATGAGTCTCATCTTTGGGGAGTGCGCGTAGATGATCCTGACAAGAATGTGCCTGGACGGGTATGGAGCACAGAGATAGCGGTCGGCGAGACTGGAGAAAACCGTGCTTCATTTAGCCTCCGACTCCTACTTGCTACGTCAGAGGATCAGCTTGATCTACAGCCATGCTCACCCGGGGTCGTGCTGCAAGTAGCTCGACGTGGGGAACTTACGGCGGGCGGCTACAAGGTAGCCAGCGATGTTGGCGTTGTTCGCTCGAATGAAGATTTGCAGGCTCTTGTAGACGAACTTGTGGACAGTAAGCGCGTTCTCCCGGTGATTGTTCTTACGACCTGCAGCGATGCAGAAGATGAGGAGAAGCCGTCAATTGAAGTGGAAGCACTTAGAAGGGCTACAGCGGGCATAGCCAGAATCGCTGTCATCCCAGCGCGATTTACGTGGGCCTTGAGCAATCGCTTCGGCAAGCGTCTTTCCGTATACGAAGGCGCTTCACGCATTTACTCCCCGGGATTCAGCGCGGACTCTAACCCCTTCCAAGGACACGATCTTTTTGTTCCTCGCGATCCGTTAGACGCCGCCGAGGGTCAGCGCATTGCATCCCGCATACAGTGGACTGTGGCGAAAGCCAGCGTGAGGCGCTTTGCTCTTGGTAGGGACGTTCTCTCGTTCGCCACTCTACGGAGTAAAAGCCTTCAAAGGAGGCAACAAGAACTCACCCTTGCGGGAGCGAGCGATAAGGAACAGCTGATTGCTGCGGGCCAGAGAATCAAGTCTCTTGAGGAACAACTCGAGGCGGGACAATCAGATCAGTTACTCCTTCTAAATCTATCCTCCGAGGTTGAGGAGCGTGCGCGGAATGCAGAGGCGCAGCTCAGGGCCGCTGGATTCCGCATTCAGCAGCTGCTTGAGCAAATTAGGACCACCGGGGCATCTCCCGACACGAACATTGCTCTACTTGAGAGCTGGGAAGACTTTGCGGAATGGTGTGACACGTATTTGGGTGGTCGCGTTATTTTAGCCCCTCAGGCAAGGCGTTCCCTCAAGTCTGCTGAGTTCGTCGACGTCGTCACAGCCGCAGAGTGCCTCTTGTGGCTAGCAAATGAGTTTAGGCTCGCCAAAGTAGAGGGGGCTGATGGCACATTGCGAGATGCTCCAGTTAAGTCGGGCTTGCTGAACGCTCATTGCGGCGACGATCAGTTTGAAATGGAGTGGCAGGGGAAGAGGTGCATGGTTGATTGGCACATTAAGAACAACGGGAACACAAGAGACCCATCAAGATGCTTACGAATTTATTACTTCTGGGACGAATCTTCTCAGCAGTCAGTAATCGCTTCCATGCCTGCACATAGACGCACCAGCGCTAGCTGAGAAAGGCGGCAATGAAAGTCCTTACCACCTGGCTCCGCTCCTACCTCCCCGAGCTGCCCGTCTCGGACGCGCAGCTGGCCGAAGACCTGACCCTGCGCGGCATCGCCGTCGAGGGCGTCTTTGACCTTACGGCCCGGCACGGCGCGCTCGCAGGCTCGCTCTTTGAGATGGACATCACCACCAATCGCGTCGATGCGATGAACCACTACGGCATTGCGCGCGAGGCGGCGACCATCTACGGGCTGGCGCTCCGGCCGCTCGACCTCAACCTGCCGCCCGCAGACGCTGGCGTGGCGCAGGTCTCGACCCTGCGAGCCGGGTTCAGCCATTGCCCCCCGGCCGCGCCCTACCCGGTGCGAATCGAAGACGACGCCACGCAGCTCTGCGGGCGATTCACAGCGCGCGTTTTGCGGGGGATTACCATTCAGCCCTCCACCGGCGTCGTGGCGGAACGCTTTCGCCTGCTGGAGCAGAAGCAGATCTCGAACGCGGTCGATGCGACCAACTATGTGACCCAGGCCATCGGGCAGCCTACGCATGCCTTTGACCTGGAAAAGCTTCGAGGCGGAATCGTGGTGCGGCGCGCGCGGCGAGGCGAGCGGCTCAAGACCCTCGACGGGATCGAGCGCACATTGGACCCGGACGATCTTGTAATCGCGGACGAAGAAAAGGCGCTCTCGATCGCGGGCGTGATGGGCGGCTGGGACTCGATGATTACGCCCGAGACGAGCAACGTGCTGGTCGAGGCGGCGTGGTTTGAGCCGACGACCATTCGCCGGTCGTCCAAGCGGCATGGGCTGCACACCGACGCCTCGCACCGGTTCGAACGGGGCGCGGACTTCAACGCTCCGCCTGCTGCTTCGGCGCTGGTTGCGGGCATCCTGCTCGAGTCGGGCGGCTCGATCGACGGCGCTTTCCTTGACATCGTCCAGCCCGGGGCAGAAAAGCGGACAGCCAAGCGGGGCAGCATCTCGCTTGCGGTCAGCGAGGTGCGCCGGATTCTCGGTCCGACCGAGGCGCCGGAAGGGATCATCGCGGCCGATGTGGTATCGATCCTGAGCGGGCTTGGATGCAGCCTCGCGCCGGCCTCGGTTGCAGCGCCACCATCGCCTGCGGAAGTTGCAGGCGATCTCGGAGCGACGGAATCTGTGCGCGCCGCTGTTCCATATCTGCGCGAGGCGATGGAGAGCGAAGCGCAGGTCCTTCGCGCCGCTCAGGATGACACTTCTTTAGGGCGTCTCTCCGGCGATGCCTACCAGGTCACCCTGCCCAGCTGGCGGCTCGACCTCGAGCGGGAGATCGATCTGATCGAGGAGGTGGCCCGCGTCTACGGCTACAACCGCTTCCTGAACACGCTGCCTCCGTTCACCGGCAGCGTGCGCCAGTTGCCCCACGCCGCGGCCGAGCGCGCCACCCGCCAGGCACTGCTTGCCAGCGGCGTCAGCGAAGCCGTGTCCAGCACCTTCTGTTCTGCCACGGACGCGGTTACATTTGCGGCGCAGCCCAACTCCGCGGCCGCTATCGAGAACCCGCTCAGCGAGGATGCAGGCATGCTGCGGCCCTCGCTGCTGCCGGGCATGCTGGCCATGCTCGCCGCCAACCTGCACCGGGACGTGGACGACATCGCGCTCTTCGAGCTCGGCACCGTCTTTACTGCCAGTGGCGTGAGCGCCCGCGGTCAAGAACAAGAGGCCCGCTCGAACGACAGGATCGACGAGCGGGCCTCGCTCTCAATCGGCCTCGCCGGCCGACTCGGGGACCGCGCCGTCGACTTCTACACGCTCAAGGGCCTGGTCGAGCAGACCGCCGCCCGCTTCGCCGCTCGCAGCCACTACTACGACCGCTTCCCGGCTGAAAGCGGCCTGATGCCGGCCTGGCTCCACCCCGGCCGCTCCGCGCGGCTGGTCATCGATGGCGCGACCCTCGGCTACTTCGGCCAGCTGCACCCGGAGCAAGCCGCTCGCCGCAAGCTCAAGACGGATGTGTACCTGGCCGAGTTGCGGCTCGACCGCCTCTACGCCCAGGGCCTGCGCCACCCCATGCCGCGCGAGCTCTCCCGCTTCCAGGCCGTGCGCCGCGACTTCTCCTTCCTGCTGCCGGAGACAACCGAGTATGCCCAGGTCGAGCAGGCGCTGCGCGCGCTCGGGCTGGCCGAACTGACCAGCTTCTCCCCGGCCGAGCTGCTGCGGCCGGCCGAACACGCGCAGGTACCAGCCGGCCACTTCTCCCTGCTCCTCAAAACGACCTTCCAGTCCACCGCCCGCACCCTCCGCGAGGAGGAACTGCAGACCTACGCGCACAGCATCATCGCCGCAGTCGAGGCAGTCGGCGGGCGGCTGCGGAGCTAACAGCACGCCCGCCTCCTGCGTGTTTCCTCCTTCGCTCGCTCGTTCCGCCCGGGAAGGGATGAGACCCTTCGAGCAGCAAGGCAAGGGCGCGGACGATGCTTCCGCGCGGCACGGCGCCTGCCGGGGGCGGCGACCAACGCAGGAACCGTTCGCGCGCGCTCCGGGGCCAGGGACTCAGCGCGCTCGGTCGGAGCCCCCGTGCGGAGCTTTGAGGCGCCGCGCGGGCAGAGTAGCCCCACCGAGCGCCCGCCGCCCCGGGCCGCGTTGCCCGGTTCGTTACACTGGACCCTGTGCCCGCTGCGTCGACCCATCGCTTGAGGAAGTTTCAGCTCAACCATCCTCAGCGCATGGCGGCGCTGCTGTTGCTGGCTTTCCTGGCGCAGTGTTTCTGGCGGATCGATCACCACACGCTCACCGATGTCGATTATCGCTACGCGCAGTGCGGGCGCGAGATGTGGGAGCGTCCGTCCCCCATTACCGGCTACTACACCAGCTGCGGCAACCTGCATGATGGCGCCCTCGGCTACCGCGCCGCCGGCCTGCCGCTCTCGCTGGCCGCCCGCCTGGTCACCGGGCCGGATGCCGCGGCGTCGATCTGGGAGCTGCGCCACGAGATCGGGGCGATCCGCTTCCTGCTGCTGACGCCTTTTGCGCTCGCCGGGGCGGCGCTCGGCGGTTGCCTTTGGTGGGTGACCCGGCGGCTGTTCGGCAACCGCGGCGGCTACCTGGCGCTCGCCCTCTACTGCTTCGCGCCCCCGATCCTTGATGCTGCAACGCAGCCCAATAACGAGATCCTGGCGGCGCTCGGCCTCTTTGCCCTGATCTATACGGCGATCGGCGTCGCTCACGCGATGCAGGGCCCGCCGGCCAAGTGGCGGCCCCGCATCGTGCTGCTGACGGCGATCTTCGGGTTTACCGCAGCTGCGCACCTGGCGGCGATGCTGGTGGGGCTGTTCCTGGCTGCGGCGCTGATGGCCTACTTGGCCGAGGGCCAGCGGGCCTACCTGCCCAGCCTTCTGCTCGTCTGGGTTCTGGGAGCGCTGGTCCTGCTCTTTGCCGTCTACGGCTTTCATCCCGATGCGTACAGTTACGTCTTCCGCAGCGGGGCGGCGCGGCTCTGGCTTTCGCTCGCAGAAGCGCGCATCTTCCTGGCGACCCCCCGTTATGCCGGCCTGACCTTTGCCCTGGCCGCAGCGCTGGCCCTGTGGGCCACCAATGGCCGATCCCGCTACTTCGGAAATACGATCCCTCTCGCCATTGCGGCTCTGCTGTTCACGCTCTTGACCACAGGGGTGGAGAGCCGGCCGTGGATCTGGGCGCTCCCTTTTCTGCTGGTGTTTGTCGCGGGCGTGTTTGCGGATGCCTTTGAGACGCGCGAGCGCCGCCTCTTCTTCGCACTCGCGGGCGCGACGGTGCTGGCCCAGTGCGCGATCACGCTGGTCAGCCTGCCTGCGCTTGCGCGCTAGGTCCGGGCCGCGCAGCGACTCCGGCGAGGCTCCTCAGCCTCTTTTCAGGAAGCGCTGACCATGACGCTGCCGAACTTGCTGAAGGCGGCGGCAAGGTTGCTGCTGAGCCCACGCGCGCTGGCAATGGCGGCGAGACCGATCAATCCGGCAATCAGACCGTATTCGATCAGATCCTGGCCCGCCTCATCACGCAGGAGAACGCTCACCCACTGCCGGACGGGGTAGGCAGCGGGCTGGCTGGGAAGGCGTTGTGCGCCTGTGGTTTGCGGGCTCATGCGAATGCCTCGATTGTAGAGCTTGGCCTCCCCGGCCACCGGCACCCACGTAACCACAAGGAAACATTGTGCAGGACTCGCCAACCGAGCCTTGCGGCTGCTAAGGTCGGCTTTCGCCTGTGCGTGTCGGTTTGCCTGCCCAGGCGTTGTCACCTCTGCAGCGAAAGGCCCGGCCTGCCCATGAAGCTCTGCGCGCTCTGGTTCCCCTCTTTGCTGGCCCTGGCCGCCCTGCCTGTGCAGGCGCAGCAGGATCGGCCGCCGATCACCGGCATCTCCCACATGTGCGTCTACTCCTCCGATGCCGCGGCGTCGGACCACTTCTACGGCGCGATCCTCAAAGGCGAGAAGGGCGCCGATCCGGAAGACCCTGCCGGGGTGCGCTACTACTTCAGCCAGACGCAGTTCGTCGAGGTGCTCCCCTTGCCGGCCTCGCATGGCCTTAGCCGCATGGCGCACGTGGCCTACAACACCACCGACGTAGAGCGACTCCACCGCTACCTGGCCGCCCACCACGTAGCCGCGCTCGGCGGACTGGTCAAGCCGGACACAAACCAGGCGCCCTACTTCTATGTGAACGATCCGGAAGGCAATCGGATCGAGTTTGTTCAGCCTCCTGCGGACGCCGGTCCCGGATCGCCGGAGGCGATCAGCACGCGGGTCATCCATGTGGGCTTTTTAGTGCACAAGAAGTCGACAGAAGACGCCTTCTATCGGGAGTTGCTCGGCTTTCGACCCTACTGGTTCGGGGCCATGCAGCCCGACAAAGTGGACTGGGTCTCGCAGCAGGTGCCGGACGGCCATGACTGGCTGGAGTACATGCTGGTGGGCGAGGGCTCCACCACGCCGCTCGACCATGTCGACGCGCGGGAGCTGGGCGTGCTCAACCACTTCTCTCTGGGCGTGCCGAACATGGAGGCCGCCGTCACGACGCTGATCCGGGAAGACCGCCTGAGCCCGCGCCACGACGGGCCGCAGATGGGCAAAGACGGCAAGTGGCAGGCCAACCTCTACGATCCGGACGGCACGCGGGTCGAGCTGATGGAGTTCCAGCCGGTGGTCAAGCCCTGCTGCTCGGGGTTTACCGCGGAGAGCCCTGCGCGGTAGGGCTCGGACCGGGGAAGATGCGCGGAAACAGGGCAGGTTGTCCTTCTGAGCGGAGCCCGGCGGTTGCTCTTTCCTCCATTCGGTCGCCCCCCCGGGGTCTCACTCCTGGGACATGGGTTCCATGGCCGCTCAGATGCGTCGAAGCAGCTGACGGGGAAGAAGAAGCAGCGCCCCGACCAGATCGAAGACGCCGCCCACCGCCACGCCGACCAGCCGGAACGGGAGCAGCAGGAACCAGAGCAGCGGGTACAGGACTGCGAGGAGCAAGGCCAGGGGCCAGCAAAGGACGAGCAGCACACACCACAGCAACAAGCGCATCTGGTAACCGTCCTTTGCGGATGCGGTCTCTTGCCCGCACCTCCGGAATGGGAAAGATACGCGGCGCGGGCTGCGAAAGTTCCCCCGGGGCCCGAACGCGTTCTACCCGCGGCGAAGGGTACACCGGCGGCGGAAGCGCTCCTGGCTCTGCGCCATTTACACTGCTGTGCAGTGGCCGTGACTGAAGAGAACCCGGATCGCCTTGTCTCCGCGGCGCGCGCGGACGAAGAGAGCTCCTTCGAGCTCAAGCTGCGTCCTCGCCTGCTGCGCGAGTTTATCGGCCAGCAGAAGGCGAAGGACCAGCTGCAGATTGCGCTCGAAGCGGCGCGCGGGCGCGGCGAAGCGCTGGACCACGTGCTGCTCTTCGGGCCGCCCGGGCTGGGCAAGACGACCCTTGCCGCGATCCTTGCCAACGAGCTCGACGTAGCCTTTCAACAGACCTCCGGGCCGGCGCTCCAGATCCAGGGCGACCTGACCGCGATCCTGACCAATGTTCGCCTGCGCCAGGTGCTCTTCCTGGACGAAATTCATCGACTCCAGCCGGTGCTCGAAGAAAAGCTCTACACGGCGCTCGAGGACTACAAGCTCGACATCATCATCGGCCAGGGGCCCGGCGCACGCACGCACGTGATGGACATCAAGCCCTTCACCTTCGTCGCCGCCACGACGCGACCCGGGTTGCTGTCGTCCCCGCTGCGCTCGCGCTTTGGCATCCTGTTGCGGCTCGAGTACTACTCCGATGACGAGCTGCGCTTTGTGGTCGAGCGCTCGGCCGAGGTCCTGGGCGTGCCGATCGACCAGGATGGCGCAGCCGAGATCGCCATGCGCTCGCGGGGCACGCCGCGCATCGCCAACCGCCTGTTGCGGCGCGTGCGCGACTATGCCCAGGTACGGGGCACGGGCTCGATCGACCGCACGACCGCGTGCGAGGCGCTGAAGCTGCTTGAAGTCGACGCCCATGGGTTCGACGAACTCGACCGACGGCTGCTGTTGACCATCATCGAAAAATACGATGGGGGCCCGGTCGGGCTGAATACGCTGGCGGCGACGCTGGCCGAAGAGCAGGATGCGCTCGAGGAAGTGTACGAGCCGTTCCTGATCCAGATCGGCTTTCTGGATCGGACGCCGCGGGGCCGGGTGGCGACGCGGCTGGCCTATGAACACTTCGGGCTGGCCCTGCCAAGAAAACAGGCGCCGCTGTTCTGAGGTCGCGCCCGGCCGAAGCAGGATGCCGTTGGGGAAGACGCGGCGCAGTCGTGAATACGTTTCGGCGTCCCGGAGTTCGAGGTCCCAGAGCCCCGAGGTCCCAGAGTCCCCAAGGACCTTGCGGCGGGAGAACCGCTTTGTAAGCGACTTGCCGGTGAGGGACTTGCCGGCGTAATGACCTTTTCGTGAGGGACTTGCCGGGGTCAAGACCTGGCTCTTGCTTGCCACCGCACAGCGCGCCACAGCGCCCGGGCTCTCGGCCCCGGAGGCTCTCCGGCAGGCAGGGCAGGCCCTGCTCATTGCGTCCGTAGATGTCGCCAGCCGTCCCCGGCAAACAGCCGCACCCCGGCGATCCCCGCCGCGCCCGCGGCCAGGCACTGCCCCGCATTGTCGAGCGTGACCCCGCCCAGCGCATAGACCGGCACCGGTCTCGCCGCGACCGAGGCTTCCTTGAGTGCTCCCAGTCCGACCCCGGGCAGAGTTGCCTCCAGACGCAGCGCCGGCGCCGGGCGCCTCTTCGCGACCACCGCCTCCGGACGATCTGCTTCGGGAGCGATCTCGTCCCATAGCGGCTTCTCGAAGACGGGCGCGAACAGCAGCACGGACGCGCCGAGCCTGCGCGCTTGCTCGATCTCGGCCAAGGTGTGGCAGGCAATGCTGATCACCGGAGCTGCCGGGCCAGACCGCCAGAGCGCCCGCACCTGGGCGACGCGCGCGGCCAGCGGAGGCCCCTCCCCGGGCAGGTGCACGCCGTCTGCCACCTTGCAGGCGACCCGCACCCCGGCCTCATCGTGGACGTTGATCAGCAGCGCCGGCGCAGGCAGGGCTCGGCTCCGGGCCCGCCCGCTCGCCTCGTCGCGCAGCCGGGTCGCCACGCGCTCGAGGTCGGCGCAGGCGAGGTCCTTTTCGCGGACCTGGATGTAGCGCAAACCGGCCTCGACCCAGGGGAGGGCCTGCTCGAGGAGCGCCGGGAGCGCCTGGTCGAGGTCGCGGGCGAAGAGGCGCCGGTCGGTGATCATGTAAAGCTGCATGGGGTTGCCCTGGATCGGACCGTTGCCGCCGG
>CAZZYH010000021.1:28529-33393 GCA_964658225.1 Vulcanimicrobiota bacterium | reverse complement strand
GACCCGGATCTGCTGCGCGATCGCCTCGCCCTCGTCATTGAGAGGATGCTTAAGCTTGCTCAGCCGAGCCTCCTGCTGACGGATCTGCTCGCTCATCGCGGCGCGCTGATGGCTGTCCGCGCCGGTGCCCGCCGAGAGCTGGCCGAGGGACGGCGCGGGTGGAGCCGCGCTGGCCGTTGTCGCGGGTGCAGGTGCAGGCGCGGGGGCAGCTGCGGGGGCGGGGCCGCCGGTATCGGCCGTTGCTGCGGGATGCTTCTTCTGATGCTTGGGGCGCGGCGGTGGCGGGGGCTGGGTCTCGCTCGCCTTCTGGTCCGAGCCCGGTGCGCCTACCTTGGGCGTTGCGGGCGCCGGCAGCGGCGGTACGGCGGGCACCTGCGTGATCGAAGAGGGTTGCAGGGGTGGTGCCGTCAAGGCAGGGGGCGGCGCCGGAGGTGCCTTATGCCGGCAGCCGCCGAGCTCGGCCGCCAGCAGCGGCAGCGTTCCAAGCAGAAGCGCGTAGGTGCGCGCTGACTTCATCGTGTCCTCACCCCTTCACCGAGCTGCCCGCACCATTGTTGTTCATGGTGGCCAGTGTACGATTGCGAGGCTCCGCGCTATGCGCACCTGGGATGCGCAGAGTAAACACAGAACCTACGCCGACCTTCGATTCCACTTCAACGATGCCGGAATGCAGTTGGACGATACGGTAAGTCATCGCCAGGCCGATGCCGCTGCCGTCCTTCTTGGTAGTGAAGTAGAGATCGAAGATCCGGGGCAGGACCTCTTCCGGGATGCCGTCGCCCTGGTCGCGGACCGAGAGAACGGCCTCGCGCCCATCCTCGACCAAGGTGAGCGTGAGCGTACCGCCAGAGGGCATGGCCTGGGCGGCGTTGAGCACAATGTTCAGCAACGCCTGGCGCAGCATGTCCGTATCCACCTTCACCAGCATCGGGCGCTCGGGCAAGCGGCTGACCACCTCCACCGAGCGGGTCGCGAACTCGGCCGAGGCCAGCTGCAACACGCTCGCTACCACCGGACGCAGGTCCTGCTCCTGCAGCTTGGGCTCGACGGGGCGGGAGAAATCAACCAGCGTCTGCACGACGCGGTCCAGCCGCTGGATCTCGCTTTGGATCACATCCAGGTGCCGGATCGCCGGCGCCTCGTCACTGGCCAGCTTGTTGCGCAGCAGCTCCAGGTGGACGACGATCGCGTTGATCGGGTTCTTGACCTCGTGGCCTACGCCCGAGGTGAGCCTGCCAATGGCGGCCAGACGGTGGGAGAGCTTGAGCTCATCTTCGATCTCGCGGACCGACTCCAGATCGTGCACCGTGAGCAATGCGCCGAGCGACTCCTGCGGCTGGATCATCCCGGCCTGGTTCTGGATCATCTCGAGCCCGATCTGAAGGCGCGCTCCTGTTTCGGTTTCGACTTCGGCCGAGGGAATCGAGGTCCCGTTGGCAAACGCCTCCCGGATCAGGCGGTCGATCACCGTGTCCCCGTTGAAGATCTCGTTCACGCGGGCCCCGAGCAACAAGTCGCGGTCCGTACCCAGGAAGCGTTCCATCGAGCTCGACACGAGCACCACCCGCGAATCCCGGGTAAAGAGCATCATGCCGTCCTGCAGGTTGGACAGGATCTGATCGAGGTTCTCCTTGAGGGCGGAAAAAACCTCTTCCACATTCCGCATGCGCTGGCCGATGCGTTCAATCTTGTTCGAGACGTGCAGGACCTCGTCCCGCTTGCGGTCCGGCGTGAGGTCGGCGGCCTTGTCGTGCGAGAGCGCATCGAGCCGGCGGCTGATCTGCTCCAGAGGGGAGAGAGCTAGATTCGCAACGAAGGCGGCGACGATCAGCGAGGTCAGAATGGCCACCCCGCTGAGGGTGAAGGCTTCGAGCAGACGGGGGCGAAAGACGGCTAACAGGAAACTGGTGCGGACCCCGACATGGACTGTGGCGAAGGGCTGGCGGTTTCGCAGCAGCGCCAGGGGGACGTCATAGACCCGGGGACGCCCGGTGACCACCTCAACGATCTTCAGGGGTGAGCGGAAGCGCAGGGTCGCGTAGCGCGGCCGGTACGGTAAAGGATGGTCGCCAAGGGTCGGATCGGTGCTGACCAGGGTCTGATTCTGGCTGTCGGACACGGTGATGTCAAAGACCGTCGGCGAGTAGCTGATGACCGACTCCATCAGCGCGCTCAGCGCGGTGTCGGCCCGCAGAGTTTCGGCCATCTGTTTGCGGATCAGGGAGGGGGACGCGGTCGGATCGATGGTCTTGTCGCGCACCCCGGCTTCAATCGCCTGACGGGTGGCGAAGAGTACCTGGTGCGCGATGATGTCGGTCGAGGCGTAACTCTGGTCGACGTTCTGCTGCAGCGAGCGGCTGAGGTAGAGCCACGAGATAGCAGAGACCAGCAGGAAGACGAGTCCGCTGATCGTTGCCACCAACTTTGTCTTCAGCCGCATCGTCTTCTGAGCTCTCCAGCCGTCGGGTCGGGGACCATGGCCCGCAAACGTTTGCAGGCTACCACGCGCCGGGGACACAAGACACGCCTTGACTCGCCGGCAGTGCCTTTAGCCCGGCACAGAGCAGCAAGCGCCTGGGGGCTACTGCCGGGTCTTGATCTCGTGGCTGCCGCTCACGCGCTCGGCCAGCGAACGCAGCTTCGCCTGGCCGTATTCTTTCAGCTTATTGTGCAGTGTTTTCAGGCTGATCCCCAGGATTTCTGCGGCCCGGGTCTTGTTATTGTTCGTCGAAGCAAGCGTCTTCATGATCAGCAGCCGCTCCGCCTCGTCCACCGTGGTGCCTACTTCGAGCTTGACGCTGGTGGCCGGATCGTCCTGGGTCGAGTCGACACTGCGCGAACCAAAGCCCGGCGGCAGGTGGTGCGCGCTGACCGGCGCATCGCCGCACAGGATCACCGCCCGCTCGATGGTATTGCGCAGCTCACGCGCATTGCCGGGCCAGTCATACTGCATCAGGCGCGCCAGCATGCCAGAATCCACGCCCGGCACCTGCCGCCCGTGTTTCAGGTTCATGTCCACGATCATCGAGTCGACCATCGCCGGGATATCTTCCTTGTGCTCACGCAGCGCGGGCATATGGATATTGAACACGTTCAGCCGGTAGTAGAGGTCGGCCCGCAGCTGGCCCCCGTCCACCGCAGCCTCAGGATTCTTGTTGGTCGCCGCAATCACCCGCACATCAACGGGCGACTCGACCTTCGAGCCCAGCCGGCGTAGCTTGTGATCCTCGAGCACGCGCAGCAGCTTGGCCTGCGTGCCTACCGGCATCTCCCCGATCTCGTCCAGCAGCAGGGTGCCTTCTTCGGCCAGCTCAAAGCAGCCGGCCCGCCGCTCGATCGCTCCGGTGAAGGCGCCCTTCTCATGCCCGAAGATCTCGCTCTCGATCAGCGACTCAGGAATGGCTGCGCAGTTGACCGCGACAAACGGCTTCGCCTTGCGCGGGCTCAGCTCATGCAGGGTGCGTGCGACCAGCTCCTTGCCCGTGCCGCTCTCGCCGGTGATCAGCACCGAGACGTTTGAAGAAGCCACCTGCTCGACCAGCGAGTACACCTCGCGCATCTTTTTCGACGAGCCGACCAGCGGTCCCAGAACGCCCGTATCGCGGAGCTTGCGCCGAGTCGCCTCCAGCTGGCGCTCGGTTTGGCGCTGCCGCACCGCATTGCTGAGCACGATGCGCAGCCGGGTCGAATCGACCGGCTTCTGGATAAAGTCATAGGCGCCGGCCTTCATCGCCTCGACCGCCGAGTCGATCGAGCCCTGCGCCGTCAACACGATGATGATGTAGTTCCGCCGGGTCTCAAACAGGCGGCCCAGTAGCTCCAGCCCGTTCATCCGTGGCATCTTCAGGTCGGTGACGATGATCGCCGGCTCCCAGAGCTCGACCTTCTCCAGCGCTTCCAGCCCGTCGGCCGCCGTCTCGGTCGCATAGCCCCATGAGGAGACAAGCTCGGCCAGCCCGGTGAGGGCGTGGATCTCATCCTCGACAATCAACACGCGTTCCTGGTTCGCGATGCTTCTATGTTCTCCGGCGCCGGCGAGGACGGAAGGGGATATCAGACTTGTTTGCAGCATTTGTTTACCAGCCTTTCACGTTGCCGCGCTTGCGGGCTAGGGATCCAGGATGGGGTGCCCTGTTTCAAGACAGTAGACGCAACAGCCTTCCTCGTTGCTTGCCGAACTTGGCGCTTGCTGACCTTTTTCTTTCCCTCGCTGCTCGAGCCGGCAGGCCAAGGTTCACCAGGTCACGTTGTATTCTGACGGTATGGACTACGAAGTCGATGCACATGTGGTATCACAGCTGCGCCATGAGGCCCAACCCTTTGTTCTGCTGGATGTGCGCGAGCCCTGGGAGTTCGAGACTGCAAAGATCGAGGGGAGCGTGCTGATGCCGATGGGCGATGTACCCGGCCGCGCCCACCAGGAACTGGATCCGGACACGCGCATCATCACCGTATGCCATCATGGCATGCGCTCGCTCAACGTGGCGGTGTGGCTGAGGAATCAAGGCTTCGAGAAGGCTCAATCCCTGCGCGGTGGCATTGATGCTTGGGCTGCGGCTGTCGATCCGAAGGTACCCCGCTACTGAACAAGGTTTTTCTCTTGGGAAGTCCAGGGCCGGCAGCAGGGGAAACGACCTGTTTGTCGGCGAAAGTCCGACCGGCTCCGCGCCCTTGCTCCCTAGCCTTTGAAAACCGTTGATGCCTTAGTCTACCTTGTCGAGCGCGCAAGCGCTTGCGTTTCTGCGCCTTCTCCGCGCATCCCGGACGCATCCTACCCACGATCGGGGACACGATCGGGCACGCGGTCGGACATCATCGAGGACACGGCTGGGCCGCACCTGCCTGCGTGCCTTGTCCGCAAGGT
>CAZZYH010000021.1:4968-28519 GCA_964658225.1 Vulcanimicrobiota bacterium | reverse complement strand
ACTTGCCCGACACGGTACCTTCCCGAACGCCTCAACGGAGCAGCTCACCCCATATGACCACCGCCGCGCTTGCCTACGCCCGCCAACATGCCCCCCGCTTTCTCGAAGAGTTGAAGGCCGTGCTCCGCATCCCCTCTGTCTCGACCGCCCCCGAACATCGCCAGGATGTACGCCGGACAGCGATCGTGCTGGCTGCCGAGCTCGAGCGGATCGGCCTGGAACATGTGGAGCTGATCGAGAGCGCTACCGGTCACCCGCTGGTGTACGCGGACTGGCTCCACGCGCGTGCCCGGGCAGAGGGTACCCCGAGGCCCACCGTGCTCTGCTACGGCCACTATGACGTGCAGCCGGCCGAGCCGCTTGAGGAGTGGCTCAGCCCGCCCTTTGAGCCGACCGAGCGCGAGGGTAATCTTTACGCGCGCGGCGCGGTCGACGACAAGGGCCAGATGTATGTGCAGCTCAAGGCCATCGAGTCGCTGCTTGCCTCCGGCGACGGCGCATCTGCGGGGGATCTGCCGGTCAATATCCGGGTACTTCTCGAGGGGGAGGAAGAGGTGGGCGGCGAGTCGATCGCCCGCTTTGTCGCCCAGCATCCGGAGCGGCTCCGGGCGGACTTCGCCCTGGTCTCGGATACGGAAATGTTCGCGCCTGGCCTGCCGACCCTCTGTGTGGGGCTGCGCGGCATGATCTATACCGAGATCGAGGCGCGCGGCGCGAAGACCGACTTGCATTCCGGCATGTACGGGGGCGCCGCCCCGAACCCCTTCATCGCGCTCGCGCAAGTCCTCGCTCAGCTCAAGGATGCCGATGGGCGCGTGCTCATCCCCGGCTTCTATGACGAGGTAGAACCGCCCAGCGCCGAGGAGCTCGCCGCCTGGGCCCGCCTGCCCTTTGACGAAGAACACTACCGGGTGACCGAAGTCGGCTCGAGCGAGCTAACCGGGGAGCGTGGCTTTCCCGTGCTGGAGAGAACCTGGGCGCGCCCTACGCTCGATGTACACGGAATGCCTGGCGGCTTTACTGGCGCCGGCGCCAAGACGGTGATCCCGGCCAAGGCTGTGGCCAAGGTTTCCATGCGGCTGGTGCCGCGGATGAGGCCGGAGGAGATCTTTGCGCGCTATCGAGAGTTCGTTCTCTCGCTGGCTCCGCGGGGTATCGCGCTCGAGGTCCGGCTGATCCACTCCGGCGATCCCATCGTGGTCGGCACAGACAATCCTTATCTCGCTGCCGCTGCCCGCTCGCTCACCGAGGTGTGGGGCAGAGAGACCGTCTTCATTCGCTCCGGGGGGTCGATCCCGATCGTCGGCGAGTTCGAGCGCCACCTGAGGATTCCGACCGTGATGATGGGCTTCGGCTTGCCGGATGACAACCTGCATGCGCCCAACGAAAAGTTCAACCTGGAGAACTTTTACCGTGGAATCGAATCGATCATCGCCTTCTTTACGGCGCTCGGCGAAAGCCGGTGAGCGGCGCGCCGGCGCCACGCATCGGCTGTGTGTTGGCCGGCGGTGCGAGCCGGCGGATGGGTCGCGATAAGGCCACGCTTGCCTTCGGTGGTCGGCCAATGGTCGACCACGCCGTCCACCGGCTCCGCCTGGTCGGCTGCCAGGTTTCGATCGCCGGCTCCCGGCCTGATTTCGAAACGTACGCCCCGGTGCTCCCGGACCTGCATCCCGGCTGCGGGCCGCTCGGCGGGGTCGAGGCGGCGCTTGCTGCCGCGCCTGCCGGAGCATCCATCCTGTTTCTCCCCGTGGATCTGCCGCTGCTGCCGGTGAGCGTGCTGGCCCTGTTGCTTGAGCGGGCAGCCCGCAGCGGAGCCCTGGCCACGGTGCCCATCTTCGCAGGCCGACCTCACCCGCTCTGCGCGGTCTACCACGTGGATCTGCTCTCGCGCGTCACCGCAGCGCTGGCGGCCGGTGCGTACAAGGTCATGGACTTGCTCGACTCGCTCAGACCCACGCAGGCACTCGACACCCTTGGCGTAGAGGCCGCCTTCTCGGCCCGCAGCGACCTTCGTGATTCCGAGCCAGAGCCGCTCCACCGCTGGTTCGCCAACATCAACACGCCCGGGGAACTGGTTGAGCTGGACAGCGCCGGCCGGCCGCTCGCAGAGCCATGCGTCCGGCAACGGGGGTACCCGCGATGACCAAGGATGCACGACACACGGAAAGCTGACCCGGCCAGGCCCGGTATCCACTAAGCTTGAAGCAGATGAGCGCAGAGCCAGAACAGCCCGGAGAGCAGGATCGCGAGCTCGAGCAGCCCGACCGCGCAGACGCCACCGAAGAGGTCGCAGCCGAGCCGATCGTCTCCGCAGAAGAGCTGCCCGAGAGCTTTCAGTACATCGAAACGCTGGCCGACGAGCAGGTACCGGAGAGTGTTGCGGAGGAGCTCGCCGAAGCAGAAGCCGCTCCTGCTGCCGAACCGGAGAAGCCCTACATCGCCTTTGACCACGTTTCCAAGTCTTTCGGCGATGTGCACGTGCTCGTCGACGTAAGCTTTTTCGTCAATGCCGGGGAAACCCTGTGCATTCTCGGACGCTCGGGCGTTGGCAAGTCGGTTTCGCTGCAGCAGATCATGGGCTTTCTCAAGCCGGACTCCGGCACGATCTCGGTAGCGGGTGAAAATATCTGCGGCTACAACGAAGAGCAGATGCAGGAGATCCGCAAGAAGGTCACCATGGTCTTCCAGAACGGCGCGCTCTTTGACTCGCTCAGCGTGCGCGAGAACGTGGCATTCCCGCTGCGCGACAACCCGAACCTGGCCGAAGACCAGATCCAGCAGATCGTCACCGGTCTGCTCGAGATGGTAGGCGTGGGCGCGATGGCGGAGCTGACCCCGGCTGATCTCTCGACGGGCATGAAGCGTTCGGTTGCCATTGCGCGGGCGCTCGCCGCACAGCCCAAGGCCATCCTCTACGACGAGCCCACGACCATGGTCGATCCTCTGATTGCCAAGCGGCTCGGCGACCTGATCCAGAAGCTCAAACACCAGCTCAATCTCACCTCGATCGTGGTGACCCACGACATGCGCTTTGCGCAGAAGCTGGCCAATCGCGTGCTTTTTCTGCACGAAGGCAAGGCCCGCTTCTTCGGCACCATGGACGAAATGAAAGCCTCCGAAGACGAGATCCTGCGGCAGTTCCTGGAGCTCGATGAACTGGTGCTGCCACGATAGCCTGGCGCCGGTTGGTACACTGGAGGGGTGAAGATTGCGCTGGCCCAGATCAACCCTACTGTCGGTGACTTCACCGGAAATGCACGGCTGATTCTCGACTACACCGCCCGTGCAGCAGAAGCAGGCGCTGCTCTGGTAGTGTTTCCCGAGCTCGCCACGGCCGGCTATCCGCCGGCGGATCTGCTCGAGAAGCCATCGTTTCTCAAGCGCTCCCGCGAAGTGATCGAGGAGATCGCCGCGGCGACCGCCGGGCTCTCCATCGCCGTGATCTGCGGCTTCGTTTCCGCAGCACCGTCTGACAGCGGCAAACATGTGCAGAATTCGGCTGCGCTGCTGCGTGGCGGCCGGGTGGACTTTGTCCAGACCAAGAGGCTGTTGCCCTTTTACGATGTCTTTGACGAGCAGCGCTACTTTGCGCCCGCCGAGCGGCAGCAACTCTTTGATCTGGGCGGCGAGCGCATTGCCTTGACCATCTGCGAAGACGTGTGGAACGACAAGAACTTCTGGGAGGTGCGCCGGTACGGGATCGATCCGATTGAGGACCTGGTGCGGCAGGGAGTGGCCGATGGCCGCCCTGCGACCCTGATCCTGAACATCTCGGCCTCGCCTTACTGGCAGGGCAAGCGCGCCACGCGTGAGCAGATGTTGTCTGCGATCGCGCGCCGCTACGCGCTGCCGGTGCTGATGGTCAACCAGGTGGGCGGCAATGACAGCCTGATCTTTGACGGCTCGAGCCTGGCCGTTGGCCGCGACGGCGCATTGGCCGGCCAGGCGCTTTGTGCCGCCGAGGACCTGATCTTTTTCGACACGGCAAGCGGCAAGGGCGACATGCATGAGCAGGTCGCCGATGAGACGGCGATGACCTATGCCGCTCTGGTGCTGGGCACACGGGACTACGTGCGCAAATGCGGTTTTCGCAAAGCCTTGATTGGCTTGAGCGGCGGCATTGATTCGGCACTCGTGGCGGCCGTGGCGGCGGAGGCACTCGGCGCCGAGAATGTGATGGGTGTCGGGATGCCCAGCCCGTACTCGTCTGAAGGCTCGGTGGCGGATAGCCGCGCACTGGCTGCCAACCTCGGTGTTCGCTTTGAGCTGCTGCCGATCTCTGAGATCTTTCTCGAGACCACGGGTGCCCTCAGCGGGCTCTTCGATGGCCTTGCCCCGGACTTGACCGAGGAGAACCTGCAGGCGCGCATCCGCGGCAACCTGCTGATGGCGCTCTCGAATAAGTTCAACGCACTGGTGCTCACCACCGGCAACAAGAGCGAGATGGCAACAGGTTACTGCACGCTCTATGGCGATATGGTGGGCGCGCTGGCTGTCATCGGCGATGTACTCAAGACGCGCGTCTACGACCTGTGCCGGTATGTGAATCGCACGCGGGAGATCATCCCCGTAAGCATCCTCAACAAGCCGCCCTCGGCAGAGTTGCGGCCGGGCCAGTTGGACTCGGATTCGCTGCTCGATTACGCCCACCTGGACCCCGTAGTTGCCGCGTATGTGGAACGCTATGAGGCCCCGGAGGCCATTGCGGAGGCGACCGGCCTCTCTCTGGAGGTGGTGTCTTCTGTCGTCAAGATGATCGAGCGCAGCGAGTACAAGCGCCAGCAGGCGGCGCCGGTGCTGAAGGTAACGGCAAAAGCTTTTGGCCCGGGACGGCGCTTTCCGATCGCCGTCAAGGTCCAGGTGTAACTGCCATGGACTCTGCCTGCTTACTTCGATTCCGTCGGAAGTTACCCGGACTTGATCCGTCTAGTAAGTTGGCCTGCACGGCGGCGAACCGCTACTCTACTTTGTACTTATAGGATGAACTACACCATGCGTCCAGCTTTACTCGCTCTCTCTGCCACGCTAGTGTTTTCGCTCACTGCCGCGGCACAAACGACGGGAGACGTTCCTTCGGCACCTTCGCCGCAGCCCTTGGCCAGTGCCCCGGCGCCTGCCGCGCCGCAGTTTCCTCCGCCGGAGCCGCGCAACTTTACCGCGGCCTCGCCCACCCGCGACACGGTTGATGCTTTCCTGCGCCAGACCTGGGGCTACGACGCCGATCGCGCCTGGCAGGTGCAGGCGATCCAGAAAACCAGTGCACCCGGGGTCAGCAAGATCGTCGTGCTCGTAGGACAGAAAAGCAACCCGACCCAGACCGCCTCGCTTGTCTTCTTTACCACGCCGGACGGCGGCTACTTGATCGCCAACGAGGTTCTGCCTTTCGGCCCGCGCCCGTTCGACGGGAGGCGCCAGCTGCTGCAAGCCGCGGCCCGCGGGCCGGCCCGCGGGGCTGCTGCCAAATCGCTGATGCTGGTCGAATTCGCCGACTTCGAGTGCCCGCACTGCAAGGAAGTGCAACCTATTCTCGCCAAGCTGCTGCTTGATTTTCCCCAGGCGCGCTTCGTCTATGAGAATTTCCCCTTGGTCTCGATTCACTCAGAGGCCTATAAGGCCGCCGCCTATGGCGCCTGTGTTGCCAAGCAGAATGGGGACGAAGCCTTCTTTCGTTTTGCCGAAGCGACTTATGCCAACCAGGCGCAGCTAACGCCGGAGGGATCGACCCAGGCGCTCAACGATGCAACCACGAAAGCCGGAGCTGATGCCGCAAAGGTGGCCGCCTGCTCAACGGGCGCGGAGGCCAAGGCCGCAGTCGATGCTTCGCTGAAGCTAGGTGCAGACCTCGACGTCAACCAGACGCCGACTCTGTTTGTCAATGGCCGCAGCGTGCCGCTGGGGGGCGTCGCCTACGAGCAACTGAAACAGATTGTGACTTACCAGATGAGTCTGGATCAGTAAGAGCGACTTACTCGATGCGTGGTAACTTGCCATGGGTTCCATATCCGGCGCTGCTGCTGTCGCCTAAGAACGCGCTCGGCGCCGAATCGCATCTTTAGGGCCCACGCTCGCGCCCGTGATCGAAGCGCGCTTCGGGCCACACTTACGAGTGCTGCGGCAGCAGCATCAGAGTTCCGGCACTCTTGCGATGGCTGATCCGCACCAGCCGCGGCGTGATTGCGATCACCAGGCTGGACAGCGTTTTCTCCTTGGTCTCATTGGTTCCGAAGCGGAAGCCCGGGATCTCGCTCAAGAATGGCAGTCCGAGCAGCGCCGCTGTCTCTTGCGTGCTGAGCGAGCTAACCAGCAAGGCCTTCTCGCCCGGCTTCAGCGTCACGATCGATTGATACTGTCGATTGTTCAACTCGGGGTTTCCGTTCAGCGTCTGCCCGTTCAACGAGGAGAGCTGCAGGTCAAGCTTCAGCGCAATGTCCTGCTCCTGCTGCACGCGCGAGGTAGCGTGCAGGATCAGCCCCAGGTCCTGGTACTGGACCTGCGGCACGGTCGTCGAGGCAGACGCCTGCAGGGCAGACAGGCTGACTCCCAGCGAGGAGAGCGTGCTCGAAAGCCCGGCCGAGCTGATGCCGGCAATACTGGTAGAGCTGGTAGCCAGGTTCGAGTAAGAGGAAGTGATGATCGGGTAGCGTTCGCCCACCCGCACCGTCCCTTCTTCCTGGTCGAGCAGTCGTAGTTGTACCTGGTCAAGAATGCGGGTGTCGGAAACGTTGAGCATGGCATTGGCCGCGCTCTGGCTGAGGGTGACGCCGGTGGTCGTGAGCCCTCCGCCGAAGTAGGCAAAGGGCTGTGACAGCAGGGTACTGCCTGCCATGCCCGAGGCTACGAGCACCGCTGCAATCTCCTCATAGTTGCCCGGCGTCGCCAGGCCGCTCGAGATGATCTCCTGCACCAGGCTCGGGTTGGCCGAAATCAGGCTGTTGATCTCTGACGTCACGTTGAAGATATTGCTCGAGGCGGGCAGCTCGGCGCCTTCGGATACATCGCGCGTGCGCGAGATTTCGTACACGTGCACGTCCAGCAGCACCTCGCTGCGCCCGGCGAGCAGGTCTCCGAGCAGCAGGTTGAAGGGTTGCAATCGGGACGCCGGCGCGCGCACCACCAGTGTCTGGGCGCTCTCGTCGATGCTGGCCTGCTCTGCCTCGAAGATGTTCTTCGCTATGTTGACGATATCGGTCATCTCGACCGAGGTCAGCCCGGGCAGGTAGACCGTCTCCTGTGTGAGGCGCTCGTAGGCGGCGCGGTTGGCCTTGGTATCGAGGGCCACGAGTACGCGACGCCCATCGAGCGGCACGGCAAAGCTGTTGGTGGCCAGCAGCACAGCCTGCGCGGCTTCGGCAAAGGTGACACCGTCCTGGTCAAAGTGCACGCGGGTGTCTTCGGCCGCGCTCGGCGCGAGCGACTTATCGATGGAGGCCGAGATGCCGAAGGCCTGGTATACCTGGCGCACCACCTGGTCCCGGGTCGCGACCAGGTGAAAGTTCTGGGGAGCGACGTTGGAGGGCTCGAGGGTGACAGGCGGCCCTGCATCGTCGCTGCGGGCGCCACTGCGCAGCCGCGGGTCCGGTGCGCTCTGCTGGGAGAGCTCATCGACATGGGCTGCGATCATAGGATTGTGCGTCGATCCCAGGGCATCCAGGCGTACGGCTTCTGTCAGTTTGGCGCGCCACTCTGCTTGATTGCCGCTCAGCCTGGCTTTTTGCGATTGCTCGACCAGCTGGGTGACCAGGTTCTGGCGCGCGACGATGAGCGCGGTTGCGTACTCCTGGTTGGACGGTGCGAGCGCCGCGGCACGGCCAAAACGCTCGAGTGCACGAGGCAGGTCATGCTGCTCAATGGCCTTGGCGCCCGCGACAAAGGCTTGCTGCGACTGGTCCCGCTCATGCGCACTGGGCAGGCTGGCAGGGGCGCCGGCCACCTGCTGCGCCTCGAGACCGGGCAGCGCTGCGGCCAGGGCGAGGGCGACCCACCCGGCGGCTGCGGCGCGCGCCAAGACGCCCCGGATGCGAGACAAGTTCAGACCGCCTCGGCCGCGACGCCGCTGCGTCCATGGACTGTCTGGGCGAGCAGGGCCTCGAGCGTGGTCGCGCACACCTCGGGCCGGCTCTCCATCAGCTCATCAAAGCTGTAGTTGCCGGTTGCCACTGCGATCGTCGGCAGGCCGTTGGCGCGCGCCGCGGTGATGTCGGCCGGCGTATCGCCCACCACGCACACCGAAGCCTCCGGCCCGGCTGCTTTCCGCGCCTGCTGCAACGCAAGCGCGATCATGTCCGAGCGCAGGTCAAAGCCGTCGCTGAAGCCGCCAAAGCTGAACCATTCGCGCAGCCCCGCGGCCTCGACCTTGATCCATCCAATCGACTCCAGGTTCCCGGTAGCCACCCCCAGCGCTGCGCCGGCGCGCTGCAGATACTCGAGCATGGCCCGCACCCCCGGCATCACCCGCACGTCCATCTCGGCCCGCCTGGCCCCCACCGTCGCGCCCATGTGCGCCGAGATGGCCTCGAGCGAGTCGTGGTAGACAGAGTCCTCGAGCTCCGCCAGGCGGAAGGCTGCACGCAGGATGCCGGGGTCGGTGTTCCCGTGCAGCACCACCCCGTCCAGCGCCAGCGCACGCCCCAGCACGGCTTCGGTCGCGGCGGAAAAGGAGTCGTAGTGGATGCGGTCCCGGGTGCGCAGCAGGGTGCCGTCGATATCGAACAGGTAAGCGGCCTGCGCGTCCCAGGCAAAGCCTTCCTGGAGGAAGACGCGCGCGTCGGTCGAAGAGAGGGTCATAATGTTCAGGGTAAAGCAGCGGCGCCCGGCAGCAAAAGATTACCGGACCCCGTGCTTCACCTCAAACATAGGACGTTCGCTGCGCACCGGACGTTTAAGTCCCAGGCGAATCTCCGATGGGTTGATCGCAAGCTCGGCGATCATGCGGCTCAGAGTGTTGCGGTGCACTCCCAGATCCTTGGCTGCCTTGCACTGGTTGCCCCGATGGTGGGCCAGTACTTCGCGCAGAAAGCGCTTTTTGAATTCACGCACGGCTTCGTCGTAGGTAATGCCGCCGGCGTACATCTGCGCCACCAGGGTATCGAGTTCACGCTTCACACTTGCCTCTTTCGTTCTGCCTGCATTGTTCCGCGCCTCTGCGGCGCGCCGATCTGTCCAGCGCCCGGCTCTGCGGCTTAGTCCAGGTGCGGCCTTCGCATCCAGCCCTGCTCCTGCTCATGCAGCAGGCGCACCCCACGCCGTACCCGCTGCCCGAGCGAAGCAGGCGTCAGGATGGTCGTCTGCCTCGCCGCGCTCAGGAAGTAGGGCGCCAGCGCGGACCCTCGGAGCCAAGACGCCTCCGGCCAGAAGGCCGCCAGGGTCATCACGCCAAGGGTCACCAGCGCCGCTCCTTTGACCAGCCCAAACGCCGCGCCTAAAAGCCTGTCTGCCCAGCCCAGCCCGATCGACCTTGCCGACCAGCGGATCGCCCGGCCCAGGAGCCCGGCTGCCACCATCACGCCGATCGCAATGGCCAGAAAGGCCGCTGTTTCGGCTAGCGCTTCCGGACGCAGCCATCCGCGGAACCAGGGCAGGGCGGCGCGATAGTTCCAGCTGGCCAGCAGCAGCCCCAGGACGATGCCGGCGAGCGAAAACGCCTCGACAAAGAAGCCCTTGCGTGCAGCGTTGACGACGGAGAGCAGCACCACCGCTGCGATGATCCAGTCGATCAGGGCCACCCGCGCGCCCCCTCGATGCGACGCTTCTGAGCTGCCCGTCTCACGCGACCGCTGCTGCCTGCTCCGACAGCGACAATGTCTTGCCTGTGAGCAGCCGGTAGGCCTCGAGATACTTTTGCTGTGTCTGCCGGACCACGTGCTCCGGGAGCGCCGGCGCCGGGGCCAGCTTGTCCCACTGCACGCTCTCCAGGTAATCCCGTACAAACTGCTTGTCAAAGGATGGCTGCGGACCGCCGGGTGCATAGCCCGCGAGCGGCCAGTAGCGAGAGGAGTCCGGGGTCAGAACCTCATCGGCCAGCACGATCGTGTCGCCGACCCGCCCGAATTCGAACTTGGTATCGGCCAGGATGAGCCCGCACTGCCCGGCGTGCTCGGCAGCCTTGGCATAGAGCGTGAAGCTCAACGCGCGGAGCTTTTCGGCATCCGATGCGCCTAGCAACTGGACCATGCGCGCAAAGGTAATATTCTCATCGTGCACGCCCGACTGGCTCTTTGAGGCCGGGGTAAAGAGCGGCTCAGGCAGTGGGTCGGATTCGCGCATGCCTTCCGGCAAGGGAATCCCGCACAGGCTGCCGGTGGCCTGGTAATCCTTCCAGCCAGAGCCGGACAGGTAGCCGCGGACGACGCACTCGATCGGGAACATCGCAGCCCGGCGAACCAGCGAAGAGCGCCCGCGCAGCTGCTCGGCAAAGGGCGCCAGCTCGGGCGGGTAGACATCGACCTCGGACTGGATGAGATGGTTGGGCACCAGGTGCTCGAGAAACTCAAACCAGAAGAGCGAGAGCTGGGTGAGCACGTGCCCCTTGCCGGGAATGCCTGTGGCGAGCACGTGATCGAAGGCCGAGATGCGATCGGTTGCGATCAGCAGCAGGTCGTCGCCAACCGCGTACAGATCGCGCACTTTGCCGCGCGCGACGAGTTCAAGGCCGGTGAGATGGGTTTCAAGCAGTGCGGACAAGGGGTTGTTCGGCCTTCCTAGTAGTGTCGAAGCCGGGGGCTTTGGTGCAGCAACTGATTACCGATTCTGCGGCTGCCAGGGCACTTTGTCAATCTGCATAAAGGTCACTTATATGTGCGTATTTGCTGCACTGATCCGGCCGCCCGCGCATACCACAAGCTGCACTTTCACGCACAGATTTAGAACTTTGGTAACAGCATTTGGACCAAAAAATGTGGCCTCTGCACGGTCGTACAAAGCTTGGCAAAACGGTGGCGGGGGCCAACGTGGAGCATACTCCGTGCGTCGCCCTTTGTCTTCCGTGCGGCAAGCCCGCGGTGTGGCCGGGCGAGCAGACGGGGAAGCCACTTACCAAGCAGCCTGCCAAGCGTCCTACAAATAGGCAGGCGCGCTTGGCAGGCACCACGCCTGCCTCGTCGCGGAGGCGGGCGCCGCGAGCCACCGGCGGAGAGACGGTATTCTGACGAGTATGCGCGTACGCGTTCTGTTGTTCGGGGTGCTTGGCGAGCGAGTCTCGCGCTCCGAGCAGGTCCTTGAACTGGCTCCCTCGGCGACCGCGGGCGAGGTGCTGGCACATTATCGCGGGGCTGTGCCCGCGTTGGGCGCGCTGTGGAACACGGTCGCCATCGCCGTCAACCAGCAGTATGTTGCCCCCGGGACAAGCCTGGCTGAGGGCGACGAGGTTGCGCTCCTGCCCCCGGTAAGCGGCGGCCTCGACTGCGAGCAGACCGGCCCCGGTGAGCCGGCCGGCGAGCGCGTCTGGCTCACTCGCGAGCCAATCCTCGCCGCCGGCATCCTCGAAGGACTCAAGCAGGGCAGCGATGGCGCAGTGGTCGTCTTTGAAGGCATCGTGCGCGACAATACCCGCGGGCGGCAGACACTTTTTCTGGAATATGAAGGTTATGAAGCCATGGCCCTGGCGCAGATGCGTGCGCTCGTCGATGAAGTGCCCGGGCGCTTCGCGGTCCGTGCGGCTCGGATGGCGCACCGTCTCGGTCGGTTGGAGATAGGCGAGTCGAGCGTGCTGATCGCGGTTGCCTCGGCGCATCGCGGCGCCGCCTTCGATGCCTGCCGATGGCTGATCGAAACGCTCAAGAAGCAGATCCCGATCTGGAAGAAGGAGCACTTCGTCGACGGCGCGGTATGGGCGGACGGCGAGCCGTTTCCGGAAGCGATCGTGGGCGGGGAGAAGCAGCCTTGAGTCGGGGTTGCACACCTACGGGCAGGAGCGCCGCGGCATCTTTCGCAACCTTCATCTGGCTGTTGCTCGGTTCAGCTCCGCTGCCGGGGCAGCAGCCGGTGCCGATCCGCCGCCTGCCCCCGGGCTCGCATCCGGACAGCGGCCCGACGACCTTGAGCGTGCAGGTGCGGCTGGTCAACGTATTTGTAAATGTGACGGATACAAATGGCGCGCCGGTTCCGAACCTCACCCGGGAGAACTTCCTGGTGACCGAAGATGGGCGCAAGCAATCGCTGGCCGTCTTTGAGAAACAATCCGGCGTACCGCTCTCGCTCGTGCTGGCCATCGATACCAGCGGCAGCACGCACAAGGACTCCTCGATCGAACAAGGTGCGGCGCGTAAGTTCGTCCACTCGCTCCTGCGGCCGGTCGACCAGCTTTCCCTGATGGAGTTCAACTCCGAGGTGCGCGAAGATGTGCCCTTTACCAACAACGTGCGCCAGATCGACCAGGGATTGGCCAGCCTCGGCCGCGGGCCGGCGACCGCCTTCTTTGCCGCCGTCTATCTTGCCTCGCAAAGCCTGGCCGCCTGCAAGGGACGCAAGGTGCTGGTGCTGATCTCTGACGGCGGAAACACCGTCGCCGGCACCACCTACGGCCAGGCGCTCGAACAGGCCGAGCGTGGCGAGGTGATGATCTACAGCATCATCGACGTGCCCATCGAGGCCGATGCGGGCCGCGATACGGGCGGGGAACATACCATGATCACCCTCAGCCAGGAGACGGGCGGCAAGTACTTCTATGCAGACAGCGCGCACCTGGACGAGGCTTTTCGCAAGATCTCCGATGACCTGCGGACGCAGTATCTGCTGGCCTACTATCCGCGTCCGCTTGCCGACGGGGAACAGTCCGGGGACGCCGGTGGTGATCGCTTTCACGCCATCGGTGTCGCGCTCACCGGGCTTGCGCCGGCGGCCCGCTACACGCCGCTCTATCGCGCCGGATACTACCGCAGTGTTGCGCCCTAGCTCCAGGTCGCCTCGCTGCTGGCCTTGTGCAAGGCGAGGATAGGGATTGCGCACCAGCCTGACTCCCTCCACGGCCTGGAGCTACAATAGCGAACATGCCCGCCAACACGCTTCGCCGCCAAAAAGCAGCCCCTCCCTTGATGACCGGCCAGGAAGCGCTCTATCTGCGCTTTCTCAGCGAAAAGCAGATGCCCGTGAACGTCAAGCTGCGTGATGGGGAAGTGGTGCACGGCTGGATCGAATACTATGACGACTGCATGATCCGGCTGACGCGTGAAGGCAAGCCAAACCTGTTCATCTACAAGCAGCAGATCCGCACCATCAGCGAGCCGGTGCGCAAGGACGAGGCGCGCCGCCGCGCAGCCTTGCGCAAGGAAGGCGCGAAAGCGCATGAAAACGGGAACTTGAATGGAGATGGCATCTCGCCCGCGGCATCGCTCGAGGCGCCGGATGAGGCGGCGCGATGAGCAAGCTGCCCCAAGGCATCACGTTCGAGTTTGTCGAGCAGGCATCGGCCATCGCGATCGAGGCCGGCGCGCTGCTGCGCGACTTTTACTGGAAGGGCGTGGAGACAGAGTACAAAAGCGATGTTGATCTGGTCACCGTCGCCGATCGCACCTCGGAGAAACTCATCCTCGACCGGTTGAGCACGCATTTTCCTGCCCACGGCATCTTCGGCGAAGAGGGGACGCGCCATCACCTCGACCGCGCCTATCGCTGGTACGTGGATCCGCTCGATGGAACGACGAACTTCGCGCATGGCTTTCCGGCGTTTTGTGTTTCTCTCGGGCTCGAGCATCGGCCCGCGGGCACGGCCCCGGAGGCAGACGGTACGCTGGTTGCCGGCGTCATCTACGACCCCCTGCGCGACGAGCTCTTTGTTGCCGAGCAGGGCAAGGGCGCCTATGCCAACGGCAAGCGGATGCACGTCTCCAAGAACGCGACGCTGGGCAAGTCGCTGCTCGCGACGGGCTTTCCGAGCCGCGCGCGCCACAAGAACCCGAACATCCACCTCTACCACGAGATCACCCTGCGCTCGCACGGGGTGCGGCGCGCCGGCTCGGCGGCGCTCGACCTTGCCTACACGGCGGCCGGCCGCATCGACGCCTACTGGGAGTTCAACCTGAATCCCTGGGATACCTCTGCCGGGGCACTGCTGGTGCTCGAATCGGGAGGCACTGTGACCGGCTTCAAGGGCGCGGGCTTTCAGCTCAACAGCCGCGAGGTACTGGCTACGAATGGCCTGCTCAAGTCCGAACTCCTGGCAGTGTTCGACGATATCTTTGCCGGCCGCGGCATCAGTCCGATTCTCTCGCCGGCCGAGTTTGCCTGGCAGCGCGATCACGGCATCACCAAGCCCTGAGCGGGGGCCGCTCCCCGTCGCTGCGAGCGCTTTCCGCAGCAGGGAAGCGCTTGCTACAATAGGCCCTGACACCCACTGCATCGGAGACCTTTGAACCATGGCATATGTAATCGCAGAACCCTGCATCGGCACCAAGGACACTGCCTGCGTGGATGCCTGTCCAGTAGACTGCATCCATCCCAAGAAGGACGAGGGCGATTACGGCGCGGTGGAGCAATTATTTATTGATCCCGTCGAGTGCATCGATTGCGGCGCCTGTGTACCGGTCTGTCCTGTTTCGGCCATCTTCGCCGGCGATGACCTGCCCGAGAAGTGGGCGCATTTCGCGGATAAAAACTCGACTCACTTCGGTCGCTAGAACCCTCGCATATTCTGCCCGGGTGAGCCAGCTCGCTCGCCCGGTTTCCGCCTGTGGGGCTCGCGGTCAGAGATCCTGCTCGCCGCCCCATCCCAGCGTCCTTCACCCCTGGTTCAACTCCCCGGCAATGTAGCGGCCGATGATCTCCGGCGTCAGCCGCGTCTCCCACCAGGCGCGGGCCCGATCGCCCATCTGCTGCAGATACTCGTCATTGCGGCCGTACTTGTTCAAGATGCCTTCGATCTCGCGCCAGTGATCGATGACCAGCATGGGTGCGTCGTGTAGGTAGGGCTCGACGGGCAACCGGTTCGAGACGATCAGGCAGCCCGCGCGCATGCCTTCGAAGTGGCGAAAACTGTCCGGCATACTGCCGCGCGGCGCGACGCAGATGCGGGTATTCATCATCTTCTCCGAGTAGGTGTCGTAGGTCTGCGCATGGCTCTTGTTGTCGGTGGAAGCGATCTCCCCCAGGTCGATCCTCCAGTCCCCCTGCAGCCTGCTCAGCTCGCGCCAGAGCTGGCCGCGCACTTCAAATTTCGAGCTCGAGGTCCAGTACTTGTAATCGGTCTTCGCGACCGCGTGGCGAACCTGGCCGGCAAAGAACATATCGAGGGCCCGGTCCTTGATCGGGAGGTAGGGCACCTCGACCTGGCTGTGGTAGCCGAGCGGGATGCGGAGGGTGAGCGGTTGCTTGCGAATCGGCTGAGGCCAGTCCGCAGGCGGATGCGCCTGTGCCCAGCGGGACTTCCAATGGGTGTAGCAGTCGCGCGCATATTCAAAGGTCAGCACTGCCTCGACACGGCCCAGGTGCGCGTGCGGGCGCCACCCGAAAAATGGCTCGGACATGAGATTGCGAATGGTTGCGCGGATATAGCGGCCATAGACCGGCACCTTGCAGCGCTCTTCCTGGAGCAGCATGGAGACCACATGCGCCCCATACTCGGGGAGCCGGTAGGCATCCTTGGTGAAGTAGAAGTGCAGCCCGGTGGCTCGGACTGCGGGCAGCGCCTGCTCCAGCACGTCATAGGGATAGCGGAACTCGGCGGGAAGGCTCTTGGTCCAGGGTGGCGGGGCGAGCTCGATGGTGCCACGGCCGCCCGAGAAATCCGAGCACATAAAGTAACGGTGTGATTGGAGCGCCGAGGTTGCCGACATGTTCGTTCTGCGCTGCTTTCCGAGAGTAGTGTCGGCCAGGCCGGGCCGGAGGAGCGCGCCGGGCGGCCGGTTGGCTCACGCGGGCGAAAAAACGGCGCGCTGCGCGGAAGCAGTGCCGAGGAGCACGCCGGTGAGCACATTCTCATAGATGCGCGAGGCACTGATGCGCTCGACTGCCTGCTGGCCGGCCAAGGCCAGCTCCTGCCGCAGCTCTTCGTTCTCGTACAGTTTGAGGATGGCTGCGGCCAGCTGATCGACGCTGCGCGCGTCGATGACCAGGCCCTCGCGGCCACCTTCGATCAACTCCGAGGCGCCGCAGTTGCGGGTCGATATGCTGGGCACCCCGTTTGCCATCGCCTCAAAGAGCGCCATTCCAAAGCCATCATCGACGCTGGGCAGCACGAATAGGTCGCAGCGCTGGTAAAAATCAGCAATATCCGGGATGTACTCGACCACCTCGACGGAGGGCTGTTGCTTGAGCAACTCGGCCAGAAGGGGGAATTTCGAGAAGTCGCTGCTGCTGCGAATCACCAGCCGGGCATCCTTGAGCGCCAGCCGCTTCCAGGCTTCGAGCAGGTAGAGATAGCCTTTGCGCAAGGGCTGACCGCCCAGCACGCCGACAGTGAAGGGCGTATTGCGGGCCAGCCGGATCTCGCCCTTGGCGCTGGCGCGGCCCAGCAGCGGAGCGATGACGCACTTGTCGCGCAGGCTCGGTGGAAAGCTGCGCGCGGTGTAGTCGGAAGGCGTGATGATGCTGTCCGCCACTTCGTACTCGGCGAGCTGGCGGTCGCGGAACCAGGCGGGCTCGGGGCTGAAATCCGCTCCCACCTTGGCCGCCTCTTCGCGCACCAGCGCCTGCTGAAAGTCCACGTGCGGGCAGGCGCGGTCGAGCGCGAAGCGGCCGCCGCGCCGATGGGCTGCGCGGCCCGTGGAAAGCGATTGCGTCGCCATGCCGATCACCAGGTCCGCCTTGGGCATCGAAGCCGCCACCAGGCGATCCCACACCGTGATGCCTCGCAGAAAGGCAATCCGGGGCATGGGCACGAATTTGCTCAGGACCTCGGCGGGCGAGGGAACCAGGTACGTTGCGACCGTGTCATCGAGCTTGCCGAAGAACTTGCGCGGCGCCGAGCTATAGACCGCCACGTGATCCGCATGGCGGCGTAGCGCATTGGCCATCATGGTGATATGAAACGGCCGAACGACAGAAATCGCCACCTTCATGGGTCGATGCTAGCATGTTATGCGCTGAAAAAGCGGCGGGCCGCGCCTGGCTATGGGCCTGATTGCCCCGAAGCGGGACAGAGGCGAGGAACAGCGGATCCGGCAGCGGAGCAACGCGACCGGTGCGCGCCCCGCGGTCGGCGCGCATGAGACGTGTCCGGGCAGAGCGCCCTTAAAAATTGTCAGCGTGGAGCAAACCGCCGGGACCGCGAGCCACAGCGCAAGGCCAGCGACCGTTGGCCCTGCACCTCCGGACACTGCCGGCCCCGTCTGCCAACGCTATGCTTCTCGAGGAAACGGGTGCGGTCAAGTTGGCCGGCAGCTGATGCTTCTGATCGCACCGGAGCAGACTCCGCAGCGCAAGCGCCTACCTGTAGCAAGCAAGCCTTCTCCTTCGCCGCAAGCCTCAGCATCACCTCGTACTGGGGAATGAACCGAGCGGTCGCTGTTGAGGCCGCTCCGAGATCCGGCTTCGCTTTGAGGTACATCGGTGCTTCGGCTGGCCAGGAGAGTACTTCGAGTTCTGCCGAGCGCTTCACCCCTTCGGCGCCCACGCCCGACCGCGCCATGATCGAGGAGCTCTTCGGGCTGTCCTGGCACCAGGCGATCCGGCTCATGGCGATCCTCGTCGAGCCGGAACATGGCAAGGCGATGCGGATCGACCGCGACTGCTTGCTTGCTTCCCGTGCGGTTCGGGTCGCCCGAAGAGCCGCTCGGCTGCGTGCTCGCGCTGGCCGAAGCTGCTGGTGGTAATTTTGTAGCTTGCGGGTCAACGCGCCACCATCAACGCCATCTTTTCAAAGTCGATCGCGAAAGGTTTCGCCTGGTTCAGCAAATCATCTCCCAGGTTGCCGGCGGCCCAGCCGCTCGTCGGGCTCGTTTCGTGCAGGAGCACAATTGCGGGCTTCAGGACGACTTCCGTGTTTCCCAGCGATAGACGCAGTTGGTCAAGCTCCACGGAATTTTGGTTTGAACTTCCACCCATCCCTGTGAGGGTGTGCTGTTTCTTCCTGCCCGCCGCTAGAAGCTGCGGATATGCATTCGCGAACGGCGGGTTCAAGGTGGAGTGTTCCGCTCCTGTGTCGAGTGTATAAACCAGAGAATGCCCTTCCACCGACGCCGGCAAAACCATGTACAGGTCGTCATACGCCAACGGCACCTGTTTGTAGGCTTTTCCTCGCAGACTGCCCGCTTCCAGCACACCTTGCGCATTCATTCGGACTGACTTCACCGCGAAGGACGGGGAGACCCAAAATAACCTGTTCGTTCACCGGCAACTCGTTAAATGGAGGCTGCGTCTCCGGCATCACCAAAAACGCGACATGGGAAAAATGAAAGTTTCCAATGTCCATCTCAGTGGCAGTGGCCACCTGTACCTTGACGGCTGCGCCGCTGATATCCGTCATTGCCGCTGACCCCGACCGCACGTTCAGTCCGAGAGACCGCGCTTCTGCCGCGCTGATGACCGATACATTGGCCCCCGTGTCGGCAATAGATAGCGAGGGCTGCCCCTCTATATCCACAGGCAGGTAAAAGCCCGCCCTCGGCGGCACATGGGATGGGTTGGGTTCGCGTTTCATGCGGGACACAACCATGTCGGGCGCCAGGTAAAGATAAGTCTATCTGCCGCGCACTTTCACATAAGTCTCATCGACCCGCCAGTCGGTCGAGCAGCCCTTATCCGTTATGCGGGAGACGAGGTAACGAGCCGTCGCTCTTGAATCTCGCTCTTCAGCATGGTGATGAAACTTTCCATCGACATACTCTCCTGCAACTCACTGCCGTAGCGCCTGACGGTCACGCTGCGAGCTTCCATTTCGCGCGCCCCGAGAACCACGACGATCGGCGCTTTCGAGGTGATGGCGTTGCGCATGCGCTTGCCCATCGTTTCTGAACTGCCGTCTACCTCTACTCGGATCAAGCTATCCCGTAGGACGTCTCGCAGCTCGTCCGCATACAGCATGAACGCCTCGGATACCGGAACAACTCGAACCTGCACGGGTGCCAGCCATGTGGGGAACGCACCGCCGTAGTGTTCCAGCAGGAAGGCAATGAATCTTTCATGCGTGCCCAAGGGAGCGCGATGGATTACGAACGGGGTTTGCGCTTTGCCTTCGCGATCTGTGAAGTGAAGGTTGAAGCGTGAAGGCACGGCGAAATCTAGCTGATTGGTGGAAAGCGTGAACTCTTTACCAATTACGCTACGGAACTGGAAGTCCACCTTCGGTCCGTAGAAAGCTGCCTCGCCTTTCACCAAGTGATAGTCAAGATTCAGTTCGTCGAGTGCATCTCGTACCATGCTTTCGCTGTAGGCCCAAGCCTCAGGATTGTCGACATACTTCCCGCGGCGCTTCGGATCCTCAGGGTCCCAGAGGCTGAGCCGGATGAAGTAGTTCTTGAAGCCAAAGAGGTCGTAATATGCCTTGTGCAGCGCCATTACGGCTTTAAACTCTGTCTTTAAATCTTCAGGAGCCACGTAGATATGGGCGTCGTTCATGCACATACCGCGAACTCGCGTCAGGCCCTGTAGTTCTCCCGCTCGTTCATACCGGTAGACGGTGCCGTACTCACTCAACCGCAAGGGAAGGTCTCGATAGGACCTTGGCTCTGCCGCAAAGATCATGTGGTGATGCGGGCAGTTCATCGGCTTGAGATAGTAAGGATCTTCCGTCTCGGAACCTGCCTCGTCAGCAAGGTGCATGGCCGGGAACATCGACTCCTCGTACAGGGGAATATGCCCGGAGGTCACGTACAGATTGCGCCGGGCAATGTTCGGGGTAGCCACACTCTGATAGCCGCTCTTGAACTCCATTTCATGCGCCAACTTCTCAAGCTCCTGCCGGATCGCAGTTCCGTTCGGCAGCCATAGAGGCAGTCCTTTGCCTACTTCTTCGCTGATTGTAAAAATACCGAGTTGGGTCGCGAGCTTGCGATGGTCGCGCTGTTTGGCAGCTTCAAGCGCCGCAATGTGCGCCTTCAGGTCCTTCGCGGTATTGAACGCGTAAGCGTAGATCCGCGTGAGCATCGCATTGCGCTCATCACCGCGCCAATAGGCTCCGGACACACCGCGAAGATGGAACGCGACGGATTTGAGTTCCGCCGTATTTCGGATGTGCGGACCCTCGCAGAGATCGAGAAACGGGCCGTTCTCATAGAACGAGAGCTCATCGAGATTACGAGTGTGTGCCAGTTCTTGCGCGTAATCGGACTTGAACGGCTGATCCATGGATCGCAGGCGTTCGATGGCAGCCGCGATCGGCAGGTCGAAATGAACAAAGGCCTGGTCTTCAGCGATGATTCGCCGCATTTCTGTTTCGATCGCTGGAAGATCGTCATCCCCGAGCGGCTTCGAGAACAGGAAATCGTAGTAGAAACCATCTTCTATAGGCGGCCCAAAGGCCAACTTGGCATCGGGGTAAAGTCTAAGGACGGCCTGTGCGAGCACGTGCGCGAGAGAGTGACGCGCCTTGTAAAGATGCGTTTCTTTTTCGACGAATTCGATTGCGGGCATAGAAGGATTATACCGAAGGAGACTGTGATGATCGTGTTGGGGCGACCGCAAAGAGGTCTCTTTAAAGAAGATTGCTGTGAATTGGCTTCCCGGGGAGCGGCATGCGATTCCATCTTTTACAGCTTCCGATCACCGGGCTCCAACGACAGGGAAGTACTGGCTCCCGAGGAGTACTACCGCGTCATCCTCAATCATGTGAAGGGTCGGGGGGGCGAGGCCGTTGTCAGCCTCATCCTCGATGATTCGCTTTGCGGACATAGGCTTATTTTCTTTGAAGAGGTCGTGAGTCGACCCAGGTTAGCTTCCTGTGTCTTTGCAGCAAATATTGATTATGAGTTGAGTTCACAACACGGAATAATTGAGGGGCAAGCATGATGCTGTAAATATCTAACTCCCCTTCATCAGTAAACAGTTTGAACTCGTTATTCCAGCGTCTCTGGTAAAAAGGCTGGGCGCCGGAGAGCGGCCTTCATTTGTAGCAAGGAACCTAGGCGTTTCGCGTATGACGTTGCATCGCTACCGCGTCAAGGCTGGTGCTCAGTGAAGCCTGGTCAGACTGTCATACACTTGCCCTGGCAGCAATGCCAAGATTGTGGCGAAGGGGCCGTGCGCCACTTGCTACACGCTCAAGCGTCAGGATGAATCGTATTTCGTTGCGCATCGGGAAGAGGTATTGAAGCGGGACAGATATTGTTTTCGCGTACCGGACTGCGCCACCGTCAACAGAGGGAAGCTCTCTGTAGCGGTCCACCATCGTCAGCCTGGCAACAGTGACCCGGCACGAATGCTGATGCCGCGCCTGGCCTGTCAAGCGAATGGGATCCGCACTCTCTTTGTGGAGGCGGACTGGCCCGACTTTCCTACGCGTCCTTTGGAGAAACCAACATCCTGAAGGCCATGAGCAAAGGGCCTTGAACTTTGCCAGCCCCGAGCCTGCGAGCCGCTGCCTTTCAAGAATTTGAGAGCGAGGCTCCTCAATCACGCGCTCACGTTGCGGTATCGAAGTGAGTCAATGAGGGCTGCAAGAGCGGCCGGTTGGTTGCGGCGGCTTGAAAAGTAGAGGTAATAGCCGGGGAAGGGTGGGCACCAGTCCTTGAGAACCTCTACGAGTCTGCCTTCGCTTAGGACGTCTTTGACGGACTCTTCCATGGATGTTCCCAGCCCAACGCCGTCCAGCACGGCCTTGATAACAAGATCGGGGTCGTCGAACGACGCTGGCCCCTGTGGGCTGACGCTGAGCGTCTTGCGTCCTTTCTCAAACTCCCAGCGGTACAGACCGTTGCTGAAGCGGAATCCGATGCAGGCATGGTCCTTCAGGTCTTGCGGATGACGGGGACTGCCGTGCGCTGCGAGGTAGGCCGGGGAGCCGACAACGACCAAGCGCATCTCGCCGGTAACCGGCACCGCGATCATGTAGCGCTGAATGAACTCCCCGAGCTGCACCCCGGCGTCGTACTCTCCTGCCACCAGGTCAACCGGATCGTTTGAGTGCGTGACTTCAAGAACGATATCGGGGTATCTGCGGGCGAAGCCGGCCAGCTTTGGAAGGATGACCATCTCGGTCACGGTGCGGGGAACGATGATACGCAGGCGGCCGGCTGGCCGCTCCCGTTGGTTGCGGGCCTCCGCGACGGCCCGCTCGATGCGTTCCAGAGCGGGGATAAGCTCCTGAAGAAGAACCGAACCTGCGGCTGTGGGAGAGACGCTGCGCGTCGTTCGTGCCAGCAGTTGAACGCCGAAGCGCTTTTCAAGGCTGCGCATGGAATGGCTCAGAGCCGACTGAGAGACGTTCAGCCGGGCGGCGGCACGGGTGAAACTACGTTCTGCCGCAACGGTTGCGAAAGCCGACAACTCTACAAGGTCTGTTCTCTCCATTTATGAATTTTACTCATGAAGACATGCGGCTTAGGCCCTTGCGCACTACAGAATCAGCACATCTGATGGTTTGTATGGGATGTGAAGCAGCTCCCATCCCGCAGAGGAGCATTTTCGATGCAAATACGGACGTTGGGAAATAGCGGCTTGGCAGTCTCGGAGCTTGGCCTGGGTTGTATGGGAATGAGCTTTTCGTACGGTCCGCCGAAGGACACACAGGAGATGACCAAGCTCATCCATGCCGCCGTGGATCGTGGCGTGACGTTCTTCGACACGGCTGAGGTATATGGCCGGTTCATCAACGAGGAGCTGGTCGGCAGCGCCTTGGAGCCGTTTCGCGGCAAGGTGATCATCGCGACGAAGTTCGGCTTTGAGGCGAACCCGGAAGACGGGAAGTGGACGAAGCTGAACAGCCGTCCCGACCACATCCGCGCGGTCGCGGAAGCGTCCCTGAAGCGGTTGAAGGTAGATGCACTTGACCTCTTCTACCAGCACCGTGTGGATCTGGACGTGCCCATCGAAGAGACTGCCGGCGCCGTGAAGCAGCTTATCGCGAAGGGCAAGGTCAAGCACTTTGGCATGTCGGAAGCGTCCGCGAAGATGATCCGCCGCGCCCATGCCGTGCAGCCGGTAACAGCGCTCCAGAGCGAGTATTCGCTGTTCTTCCGCGAGCCCGAGCAAGAGATTCTGCCGACGCTCGAAGAGCTTGGAATCGGCTTTGTCCCGTTCAGCCCGTTGGGCAAAGGCTTTTTGACGGGCACGATCTCGCCTGACCATAAGTTCGACAAGACCGACTTCCGGGGCACGCTGCCGAAGTTCAGTCCCGAGAACATGAAGAACAACTATGCGGTGGTGCAGGTGGTTGAGGATTTCGCCAAGCAGAAGCAGGTCACGCCGGCCCAGGTTGCGCTTGCGTGGTTGCTCGCGAAGAAGTCTTGGATTGTGCCGATCCCTGGCACGACGAAGCTCGACCGCCTGGACGAGAACCTCGGTGCGACCGGCTTGCAGTTGAGCCAAGCGGAGATCGCGGGACTAGACGAAGCCTCGGCCAAAATCACGCTCCGGGGCGACCGGTACTCCCCCGTCCACCAGCAGCTTGTTGGCCGGTAAACCGGCAGCCGCGAGAGGAGTCTCGTGATGAAGAAAAGATCGTTCTTACCGGCGCTTTTGCTCG
>CAZZYH010000021.1:0-4958 GCA_964658225.1 Vulcanimicrobiota bacterium | reverse complement strand
AGGTGCGCAAACCAGCGACCCTGCCGGCTCAGCCAAAACGCAGATCACGGTGACCCCGCAGAGCGCACAGAAGGTGAGTGTGGGTACTCCGAACCACTTCACCGGCTCGGCACGCGTGCAATCGTTGTTCGACGCAAAAGCACCCTCGCATGGCACCGGCGGCATCGTGACGTTTCCGCCTGGCTCGCGTTCGGTCTGGCACACCCATCCTATCGGCCAAGTTCTTATCGTCATCGAAGGCGAGGGCTGGGTGCAGGCCTGGGGCGGTCCGGTCCAGGTCATGCGCGAGGGTGACGTGATTTGGATTCCAGCCGGTGTAAAGCACTGGCACGGCGCATCGCCCACCTCCTCGATTACGCACATTGCGCTCCAGGAAGAGCAAAACGGAACAAACGTCGTTTGGCTCGAACCCGTGACGGACGCGCAGTACAACCCCAAACAGCAGTAAGCATGGCAGCAACACAGGAGAGCACATCATGGAAATTAGGTTCACAGGGCAGGTAGCTTTGGTCACGGGTGCGGCGTCGGGTCTTGGATTGGCGACGGCGAAGGCGTTCGCGGAATCGGGAGCCTCGGTCGTCCTGGCTGACGTAAACGAAAAGCAAGTGCAGGCGGCGGCGAAGGAACTCGCCGACAAAGGCTACAAGACACTTGGCCTGCGCTGCGATGTGTCCAAGGACGAAGAGGTCAAAGCCTTGGTCGAGAAGACCGTTGAAACCTTCAGCCGTCTCGATGCTGCCTTCAACAACGCCGGCATTCAGAACCAGCTTGCGGAAGCTGCCGACCAGACGCTCGAAGACTATGACAAGGTGATGGGCGTAAACCTCAAGGGTGTGTGGAGCTGCATGAAGTATGAGCTGCAGGTCATGCGCAAGCAGGGTTCGGGCGCCATTGTGAACTGCTCTTCGCTGGGTGGCCTGATCGGTGGACCGGAGCGCGGCATTTACCATGCGGCGAAGCATGGCGTCATCGGCTTCACCAAGAGTGCGGCCATGGAGTATGCAGCCAGGGGCATCCGCGTGAACGACGTTTGCCCCGGCATGATCCGCACTGCGATGACAGACCAGATGGAAGCCTCCGGTCAAGCTGAAGCGCTCAAGAAAATGCTGGAACAGAACGTTCCCATGAAGCGCGAAGGCAAAGCTTCCGAGATTGCGGACGCGGTTCTCTTCCTGTGCAGCGACAAAGCGAGCTACATCACCGGGCAGTCGATCTCGGTCGATGGCGGCTTTGTGATGCGGTAGGGTGAACACCCTGCCAAGAATCGTACCGGGCGGCGACCTTCAGTCGATCAAGGTCGCCGCTCTGAACCGGCGTCAGTTCTGCCAGTCCGCGCTGGCACTCAGCATCGCCGCACCCTGGTCTAGCGGGTCGCTTGCGGCTCAAGGAAAAGCCATGACGGACAAGAAACCTGCTCTGCCTTCCGTACTCTCCTACGATGAGGTGCGCTCCGTCTCTCCTGCGCTTGAGCACTACACCCAAGATGCGCTGCTGGGCGGCGTTTGGAAACGTCCTGAGCTGTCGCCTCGCGACAGGAGTGTGGTCACGGTGGCTGCTCTCATCGCTCGTATCCAGACCATTGAAATGCCGTTCCACTTCGCGCTGGCACTGGACAAAGGTTTAAAGCCTGCCGAACTCTCCGAGATCATCACGCACCTGGCGTTCTATGCGGGGTGGGCAAACGCGATGGCAGCGGTTGCGGTTGCAAAAGACATCTTCGATCAGCGCGGCATTGCGGTGGACCAGCTCCCGCCTGTGAAGGACAAGCCGCTGCCCATCAACGAAGAATCCGAGAAGCAACGCGCTACGCAGGTCAGCGAGAACTTCGGGAACGTCTCGCCTGGGCTTGTAGAAAACACGACGAAGCTTCTGTTCCGCGACCTCTGACTCCGGCCCGCATTGGCACCGCGCGACCGAAGCCTCGTTACCGTGAGCGCCCTGATTGCCAATAATCAAACGGCACAGATCACCTATCACCTGGGCCGCGCGATGGATAACGGACGGACGCAAGAGCAGGCTTCCGAGGTTCTGAGCCACATCGCGTTCTACGCCGGTTGGCCCTGCGCGTTCTCGGCATTGCCGGTAGTCAAGGACCTTTTCGAGAAACGGCAGAAGTAAGCGCCGGAGGCGATGTTCCATGAGCAAGTGGCCGAAAGCAAGGCCGCAGCCCTATCCCGCGGGAAATTGGCATCGTATTGCAAAGGTGGGACGATGACCTGTAAACGCTGCCGCGTTGCGATGCGAGAGTTGAAGGGCCACATCTACCACGGCAGGCGTAAGTTCCGCTGCCCGCTCTGCCAGAAAGTGAAGCTGAAGAAGCCAAAACCGTGAGGATCGGCCTCTTCAGCAAAACTGCCATCAACTCAACGGTTGACCATTTTCTGCATTTGCGGGGAGTAGCGCGCGCCCTGCACCTCAATCTTGGAAAGCACTTCCTGCATCGCTGCCAAGTCTTCGGAGGTCAGCTCGACTGACGCCCCCCCAAGGTTCTCTTCCAGGCGATGCAGCTTGGTCGTGCCCGGTATCGGGACGATCCAGGGCTTTTGCGCCAGGAGCCACGCCAGAGCAACTTGTGCTCTCGTCACTCCTTTCTCCTCAGCAATCTTGCCGACTTCATCCACGAGCGCTTGGTTTGCATCGCGGGCCTCCGCGCTGAAGCGCGGCACCGTGTTGCGGAAGTCGGACTTGTCGAACTCCGTCTTAGAGGAGATTGCGCCGGTCAGGAAACCCTTCCCGAGCGGGCTGAATGGCACAAACCCGATGCCGAGCTCTTCGAGCGTGGGGAGGATTTCCTGCTCCGGCTCACGCCACCAGAGGGAATATTCGCTTTGAAGTGCAGCTACCGGCTGCACCGCATGAGCTTTGCGGATGGTATCCGCACCGGCCTCCGACATGCCGAAGTGCTTGACCTTGCCCTCCTCGATGAGTCGCTTCACGGTTCCGGCGACATCCTCGATCGGGACGTTGGGGTCCACGCGATGCTGATAGAAGAGGTCGATGGCCTCGCTGCGGAGCCGCTCTAAGGCCTCTTCGGCTACCTGCCGGATGCGTTCTGGCCGACTATCCAGACCCTGCGACGGAATACCGTCTTTGAACCCGAACTTCGTGGCAATCACGACTTTGTCTTGGAACGGCTGCAGTGCCTCACCGACGACTTCTTCATTCAGCTTTGGACCGTATGCTTCGGCGGTATCGAAGAACGTCACGCCCCCGTCAAAGGCAGCATGGATGACCTTGATGGCCTCCTGCTTCTCTGTTGCTGGGCCAAAACCGAAGCTCAGTCCCATGCACCCGAAGCCGAGTGCCGATACTTTCAACCCGCTTGTACCTAACAATCGCGTTTGCATCTTTTTCTCCTCTTCGCTGCCCTGCAGCCTGCGACCGCGAGTCAGCGGCCGGTCATCTTGAGCATGGCTTCTGGCAAACGCTCGCCTTGAAGCGCCAGTCTGGAAACCGCGTTGTCAATCTCTTTCAGTTCCGCGTCCGTCAGGGTTACATCCGCCGCGCCCATATTCTCCTCCATACGGCTCACCTTCGTCGTACCTGGAATGGGAACGATCCATGGTTTCTGTGCCAGCAACCACGCCAGAGCAAACTGTGCCGTTGTGATGCCTTTCCGCTTGGCTTCAGCCTCTACCGCATGCACCAGCACCATGTTGGCTTTTCGTGCTTCGGGCGAGAAGCGTGGCACATGATTGCGAAAGTCGCTCGGGTCGAATTTGGTCTTTTCGTCGATTTGGCCAGTTAGGAAGCCGGCACCTAAGGGGCTGAACGGCACCAAGCCGATGCCGAGTTCTTGAAGAGCGGGCAGGGTCGCATCTTCCGGTCCGCGCCAGAACAGGGAATACTCGCTCTGTAGCGCAGTTACAGGCTGGACGGCATGTGCTTTGCGGATAGTGTCCACGCCAGCTTCGGAAAGTCCGAAATGCCTGACCTTGCCTGCCGCAATCAGGTCTTTCACAGCCCCAGCGACGTCCTCGATGGGCGTGTTCTCGTCAACCCGGTGCTGATAGCAAAGGTCGATGTGATCGGTGCGGAGGCGCTTGAGGCTGGCGTCTGCTGCGGCCTTGATGTGCTCTGGCTTGCTATTTGTGCCTGGACCACGCTTGCCCGTGTTCGGGTCGATATCAAAGCCGAACTTGGTCGCGATGATGACCTGGTTGCGCATGGGTTCCAGTGCTTCGCCCACTAGCTCTTCGTTCGTGAACGGCCCATATACTTCGGCGGTGTCGAAGAACGTGACACCCCTATCGTGAGCGGTCCGTATGAGCTGGATCATCTGGTTCTTGTCGCCTGCCGGTCCGTAGACCGAAGTCATGCTCATGCAGCCGAGACCAATGGCGGAAACTTCCAGGTCCTTACCTAGCGTTCTTTTCTTCAAGGGGTTCCATTCTTCCTACCGCATGCGAACTGTGGTCTTGCGTTGCTTCGTGCTTAGTTTTGTACGCTACCCGTTTTGACGGGTCGAAGCAGATGCGAGAAGGTCAGCTGCGTTAGCTTCCACTTGCCGTTCTCCTTGTTGTAAACCTCGGTGACCATGAACGGATTGGTGACCTCATGCCCTCCAACGACGGCGACCAGATCCATGTCGCTCAACAGAACGGCCGCTGTGCCGAAGGTGCGAACATCCTTCTCGTAGACAAAGGCCTGCTTGTACCAGATGCCGCCACTCTTGATGGTGGCAAGCTCCTGACCTTTTCCCCAAGTCCCTCCCATGTGCGTGAACATGGCCTTGTCGTCGAAAAGGTTTCCTAGTTGATCGACATTTTTCTCGGACATCCAATCCCACTTCGACTTGGAAAGGTCTAGGAGTCGCTGTTCTTCGGGTGTGTGGGTCGCGGCTGTCTTGATGGTTTCCATGGGAGGCGCTGATGGCTGTTGTGCGTGAAGTGCTGGGACAACCAACGTGGCGAGGAAGAGACCGGACACGAGGCTTTTCAAGAACATGATGCTTTTCG
>CAZZYH010000020.1:0-33934 GCA_964658225.1 Vulcanimicrobiota bacterium | reverse complement strand
CTGCCGGGGCAGAAGAGCGGTCGCTGCCGGGGCTGCTAGAGTAGCAGAACCGGAAAATACCAATGCAACGTGATTATCACAAGTGGTGGTCCCCGCGGCTGGACCGCGAGATGGAGCTACTCGCCTTTAGTAATGGCTGGGCGCGTGGGGGCGTGCCGCTGATCGTCTTTCCGAGCTCCCGCGGACGCTTCTTCGAGTTCGAGGAGCGCGGCATGGTGGCCTGCGTTGCGGACAAGATCGATCGCGGCGAGCTGCAACTGTTTTGCGTCGACAGCGTGGACAGCGAGAGCTGGTACAACCGCGATGTGCCGCCGCGCTGGCGGGTGGCGCGCCACATGCAGTACGAGAGCTACATCCTGGAAGAAGTGGTGCCGCTGGTACGGCAGTACAACGGGTCGCCGTGGCTGGTGCCGCTGGGCTGCTCGTTTGGCGGCTACCACGCGGTCAATATCGCGCTGCGCCGGCCGGATGTGTTTACGGGCTTCTTTTCGATGAGCGGGGCTTTCGACATCAGCTTTTTTCTCCACGGCTACGCCGACAGCGATACCTACTTCAACCTGCCCACCCAGTATCTGCCCAACCTGCACGACAGCTGGCACCTGGACCGTTACCGCCGGTCGAGCTACATGCTGGCCACGGGATGGGATGACCAGTGCCTGGGCCAGAACCGGCACCTCTCGCACCTGCTCGACCAGAAGGGCGTGGGCCACCGGCTCGAGATCTGGGATAGCTGGAACTCGCATGACTGGCCGACCTGGCAGCAGATGATGCAGCTGTATCTATAAGCTTCAGGCTAGGAGCGAGGACTTCGATCAGCCGGTCTGTGCGTCGAAATCCTCTCCCGCGCGCACCGGCGGTCCAAACGCCGCAGACCGCATCCGACCCTGGTATGCAGGCAAGCCCACCACAAGCAGCCGCCCCGCCCCTGGTGCTGACGCTCGCGGTCGATCCGCAAGCACAGGCCGACTTCGACCGGCAGCGCCGGCGCTACTTTCCCGCCAGCCTCAATCGCATTCCGGCGCACATCTCGCTCTTCCACGCGCTTCCGGGCGAAGAGCTTGCGTCCATCCGCGCGCTGCTGGCCGAGCAGGTCTCCGTTACCGGGCCCTTCCCGGTTCGCGTACACGATGTGCAGAAACTTGGCCGGGGCGTGGCCTATGCGCTGGCCTCTGACGAGTTCGACCTGCTCCACGCCCGGCTGCGCGCCGCCTGGCTGCCCTGGCTGACGGCGCAGGACCGGCAGGGCTTTCGCCCCCACGTGGTGATCCAGAATAAGGTCGACCCGGCCCAGGCCCGCGCGCTCTACGACAAGCTGGCCGCCGCCTTTCGCCCCTACAGCGTGCAGGCGACCGGGCTGCTGCTGTGGCGCTATCTCGGCGGACCCTGGGAGCTGGAGCAGGAATTCTCCTTTGCCGGGCGCTGACCCATTGCAGTCAGGCGGCTCGTCGGCTAAGGTTGCCTAACGCGGGCTCTGCGCATCCTAAAGCCGATTGCCGGCCAACACGCGCGAGCGGACTAGAAACCCGGTGCGCGAGCGGCACGGCCGAGCGAGCAGGCAAGGAGAAAGCAGCAATGAAGAAGATTGGCGTGCTTTTCGGCATGGAGGACACCTTTCCCGGAGCGCTGGTGGAGCGCATCAACGCCCTGGCCGCCGTGCACCCGGGCGAGCCGATCGAGGCCGAGCCGGTATGCGTGGGGGCGGTCGCGCTCGACAGCCCGGCCCGCTACGCGGTCATCGTCGACCGCATCTCGCACGACATTCCCTTCTATCGGGCGTTTCTCAAGCACGCCGTCCTGGCCGGGACGGTGGTGATCAACAATCCTTTCTGGTGGTCGGCCGACGACAAGTTTTTCAACTACTCGCTGGCCGCAAAGCTCGGCGTCGCCGTACCGAAGACCGTCATCCTGCCGCACAAGCATTTCCCTCCGCTGACCGCGGAGCGCTCCATGCGCAACCTGCTCTACCCTCTGCCCTGGGACGAGGTCTTTGCGGCGGTCGGCTTTCCTGCATTCTTGAAGCCGATCGATGGCGGCGGCTGGCGCGATGTCTACCACGTTCACTCCGCGGAGGAGTTCTTCGCCGCCTATGACCAGAGCCGCGATCTGTGCATGACCCTGCAGGCCGCGGTCCGGTTCACCGATTACTTCCGCTGCTACGTGGTCGGCCAGCGCGAGGTGCGCATCATGCCCTACGACCCGCGCCGCCCGCACCACGAGCGCTACCTGCAGGACCCGCCTGCCTACAATCCGCGGCTGCTTGAGCGCATCCATGACGATGCGCTCAAGCTGTGCAAGGCTTTGGGCTACGATCTGAACACGGTCGAATTCGCGGTTGAAGACGGCATTCCGTATGCGATCGACTTCATGAATCCTGCCCCGGATGCGGATCGGAACTCGGTCGGCGAGGCCAACTTTGCCTGGATCGTGGACGCGGTGGCGCGCCTGGCGCTTGAAAAAGCGCGAGGCGTGGACAGTCGCGCACTGTTTCACTGGGCAGCATTTCTCAACGGCGCCCCATCGGCCTTGCCGGCCAAGAAAGCACCTGCGAAGAAGGCCGCCAAGAAATCCGCGGCCAGGCAGGCGCCCGAACGGGAAGTGGTCGAAATCGAGCGGTAACGCGCGTGCCTGCCTGTTGGCAGCGTAAACGAGCCTGAGGCCGAAACCGGGCAACTGCAAACAACGAGACGGGAAGCAGGGACATGCAGCCATCCTTCACCATCGGGATCGAAGAAGAGTACCAGACCGTTGATCCCGAGACCCGCGACCTGCGCTCGCATATCGCCACCGAGATGCTGGCCAAGGGCAGGCTGCAGCTCGAAGAGCGCGTCAAGGCCGAGATGCACCAGTCCGTCATCGAGGTGGGCACGCATGTGTGCAGGACGGTCAAGGAGGCGCGCGCTGATCTGTTCGAACTCAGGCGCAGTATGATCGGGCTGGCGGAAGAAAACGGTCTGATGCTGGTCGCCGGCGCGACCCACCCCTTCGCCGATTGGCGCACGCAGGCCATTTACCCCGATGCGCGCTATGAGCGGGTCGTCGAAGACCTGCAGCAGGTGGCGCGCGCAAACTTGATCTTCGGCCTGCATGTGCACGTCGGGGTGGAGGATCGGGAAGCAGCGATCCGCATCATGAACTCGATGCGCTACTTCCTTCCGCACATCCTGGCGCTCTCGACCAACTCGCCCTTCTGGCGCGGCGTCAATAGCGGACTGAAGAGTTATCGCGCGAAAGTCTTCGACAAGTTTCCACGGACGAATATCCCCGACTCGTTCGCCAGCTATGCCGAGTTCGAGCAGTATGTGAACCTGCTGATCAAGACCAATTCGCTCGACAATGCCAAGAAGATCTGGTGGGACGTGCGGCCGCACCCGTTCTTTGACACCGTCGAAGTCCGTATCTGCGACATTCCGTTGCGCGCCGAGGAGTCGCTCGCCATTGCCGCCCTCATCCAGGCCACCGCGGCCAAGCTCTACCGTCTGCATGCGCGCAATCTCGACTTCCGCCAGTACTCCCGCGCCTTGCTGATGGAGAACAAGTGGCGCGCGGTACGCTACGGGCTCGACGGCAAACTGATCGATTTCGGCAAGGAGATCGAAGTCTCGGAGCGCGATCTGATCCGCGAGTATCTGGAGTGGATCGACGAGGTGGTCGATGAGCTCGATGCACGGCGCGAGATCAACTACATTTACCAGATGCTCGAGACGGGCACGGGCGCCGATCGCCAGATCCGCAAGTTCGAGCAGACCAAGGACCTGCACGCAGTGGTCGATTACATGGCGAGCGAGACCAAGGCGGGGCTCTTTGAGTAACCCGGCCGATCCGCTCGGAGGGCTCGAGCCGGCCGGCAGCGCGGGCTCGGCGCGTATCGCGGGCCCAGATGGGGCCCGGGCCCGGGCGCTGCTGGCCACGGCGTTTCCGGCTGCATTTACGCCCGGTGCGCAGGCCGCTGTGAACGGCTGTCTGCGGGTGCTGGCTTCAGAAAGAGTAACGTTGATCGCGGATCCGTCGACGCTCGAGATCGCTGCCGCGCTTGCTACGGAGCTCGAAGCGTCGGGCTGCCGGTGGAACGTTTTTGTCCTGGATGAGATCGCCCCGCGCCCGCTGATCAACATGCCCGCTGCCGTGCTTGCCGACATGGAAGAGGCCGATGTGAGCATCTTCGCGGTGACCGTGCAGCCGAAGGAACTGCGCTCGCGCATGCAGATGACCGACGTCGTCAACCGCCGCCGCATGCGGCATGCGCACATGGTCAACATCACCGCGCGCGTGATGTGCGAAGGGATGCGCGCTGATTTCTCGCGTATCGACCGGCTTTCGCAGCAGCTGATGGAGATCGTCGGCGGCTCGAAGTGGCTGCGCGCCACAACCGCTGCCGGCACCGACATCCGTGCGGAGATGCATCCCGAGTACAAGTGGCTCAAGACCTCTGGCATTATCTCGCGCGATAAGTGGGGCAACCTGCCCGGGGGCGAGATCTTCACCAGTCCCGGCGAAGTCAACGGCGTGTTTGTCGTCGACGGCGTGGTAGGCGACTATCTTTGCGCGAAGTATGGGCTGCTGGGCGAGGCTCCGCTGACGGTCGAGATTGCGCACAATCGCATCGTCAGCTGCGAAAGCGAGAACCGGGAACTGCGCGATGAATTCTGGGCCTACACGCACACGGACGAGAACTCGGACCGCGTCGGCGAGTTTGCGATCGGCACCAACATCGGCATCCACGAAGTAATCGGCAACATTCTGCAGGACGAAAAGTTCCCCGGCATCCACATCGCCTTTGGCAATCCTTACGGCGAGCACACCGGCGCCCCGTGGTTTTCCTCCACCCATATCGACGTCGTTGGCCTCGGCTTCAACATTTGGGCCGAAGATCGCCAGATCATGCGGGACGGCCGTTTTCTGCTCGAGTACTAATCGATGCGCAGCCGCGTGAAACTCTGCTTGCTTGAGACTGCATCCAAACCGCGTATGGCGACGATTCCGCAGAACCGAGCAGAGACAAAGTTTGACACGCGGCAGCTTGGGAACTCTGACCTGCAACTTACCCCGATCGGCTTTGGAGCCTGGGCGATCGGGGGCGGCGACTGGGAGTTTGCCTGGGGCGCGCAGGATGATGAGGAGTCTGTCCGGACCATAGTGCGCGCGCTCGATGCAGGCATCAACTGGATCGACACAGCAGCGATTTACGGCCTGGGCCACTCGGAAGAAGTGGTAGCGCGGGCGCTCAAGCAGACCGGCAGAAAGCCCTATGTGTTCACCAAGTGTTCTATGCGCTGGGGCGGCCCCGGGGAACCGAATGCGCGCAAGATCTATCGCAGCCTGAAAGATGGCTCGGTGCGGGAGGAGCTGGAAAACTCGCTCCGGCGCCTGGACGTCGACGCGATTGATCTCTACCAGATCCACTGGCCGGATCCCGAAGACGAGATCGAAGAGGGATGGGAGGCGCTGGCGCGGTTCCGCGAGCAGGGTCTGGTGCGCTATATCGGCGTGTCCAACTTCAACATCGCGCAGATGCAGCGTGCACTGCGCATCGCGCCGATCACCTCGCTGCAGCCGCCCTACTCGCTGGTCAATCCAAAGGTTGAAGACGAGATCCTGCCCTTCTGCCGGGAGAACAACATCGGCGTGATCAACTACTCGCCGATGGCTTCGGGCCTGCTCACAGGCAAGATGACCGCTGAGCGCGTCGCGGCCATGCCGCAGGATGACTGGCGCAAGAAGAACCCGAACTTCAACCCGCCGAAGCTTCAGAAGAATCTCAAGCTGGCCGAGTTGCTTGGCGAGATCGGCGCAGCGCACCAGGTGGAGCCGGGAGTGGTTGCAATCGCCTGGACACTGCATAACCCTGCGATCACGGCGGCGATCGTCGGCGCGCGCCGGCCCGATCAGATTGACGGCGTTCTGCCCGCGGCCACCTTCCGGCTGAGCCAGCAGGAGTTCGAACGGATCGAGGTCTTCCGACAAAGTCAGAGCAACGGGTAGACGGCAGGAGCGCGTGGTTTTCGTTGGGGGCGCGCTCGTACACGGGCTGGGGACGGCCAACCCCTGCGATCTACCGGTCCCGGCTCACGACAAAGTCCGGCACCCAGAGCAGGGCCCGTTTGTACTCCGAGTCGGGCAGGGTATCGAGCGAAGCCTTGGCGGCCTCCGCGTGCCTGGCCGCAGCGCGCATCGCGTACTCAAGCGAGCCGTGTCGGTGCAGGGTATCGAGCACAGCCTCGTAGCGTACGCTGGTGAAACTCTGCTCCGCCAGCACCGTCACAATCGCCTTGCGTTCGGGCAGGCTGCAATGCGCGAGCGCATGGATGACCGCGAGGGTAGCCTTGCCCTCGCGCAGATCGCTCGCGACAGGTTTGCCCAGCACCGCTTCCGCCGCGGTGAGGTCGAGCACGTCGTCCACAATCTGGAAGGCGAGGCCGAGTGCATGTCCGTACTCGCCCAGGCACTGCTCGGTCTCTTCATCCGCCCCGGCCAGCACCGCGCCCAGCCGCATCGAGATCTCGAACAGGCAGGCGGTCTTGCGATAGATCAGCTCGTTGTACTCGGTCTCTGTAACCGGCCTGCCCAGTTTTTCCATCTGCAGCAGCTCGCCTTCCACCATCTGCTGGGTGAGGGAGATGAGCAGGTCGAGGACGCGGAAGTTCTGCTCGCCGAGCGCGACTTTGAAGGCCTGCATGTAAAGCCAATCGCCGGCCAGCACGCACTTCGGGTTGCCCCAGGTGGTGTTGGGTGACGGCCGCCCGCGCCGGGTATCGGCGGCGTCGATGATGTCGTCGTGCACCAGAGTGGCCGTGTGCACCATCTCCACGACCGCGCCCAGACGGATCATGCCTTCGCCCGTGTAGCCGAGGCAGCGCGCCGAGAGCAGCAGCAACGACGGCCGCAGGCGCTTGCCGCCGCCCTCGCGCAGGTAGTCCGCAATCTCGGTAATCACGGCGACCGAGGACACAGCCTCCTTGCCGAACTCGCGCTCGATCGCGCGCAGGTCGTCATGGAGCAGGTCAAAGACCTCTTTTGCCGTGGCTATCGCGGTTGTGCTCACCTAGACTCCTCGAGCTTGCTGGTACGGATGTGGGCCGGCAGCCGCGGGCTGTGCCCAGCCCGAGCCTACTTGTAGGCCATAAACAAAGAAAGCGTGTCAGTTGGTACGAAAGTTTGTGAATTGCAGCTCGATGCCGAACTCGTGTTTGCGCAACAGCGCGATCGCCTCCTGCAGCGTGTCTCGATCCTTGCCGGTTACCCGTACCGTCTCGCCCTGGATCGACGCCTGCACCTTCATCTTTGAGTCCTTGAGCAGCTTGACGATCTCCTTGGCCTTGTCGCCGGAGATGCCCTGCCTCAGGGTCACCTTCTGGCGCACGCTGTTATTGGTGGCCGGCTCCAGCTTGCCGTAGTCGAGCGCCTTGATCGAGATGCCGCGCTTGATGAGCTTCTGCTGCAGGATCTCGATGACCGCCTGCAGCTTGTACTCGTCAGCCGAGGCCAGGCCGATCACCTTGTCGTCGTCTTCAAGCTTGATGGTCGACTTCGAGTCCTTGAGGTCGAAGCGCGCGTTGACCTCCTTGGTGGCCTGGTCAATGGCGTTGCGCACCTCCTGGATGTCGACTTTGCTTACCGTATCGAAAGAATTGTCAGCAGCCATGCTTCCTCACTCGTCTCCTCCATTATCAGGGCAAGAGCCCCGCCGGGCTACCTGCGATCGCCTGCGACCTCCGCCGTATGGAAAAACCGGGCGAAGTTTTCGGTGGTCTGCTCGGCCAGGGCCTCCGGGCTCAGCCCATGCAGGGCCGCGAGCTGCGCCGCGGTGCGGGCCACCCAGGCCGGCTCGTTGCGCTTGCCGCGATCGGGCACCGGCGCCAGAAAGGGCCCGTCGGTCTCCACGAGCAGGCGGGTGAGCGGCAGACAGGCTGCGATCTCGCGCAGTCCGGCCGCGCTCGGATAGGTCAGGTTGCCGGCAAAGGAGATGAGAAAGCCCAGTGCAAGCGCGCGGCGGGCGTGGTCCAGTTCCCCGGTAAAGCAGTGCAGCACGCCGCCGAGGCCGGTCGGGCGCCAGTGCTCTTCGAGCAGCGCAAGCGTGTCGGCCCAGGCATCTGCCCCGGCGCCGGCGGCATGGCCGGGGCGGCAGTGGATCAGGATGGGACGTTGGTGCCCGGCGGCTGCCTCCATCTGAGCGCGAAAGACCTCGATCTGGACCGAGCGGGGCGGGTTGTCGTCGTGGTAGTAATCGAGGCCGATCTCGCCGCAGGCGATCACCTCCGGTTCAGCCAGCAACGCTTCCAGCTTCATGAGTGCGTTCGCGTCCGAGTGCGCTGCTTCCTGCGGGTGGATGCCGGCGCTGGCCCACAGTCGCGGCGTGCCGGGGCGGTGGCGGTAGGCGCGCGCCAGCTCCAGCGCCCGGTGCATCGTATCGGGTCCGTCGCCGATCCCGATCGTGAGCATGCCGCGCACGCCCGCGGCCCAGGCCCGGTCGAGCACGGCCTCCCGGTCTTCCGCGTAGCGCTCGTGATCCAGGTGCACGTGGGAATCGATCAGCATCAAGAGTGTGTGTCGTGCGCCAAGCCGTGTCCTTGCAGCGTGAAAACCTACTTCAGTCGCGCGCCCAGCTCGACCTCATCCAGGAACCCGGCCAGGGACGGCTTGCCGTGTTCGCCGAGCGAGGCGGCAACGATCATGCCGTTTGATTCCAGTCCCCGCATCTTGCGCGGGGCGAGGTTGGCGACGATGACCACCTTGCGCCCGATAAGCGACTCGGGCGTGTAGGTTTCGGCGATGCCGGCCAGGATCTGCCGCTGCTCGTAACCGAGATCGACCTCCAGGCGCAAGAGCTTGTCGGCCTTGGGGATGCGCTCGGCGACCCTGATCTGGGCCACGCGCAGCTCGACCTTGAGAAAGTCGTCGATCGTGATCTGCGGCAGGGCAGGCTGGGCAGAGGCCCCCGGCGAAGAGAGCTCAACGGTCGGCGGCGGCACGATCTGCCCGGCGAGCGCAGAGTCTTCAAACGCATCGAGACCAGGGGTAAAGATCGCCTCAGGCTGGGGGTAGGCCGGGGGCTGGGCGAGCGAGGCAGCGGGCGAGGGCGGCAGGGCGGCGGCTGGCGCCGATTCCCGGGGTGAGGCGGCGAGCGCGGGGTCCAGCGCCGGAATCTCCGGAACGGTTTCGCTGCGCGGGGCTGCGTCTTGCTCTTCGATGTCCTGCATGCGGGTCATGGCGTCCTTTTCAGCGCGTGGAAAGACCGGGCCCAGCTCGCCCAGGCGTGTGCCGGGCAGAAGACCACCCCAGGCCAGATCTTGCAAGTCTGCTTGTTCGATGCTGCCCAGGCCGAGCTGCTGCCAGACTTTCGCAGCCGCCTCCGGCAGCACCGGGTAGACCAGGGCGGTGAGGATGCGGATCGATTCGGCGGCGGTGTACAGCACCTGCGCTCGCAACGCACGCTGCTCGTCTTCACTCACATCGTCCCGCTTTTTCCAGGGCGCGCTCGCAGTCAGGTAACCATCGGCCCAGCCGCCCAGCTCCCAGAGAGATTCAAGGGCTCTCGAGAAACTCAGCTGTTCAAATTCACGATTGAAGCTCTCAATGGTCTTCGATACACGTTCGGTGAGGGCGCCGCTGACGGGTTCAGCCGGGGTCGGCACCACTCCATCGAAGTATTTCACGATCATCGCGAGCGTTCGGCTTACCAGGTTGCCGTAGCCGTTGGCGAGATCGGAGTTATACCGCTGCACCAGCGCCTCGAAGGAAAAACTTCCATCCTGCCCAAAGACGATCTCGCGCAGCAGATAGTACCGCAGGGCATCGGCGCCGAGAACTTCGAGGATCGTCTCGGTCCGCACAATGTTGCCGAGCGACTTCGACATCTTTGTATCTTTGAAAAGCAGCCAGCCGTTTGCAAAGATGCGCCTGGGAAGCGGCAGGCCGGCGGCGAGCAGGAAGGCCGGCCAGTACACGCAGTGAAAACGAGCGATTTCCTTGCCGATCAGGTGCAGGTCGGCAGGCCAGTATTTCGCAAAGCGAGCCGCATCAGCCGGATCCTCCGAGCCATAACCGAGCGCGGTGATGTAGTTTGCCAGCGCATCGAGCCAGACATAGATGACATGCTTTTCGTCCCCCGGTACGGGGATGCCCCACTGGAAGCTGGACCGGCTGATGGATAGATCCTTCAAGCCTCCGCGCAGGAACGAAAGCATCTCGTTGCGAACGCTCTCTGGACCGACGAGCTCGGGCTGCTGTTCATACAGCTCCAGCAGCCTGCGCTCGAAGGCGGAGAGCTTGAAGAAGTAATTCTCCTCGCTGACGGTCTCGGTCGGACGCCCACAATCGGGGCACGCCGCGCCAGGCGCGGCATCCACATACAGCTCGTCCCAGACGCAGTACTGGCCGGTGTAGGTGCCTTTGTAAATGTAGCCGCGGGCCTTCAGCTCCAGGAAGAACTTGCGCACCCCGCGCTTGTGTCGCTGCTCGGTCGTGCGAAGAAAGTCGTCGTAGGACAGACCCATCCGGTCCCAGAGGGAGCGGAACTGGGCGGAAACCTCACCGGTAAACTGCTCAGGCGCAATGCCAGCTTTCTCGGCCGATCGCTCGATCTTTTGCCCATGCTCGTCGGTGCCCGTGAGCAGCCAGACATCCAGGCCCAGGGCCCGCTGGCGCCGGGCGATCACATCCGCAACGACCGTGGTATAGGTGTGGCCAATGTGCGGGCGCGCGTTGACGTAGTAGATCGGCGTGGTCAGAGAAAACTTGGCGTCGGTCGACATGGCTCTTTCCCGGCACACACGTGAGCCTGTTTCCCATACTAGGTACCGAGTCAAGGAGCGTCAAACCAAGACCCCGACGCGGGAGCCGGCACCTGGCGTGCGGGCAAACGCCCTGCGGGCACGAAGGCCCGGTATGCCCAAGAATTTCGGGGGCATAGCAGCCTTGCAGGCGTCATCGGCCGAGAACGCCTCACGAAGTAAGCGCCTCCCGTGGCAAGGGTCCGCTGCTTTCCCGCTGCTAAACTTGGGGCGTGTACAGAGAAGAACAGAAGAAGCTTCTGGAGCGAATCGGCTTGATTTTGCGGGACAAGTTTGGGATCGACACGGCTACGCTCGCAATCGAGCAGCCGCCCGAGATCCGCATGGGCGAGTACGCGCTCCCGGTCGCTTTCGAGCTGGCCAAGCGGCTCAGGAAGGCGCCGCGCAAGATTGCCGAAGAGCTGGTGGCGGAGCTGGGCGCGCTGGATGGATTCTCCGGCTTTGAGGTCGCCGGGGCCGGATATATCAACGCGCGGCTTGATCGGTCTTCCGCGATGCGCACGCTGGCCGCGCAGGTGGAAGCGCCGCCGAGCGCCGATCAAGGCGCGCATGCGCTGGTCGAGCACACCAGCATTAACCCGAACAAGGCGGCGCACGTCGGCCACCTGCGCAATGCCATCCTGGGCGACACGTTTGTGCGCCTGCTGCGTGCCACCGGCGCCAAGGTTGCGGTGCAGAACTATATCGACAACACCGGCGTCCAGGTCGCGGATATCGTGGTCGGCCTGATGCATCTGGAAGGCCTGGACCGCGCCGGCGTCACCGCCTGGATGGCCGCGCTCGCGGCAGCCGGCACGCGCATCGACTATGCCTGCTGGGATCTTTATGCGCGCACCTCGCAGTGGTACACGTCTGGGTCGCCTGAGGAAAATGCGGTGCGCAAGCAGCTGCGGCTCGACACCCTGCATGCGATCGAGGCCGGGTCGAATGATACCGCCGCGATCGGCGATGCGGTGGCCACCGCGGTGCTCCGCCGGCATCTTGAAACGATGCTGCGGCTGGACATTGAATATGACCTGCTGCCGCGTGAGAGCGAGATCCTGCACCTGCACTTCTGGGACGCAGCCTTTACCCAGTTGAAGGCGAGTGGTGTGCTCTATCCCGAGACCGAGGGCAAGAACAAGGGCTGCTGGGTGATGCGGCGGCCCGGCACGCTCCCGGCCGGCGAGGCCCGTGAGCAGGGGCCGGACGAAGACGCGAAGGTGATCGTGCGCTCGAACGGCACCGTGACCTACGTCGGCAAGGACATTGCGTATCATCTGTGGAAGTTCGGCCTGCTCGGCGGCAGCCCCGGGCCGCACTCCGGTTCGCCCAAAGACTTCGGCTACCTGCCCTTTTTCGCCTACGCCGATCGGGAGGCCTGGATCACCACCGCCGGCCCCGGCTCCGAGCAGCACCCGCACTTTGGCGGAGCCACCGCCATCTATAACGTCATCGACACCCGCCAGTCCGATCCGCAGGCCAACGTGATCGAGGCGCTGCGGGGTATGGGCTACACCGAGCAGGCGGCGCACTACACGCACTTCTCCTACGAGATGGTCGCGCTCACCCCCCGTTGCGCGCTCGAGCTCGGCTACCCCATCAGCGAAGACGACCAGGCACGCGCCTACATCGAGGTCTCGGGACGCAAAGGCTTCGGTGTCAAAGCCGATGACCTGATCGACCGGCTCATCGAGGCCACGACCAAGGAGGTGGCCAGCCGCAACCCGGAGCTGGGCGAGCGTGAGCGCGCCGCCACCGGTAAGCTCATCGCCGTGGGTGCGCTGCGCTACTTCATGCTCAAGTACACGCGCAACACGGTGATCGCCTTTGACTTCAAGGACGCGCTGAGCTTCGAGGGCGAGACCGGGCCGTATCTGCAATATGCCGTCGTGCGGACGCGCTCGATCTTCCGCAAGGCCGGCCTCACGGCGGCCGAAGCGCTGGCCCGCGCCGCCACGCTCGATGCTGCGCCTTACCTGGACGGCGAGCCAGGGGACAGCATCTGGCAGGTATGGCTGCGCGCGGCCAAGACCAGCCTGCTCCTCGAGCAGTGCATCCAGTCTGCCGAGCCGGCCTACCTGGCCAAGCACGCATTTCTGCTCGCCCAGGAGTTCTCCAACTTCTACCGCAAGCACCACATTCTCACCGAGGCCGATGAAGCCCGCAAGGCAGTCCTGCTTGCGACCGTCGCCGTGGCCCAGCGGGAGATGGTGCGCTCGCTTGCCATCCTCGGCATCCGCGCGCCGGAGGTCATGTAAAGACCTCATGTAATGAGGTCATGTAGAGAGGTCGTGTCGCCCGGCCCACGCATCGGTTCGTGGGCTCCCCCCCCACCTCTGGCGAGTCGTTTCCCACGCAAGCCTCGGTCCGCGGCAAAGCCGGATCGAGATGAGGTCGTCTGCAGCGGGCCGCATCGCCGGTGTGCGGCGGGTCAATCCGGCTCCGGCCGCGGCTGGCAACGCTTGCCGCCCTGGCCCCCTTCTCACCCGGTGGGCGCCGACAAGCACGCGCGCCCAGTCTGCAGACTTGCGTGCAGACCGGCAGGGAAAGGGGAGCAACACCACATGGCACTGTTAGCAGAGGAGTTGAAAGGCAGACGGATCGCGATCCTGGCGACCGACGGATTCGAACAGGTGGAGCTGACTGAACCAAAGAAAGCCCTCGAGGAGGCCGGCGCCCGGACTCATGTGATCTCCTTGAAGCGCGACGACATTCGCGGGTGGAAGTTTACCGAGTGGGGCGACTCGATTGCGGTCGACAAGACGGTCGACGCCGCCGAGATTGCCGATTACGACCTGCTGCTGCTGCCCGGTGGCGTGCAGAACCCAGATAAGCTGCGCATCCATGAAGACGCGGTCCGCTTTGTGGGCGAATTTTTTCGTACCGGCAAGCCGGTCGCCGCTATCTGCCATGCCGCCTGGACGTTGATTGAAGCAGGCGTGGTCGGCGGGAGGCGCATGACCTCCTGGCCCTCGCTTGCAACCGATCTGCGCAACGCCGGCGCGCACTGGGTGAACGAGAAGGTCGTCGTAGACGGCAATCTGACCACCAGCCGCAAGCCGGACGATCTTCCGGCGTTTCATCAGGCCATCAAGGAGCAGCTGGCCGGCAGGCTGGAGCATGCCTGAGAGGCGAGAGGATGGTGCATGGGCCCCGCCTGAGAGCTGCCCGGCAGCCAGAAGACCGATGCGCGTGTTCGTCCCAACCTGTCCGGCTGGCGGCCCGGCACCGGACCGCCACGGCAGCCGGCCGGCATCTCTCCCGCAGGCAGGTTTTTATCCTGCGGTTGCGGTTTGGTAACAGGCCGTTCAGGCTCGGACCGGGGTATACAATCGTGCTATGAGCACCAATGCCCAGCAAGACCGTTACTTTTTTGGCGCACTTGAGTCCAGCGCGAAGAACCGCGAAAAGCTGCGCGAGGTGACCTACGGCGACCAGCAGCCAGAAGGGATCCTGCTCGCCTCGCTGGACTCTGCGCTGAACTGGGCACGCAAGAGCTCGGTGTGGCCGATGACCTTTGGACTCGCCTGCTGCGCCATCGAGATGATGTCGATGGGCGCCTCACGCTACGACGTGGCGCGCTTCGGGATGGAGGTCTTCCGCCCCTCGCCTCGCCAGGCCGACTTGATGGTGATCGCCGGACGTGTGTCCAACAAGATGGCGCCTGTCATTCGCCGTCTTTACGACCAGATGCCGGAGCCGAAGTGGGTCATCTCGATGGGCGCCTGCGCGACCTCGGGTGGCGTCTTCAATAACTATGCGATCGTTCAGGGCGTCAACCAGATCATCCCTGTCGATATCTACGTGCCTGGCTGCCCGCCGCGCCCCGAGCAGTTGATCTACGCGCTCACGCTGCTGCAGGAGAAGATCCAACGCGAGAAGGGCACCACGCGCCGCACCCTCAATTTGCAGTAATCTTCCCTCCAGCCGGGCGGCCTGTGTATCCTCCGCCCGGGGAAAATCGTCATCCCTCCCTGCAAGTACCCCCTGCGCTGCTCGATTTATGTACACTGATGGAGCTGTCCAAAAAGGGGCGAGTGCTTCACAGTTGGACAATGCTCGGAGAGTGCGTGCTCGTGCCGATAGGCTCAAAGGCCGCGGCTTTCTACTTTTGTTCTCTTGGGTAACTCCCCGGGTACCGGACAAAAACTACTGCATTCAGGCAACTTGTCACTCGAACTATGCACTAAGGTAGTAAACGTGTGTTACGTTCAGTACCGCAGTGGGATCCGGCACTTGGGCTCGCCCAGAGTCGAGGCCTCTCGATAGATTTGCAAGACTTTTCAAGTAAGGTTCCGGAGGATAGACGCATGTATCGTGCTCCAATGACTTCTCTGGGACGAATCCTGTTGGCAGGCTGTTTGGTAGGACTCGGAGCGACGAGTCTCTACGGCCAGGATTCGACCCCCAAGCCCGCTGCTCCCATGGCACCCATGGCGCCGCCCATCTCCCGCATCGACGTTTTTACCGGCTACTCGTACCTGGCTCCTCATGGCACGGTGAATACGACCCTCGGTGATGGCTCGATCTACCCCAGCTCCTACCGGGCGGCAGACTACGGCGCGATCGGCAGTGTGGCCTACTTTTTGAACAAGTACGTGGGCGGCGTGGCTGAGTATGCCGATCACGAACTGGGCAAAAACGACACCTTTCAGGACGCCATGGCGGGCATCATCTTCCGCTATCCGAGCGGGATGGGCGTGACCCCCTTCGCACACGCGCTGGCCGGCGCCTCGCGCGTAGGCGGCCCAAACCAGGAGCCGCTGCTCTATCACTCATGGACCTGGGGACCTGCGCTGAAGGTAGGCGGCGGGCTTGATTACGATACGCCGCTGTTCCATCACCGCCTGGCCGTGCGTCTGTTCCAGGCCGACTTCCTCTACGTGCATGCAGATTTCGGACCGCAGCCGATCACCGGCGGCCGCGCCAATGTGGACTCCGCCGAGCTGAGCTCGGGCCTGGTCTTTAAGTTCGGCAGCATCGTTCCGCCGCCGCCGGTCACCTATACCTGCGCGGTCAACCCGGCTTCGGTATTCCCCGGCGACCCGGTCACCATCACCGGTACCGCTTCGAACCTGAACCCCAAGAAGACTGCGACCTATACCTGGAGCGGCCAGGGCGTAACTGTGAAGGGTGACAGCTCGACCGGCACCGTCGACACGGCTTCGCTCCAGCCCGGCCAGTACACTGTGACCGGTCATGTCTCCGAAGGCCAGAAGCCCGGCCAGTTTGCTGATTGCACGGCGAACTTCACCGTCAAGCAGTTTGAGCCGCCGACGATCTCCTGCTCCGCTAACCCGACCACTGTGAACCCGGGCGACAGCTCGACGATCACCGCGCAAGGCGTCAGCCCGCAGAACCGTCCGCTCACCTACAGCTACTCGGCTTCCGCGGGCACGATCAGCGGCACCTCGAGCACCGCGACCCTGGCAACCGCAGGCGCACCGGCCGGCACGATCACGGTCACCTGCAATGTGGCCGATGACAAGAACCAGACGGCTTCCACCACCACCACGGTCACCGTAAGCGCACCGCCTGCACCCGCACCGAAGACTTCGGCACTCTGCTCGATCACCTTCGATCGCGACAAGAAGCGGCCGGCACGCGTAGACAACGAAGCCAAGGCCTGCCTTGACGACGTAACCCTGAACGCACAACGCTCGGCGGATGCATCGCTGGTCGTGGTCGGCAATGCCGCTCCTTCCGAGATGCCGATGGGCAAAGGCAAGCACAAGAAGATGGCCGCGATGGATCCTGCGAAGCTTGCAGCCCAGCGGGCGGTCAACACCAAGGACTACCTGGTCACGGAGAAGGGCATCGATGCATCCCGCATCTCGGTCCGCACCGGAACCAAGGGGACCAACGAGGTGGATAACTACCTGGTACCTGCAGGCGCAAGCTTTGACACCGACATGCCGGGTTCGACGGCCGTCAGTGACTCGGTCAAGGCGCAGGCTCGCACCGCCCATGTAGCCGCCAAGAAGCACCATAAGAAAAAGGCGTCCATGTAAACAACTGCCCGGGTGGGCAATACCACCCGTCTCACAAAGGGCTGACCGGTTTCTAACGGTCAGCCCTTTTTTTGCCGATACAGATCGGGAGCCCGGAGAACGCTTTAGCCGGCAGGGACAGGTACACGAGATGGAACGAAGAAGATGGATGGGGCGCACGGCAGGTACGCTCGGTGTGTGGATGACGGCAGGGGCGCTGGGCTGCTTCGCAGCGGGCGCTAACACGATCTGGACCTCGGTCGGCCCTTACGGGGGCGACGCTCGCAGCCTGGCGGCTGACCCGGGCAACCCGCGCCACCTCTACCTGGGCACGACCTCCAGCTGGATCTACCAGTCCACCGACGGGGGTTCGAGCTGGCAGCGGCTGGCCAAGCTGGGCCAGGGAGACAATCTGATCGTGGACAACGTCTTTGTCGATGCGTCGGACCCGAAGACGCTCGTTGCCGGGGTCTGGCAGGTCGATGAGCGCGGAGGAGGCATCTACGTATCGCACGACAGCGGGCAACATTGGACAGAGGACAAGACGATGGCCGGGCAGTCGGTACGATCGCTTGCGCAAGCACCGTCCAACCCCAAAATCTATGTAGCCGGAACGGTGAAGGACGGCGTCTTCCGCAGCGAGGACGGCGGCGAGCACTGGACCCGCATCAGCCCTGAAAACAGCACCGAGCTGCACGAGGTCGAGTCGATCGCCATAGATCCGACCGACACCAACACGATCTATGCCGGGACCTGGCATCTGCCCTGGAAGACCACCGATGGCGGACAGCACTGGGCCAACGTAAAGGAGGGCCTGATCGACGATTCCGATGTCTTCTCGATCATCATTGATCCAACTACCCCTTCGACGGTCTATGCCAGCGCCTGCTCCGGCATCTACAAGAGCCTCAACGGCGGTGCGCTCTTCAAGAAAGTGCAGGGTATTCCCTCAACCGCACGCCGGACGCGCGTCCTGATGCAGGACCCTGTCGCACGCAGCATTGTCTACGCAGGCACGACCGAGGGGCTCTACAAGACCTCGGACGGCGGCACGGCCTGGTCGCGGCTGACCGGACCGGACGTGATCATCAACGACGTCTTCGTCGACCCCAAGAACGACCAGCACCTGCTGCTTGCCACCGACCGCAGTGGCGTGCTCGAGAGCGAGGATGGCGGCAAGACCTTCCAGAGCTCGAACACCGGCTTCTCGCAGCGCCAGGTGCAGAGCGTGCTGCTCGATCAGAAGGCGCCGGCGACGATCTATGCAGGCGTGCTGAACGACAAGATCTATGGCGGAGTTTTTGTCTCCCAAGATGGGGGCAATCGCTGGGAACAACGCTCCGACGGCCTCGAAGGCCGGGATGTCTACACGCTCGCCCAGGCCGAGGACGGCACGGTGCTTGCGGGTACCGGACACGGGATCTTTCGCTGGGACGGAAGCCGCTGGCAGCAGGATGGCCAGTTGGTCACCCGCACCGAGAAGCAGGTCCGGGTGCGCGCCTCGCGCAGCGGAGCCCGCAAGCGGTCTGGTTCTGCTTCGAGCAAGGTTCCGTCTACGGCGGAAGTCAAGCCGGCCAACGCCACCGGTTGGAAGCCGGTCTACAACCCGGCCGGCAAGACCGGCAACGGAGCCTCTGCCAAGAGCGTGGCTCCGGCCCACGGCAAGGCGCCTCTCTACCAGACCGAGAACCACGAGACCGTGACCAAGGGAGGCCAGCTCGACGCCCGGGTCAATGAACTCTCCGTGCAGGGCCCGGTCTGGTATGCGGCGACCTCCGCGGGCCTCTATCGCAGCACCGATAAGGGGCAGGGCTGGGAGGGTCCGGTCACCGGCACCTCCGATACGCTGTTCGTCAACGCGCACGACCAGACGGTGGTCGCCGCGAGCCGGGCAGGCCTGATGGTCTCAGAGGATAGCGGCCAGAGCTGGCGCTCGGCACCCTTGCCCGGCAACCTGACCGGAATCAAGGCGCTGGTCGTAGCAGCCAACCACAGCATCTGGGCCGGTGGGCGGGAGGGCCTGTTCTACAGTGAAGACACCGGGGCGAACTGGAAGGCGATTGCCAACCTGCCGCTGGGTGAGATCAGCGGGCTGACCTATGACGCCGATCTCAAGCGGGTGCTGGTGACCTCGCGCAGCTCGACGATGATCTTTGGCGTCGACGGCACCGACACGCAGTGGAAGTGGTGGGACGCGGGTTGGAAGGTGCACGAGGTGCATTCGAAGAACGGCCGCCTGGTGGGGGCTTCGCTCTACGACGGGGTGGTGCTCGAGCCGACGCCATCGGCTGGCAACCCGGCGGGAGCGCCGTAAGCGGCACGATGCAACTCCGCGTGTGGGCATCGAGGGCGGACCGTCTCCAGGAGGACCTGGACCGCTTTTTCGCCCTCGACCAGAGCTGCTTTCCCCCCGGGATTGCCTACACGCGGGAGGAGCTGGCCGCCTTTCTCGCTCACCCGAGTGCGTTTTGCGTGCTGCTGGAAGGCTCTGGTTCCAAGATTACGCATACCCCCGAGCTGCTCGGCTTTGCAATCGCGAGAAGCCTGCGCAGTGGAGGCCGCGCCGTACTCCACATCATCACCATCGATGTCGCGCCTGCAGCCCGCCGGCGCGGGATGGGCACGCGGCTGATGGACTGGATGGCGGCCAAGGGGCGCGAGCTCCATGTGCAGGCCTTGCGGCTCGAGGTCGCGGTAGACAATGCGGATGCGATCGGCTTCTACCGGCGCGCCGGGTTCGCGGAGGTAGGCCGCATCCCGGGCTACTACCTTGGCCGGATCGATGCGCTGGTGCTCGAGCGTGCGCTGGCGCCGGGGCCGCGCTCCTAGGCCCATTTGCCCCAGGCCCATTTGCCTAGCGGCCGCTCCCGGCCCCGGTCGCCGCATGGACCGCTGCCGCAAGCGAGGCGCGCGTCTGGGCGGTGGACGCGCCGGTAGCGCGCCATAGAACCCGGCCTGCCTTGTCTACCAAGAGTGCGACCACGCTGTTTTCGTCCGCGATGCCGAGTTGTGCGCGCATGGGCGCTTTTTCGACATAGATCGGCACGACCCAGTGCCAGAGCTCCGGGTCGGTCTCGTCCGAGCGCAGGGACGCGTTCGCCCACCAGCGAAAGATAAAGTTCTCGCGGTCGGCCACCGGGATCCGATAGGCCCGGAAGCTGAAGTTGGTATGCTGCAGGGCCTGGCTGGCAGCCGTCCAGGTCTCGAGCTGGTTCTGCTGGTCGGGAGCAAAGGAAAGCAGCAGCAGATTGATCTGCCCTTCGAGGTCCGCGGGCAGGGTAACCTTCCGCTTGTCGAGCGCCTCGGCGGAGACGGTCGGAAACGTCGCCGGGCCGCCGCTGCCTTCCAGCCCCAGCGCCCACGATGCCAGCAGGAGCAGCGCCGGCATGGCTCCCCGAACGACCCATCCTGCTCTTCGCGGCTTCAGTGCGCTTACGCTCGGTGTCGGCAAACTTACCTCGGACGGCATAGTCTCTGACGCATCGTAACAGTGCAAGGCGGATCACGGCGGCTCCGCCCGCCGCGGCCAGGCGATAGGCCGGAGGGCTTTGATGGCGTCGCACCATGACTCTCGGCACCGAGAAGCCAGGGGAGGCCTCAAGTATCATAGGAGGTGATGAACCTCTCATTAGAACGCCACCCATTCGTTACCGACGACTCTCGGCTCAAGCCGATTGCAGACAAGGTTCTGGGGCGGGAGCGTCTCAGCTTCGAGGATGGCCTGGCGCTCTATCGCTCGCCTGACATCCTGGCGGTGGGCTGGCTGGCCAACTGGGTGCGCGAGCGGCTGCATGGGGATCGCACCTACTTTAACGTGAATCGCCACATCAACCCGACCAACGTGTGCGTTGCAAGCTGCCGGCTGTGCGCGTTTGGGCGCAAGAAAGGCGCGCCTGGCACCTACACGATGGCGCTCGAAGAGGCATGGGAGACGGCGGCTTCGGGCTACTCGGAGGCGGTCACCGAGTTCCACATTGTCGGCGGTCTGCACCCTGACCTTCCGTTTGAATACTTTCTCGACCTGGTCAGCGGGCTCAAAGAGCGGTTCCCCAAGGTGCATATCAAGGCTTTTACGATGGTCGAGATCGCCTTTCTGGCCAAGCGCGCGAAGATTTCGATACGCGAAACGATCGAGCGCATGATTGCCGCCGGCGTCGACTCGATGCCGGGGGGCGGGGCGGAGATCTTTGCTGATCGTGTGCGGCATATCATCTGCGATCACAAGATCGATGGCTCCGAATGGCTCGAGACAGCCGAGCTTGCGCACACGCTGGGGCTGAAGAGCAATGCGACCATGCTCTACGGGCACGTGGAGAACGAGGAAGACCGGATTGATCACATGGTCCGCCTGCGCGCAGTCCAGGATCGAACGCAGGGCTTTCAGACCTTTATTCCGCTTGCATTCCATCCCGATCACACGGCGCTCGAACACCTGCCGCGCACGACCGGGCTGACCGACATCCGCCAGATTGCGATCGGGCGCCTGATGCTCGACAACTTCCCGCACATCAAATCGTACTGGCAGATGGTTTCGGCCAAGATGGCCCAGATTGCGTTGCGTTTTGGCGCGGATGATATCGACGGGACCGTGATCGAAGAGAAGATCTACCACGACGCCGGCGCAACCACGCCCCAGGGCATGCGGCGTGAAGAGCTGGTTCGGCTGATCCGCGCAGCGGGCCGGGAACCGTTTGAACGCGACACCATGTACCGAGCGGTCACCAGGTCCGAGGATACGTTCACGGTTGCTGTTTAGCCGGACGTAAGGACGGCTGGGCGCTCATCGAAAATGCTCGTGTTCCGAAAGGCTCGCGGCCGGGCCTGCGTTCAGGAGGTTACAGTCGGGACCGGCTCATGGGCGCAGGGGGGCGGCTGCGCGACGCAGAGCATCGTCTCACTCGCGGCGGCCGAGCCCGTGCCCACAGCACCGGACTGCTTGCCCGGCCCGTAGAGCTTGTCGCGTCGGCGCTTCCGCACCTCGTTCGCCGCCAGGAGGAACAGGCCAGAGAAGGTAAGCACCAGCATGACAATTGCCGTGACGCCATGGAGTTGCGCGACATCGTTGTAGAGCAGGGCCAGCGCAATGAACACGAAAATAATGTGCGCGCAGAAGACCTCGAGCGACGCCTTGCCCAGGGTAAGAAACGGTTCGACTGCAACCAGCGGCAGCACGATCCTTCGCAGCCAGTAAAAGACAATCGCGAAGGCCACCAGGTTGAGCACACGCAGGGGACCGATGTGCCACTTATCGACCTGGAAGGCCAGAGTCTCCTGCGTGAGCGCCGGACCAAGCCAACTGTGGCGCACACCCAGAAAGAACAGGCACACCGCGCCCGCCGCGGCTACTGACCAGCCCGGCAGCCGCTTGAGCGGCACATCGCCCGCGGCGGACTTGGCACCGAGCCAGAGGCCCGTCATCCAGACTGCCTGCCAGGCCAGCAGGTTGAACGCGCCGGTCTCCTGCAGCGGTATCTGGAGGTGGGTCAGGCGCACCACGGATGCGTGCAGCAGCTCGCGCCCACCGCACTGTGCCGCCAGCCAGATGAGCCCGCTGCCGGCGAGCAGCTTGCGCCAGCCAAAGCGCACGCCGAAGGAAAGCACCAGGGGGCTCGCCGCCAGAAAAATCACGTACATGGGCAGGATGTCGAGCAAGGGCGGGCAATAGAGCAGCACGACGGAGCCAAGGATCGCTGTCCAGGGATGCCCGATGTAGAAGTCGAGCAGGTTATAGATGGCGGCGCGATGGGTGGCTACCGCGAGCCCGGCGGCGGCGGTGAAGGCGAAGGCGAGCATCAGCAGGTGAATGCCGTAGATCTTCAGCGCCCGCTTCCACAGCTTGGCCCGGAGGCCGGGTTCGTCCTCAGCGGCCTGCCGGCTGTAGATGCGCGCGACCAGGAGGGCCGAGAGGAAGACGAAACCCTCGGCCGAGGAGAGGAAACCAAAAGGCTGATTGACGAAATCGCTCAGATGCGTGGGCAGGTGGGTGAGCGTCATCCAGACAAGAAATAAGCCCCGCAGCGCGTCGAGTTCTGGCCGGCGCTGCATTTTGGGAAAAGGCATATGGGGGAGGGCTCACCGGTTTAGACGCGATTGGGGGAAACAAGTTGCACGGGGTGTGGATCGTTCCGTTTCTGTGAGCGAAGTGTGGAGGTTCGCCAGCCGAGCGTTTCTGTCCGCGACGACCTCGATCAACTCAGATACTCCTGGATGAAGGGATCCTCTGAGTGCACCAGGTCGTGCGTCGACCCGTTGAAGACCAGCTTTTTCTCATGCAGCACCAGAAACGTGGTCGATTCCTCGATCTTGCCGTCCGCCAGCTTTTCCATCTGGTTCGTCTCGCGATTGAAGGTGTGGGTGGCCAGAGTAAAGGCATCCTGAAGGCGATGCGAAACGAGCAGGGAACTGGTGTGATAGACGTCGCGCTGTTTGATGATGAGTTCGATGATGGTCGTCGAGGTGATCGGGTCCAGGCCGCCGGTGGGCGAGTCGTAGAGCAGCAGCTCGGGCCGGCTGATGATCGCGCGCGCAATCGAAACCCGCCTCCGCATGCCACCCGAGAGCTGCGAGGGAAATTTGTTTAGGGTGTGCTCGAGCTCGACGAAACGGAGCGAATCGGTGACTCGCTGCTCGACCTCGGAGGGATCTGTGTGCTCCTCGTTGAGCCGGTAGCCGACATTGTCCCGCACGGTCATCGAATCAAACAGCGCGCCTTCCTGGAAGACGGTGCCGATCTTGGCCCGCAGTTTGAAGAGATCTTCTTCGCGCATCGTCTCGACCTCCTGGCCGAAGACGCGAATCTTGCCGGAGTCCGGTTTTACCAGCCCGTTGGCAAGCTTGAGGAGCACGCTCTTGCCCACACCCGCCGGTCCCAGCAGGATGCGGGTTTCCCCGGCTGCGACCTCAAAGCTGATGTCTTCCAGCACCGGGTTGCCGTTGAAGCTGAGCGAGACATGCTCGAAGACGACGACCGGTTCGCCCGGGTGCGCCTCGCTCCAGGTCTGCTCTTTCTGCGACGGTGCAAGCTCCGCCTCTGCCATGGCTCAGCGCCCGAAGATGCTGATCATCAGCTTGCTCAGAATGAAATCCGAGAAGATGATCAGCACCGAGGAGACGACCACGGCCTGGGTCGTCGCGCGCCCCACACCCTGGGTGCCGCCCTTGGTGTTCATGCCGTAGAAGCAGCCGATGGTGGCGATGATGAAGCCGAAGAAGACCGGCTTGGTCAGACCCTGCACGATGTCGCCGAAGCGCAGCGACTGGTAGGCGCTGTGAAAGTACTGGCCGGAGTCCTGGCCGAGCATCAGGATGGAGGTTGCCGCGCCGCCCAGAGTTCCCACCGTATCTGAAAGAATGGTGAGGAAGAAGAGCATGACCACGGTGGCCACGATGCGCGGCATGACGAGTTTCTTGAGCGGGTCCGTACCGAGCGCGCGCATGGCGTCGATCTGTTCGGTGACGATCATCGAACCGAGCTCAGAAGCCATGCCGGATGCGTTGCGGCCTGAGACCATCAGGCTGGTCAGCACCGGGCCCAGCTCCTTGATCATCGAGAAGCTGACCAGCTGGCCGGTGATGGCGGTCGCGCCGAAGGTGGCCAGCGAAGAGGCCGATTGCAGGGCCAGCACCGCGCCCGTAAAAAAGCCGGTCAGCAGCACGATGGGGATCGAGCCGACGCCGATCGAGTCAGCCTGGGTGATGATGTCGGCGGTGTAGAGCGGTCGCCGGGCGAGGTTGGACAGGGCCCGGCCCGAAAGCAAGGCATACTCCTGCAGGGAGCCGATCATGTCTTTGGCTGTTCGCTCGATTGCGCCGTCTGCCATCAGTGTGCTCTCGGCTCTCTTTCGCTGGGTGGCCGTACTGCGAACGCCGCTCTCTAGCGAGAATACCAGAGACCGTCTTTTCGGCTTCGGTGCATCGCTGCAGGCGTCGAGAAAGCCGCACCCATGGGTTCAGAGCGGGGAGCAAGCAATGGGCCGAGAGTAGGTGCGACGGGGCCGCCGGCAAGAAGCAGGAACGCACCATCCGGGCCAACGGCAACAAAGGTTTCCCCTTGCAGTGTGGTCCTTCTACGCGCCTCGCTTCGTAGCCTGGTTTCTGTCCCGCCACCGGAAGCGGCAAACGCTGAACCCGCTGCACGTCGGCCAAGGATCCGAGGGGAGCCGGATAAGAGCCATCAGGAAACCTGCTCGAGGAGAGTCGTCGAAAGAGATCGCTCAGGCGGGCGAAGAGGGATTGAGAACAAAGAATTGTGGGAAGCCGGATACCGCGCGTTACGGCGAGCAACATGCCGGCTGCGCATTGCACAACAAGCCGGACGCGCTTTTCCATGCAGGCTACTCGCGCACCCGCTTCTTGATCTCGATGTTGAGCCGCTTGATCTTCTGGTTGAGGGTTGAGAGCGGGATGCGGAATTGCTCGGCGGCATCGGTCTGGTTCCAGTTGCAGCGCTCCAGCTTGTCGATGATGATGCGGCGCTCGATATCTTCGAGAATGTCAAAGAGCGAGGCATTCGGGCTGTGTTCGAGCAGGCTTGAGGAGTAGGACCGGCCGGTGATGTGCGAGGGCAGCAGTTCGAGCCCGATCACCGGGCCAGAGGAGAGCACCACGCCCCGCTCCATGACGTTCTCCAGCTCGCGTACATTCCCGGGCCACTCGTAGTCGACCAGCGCCCGCAGAGCCTCAGGCGACAGGGTGCGGACGGCGAGACCGTTTTCATCCGAAAAGTACTTGAGAAAGTGCGTTGCCAGCGCGGGAATATCTTCGCGGCGCGCGCGCAGCGGAGGCAGATCGAAGCGGATCACGTCCAGCCGGTAGAAGAGGTCTTCGCGGAACTTGCCCTCGCGCACGGCGGTGCGCAGGTCGAGGTTGGTGGCGGTGATGATGCGCACATCGACCTGGATCTCGTGCACGCCGCCGAGCTGCATGAAGCGCCTGTCCTGGAGGACTCGAAGTATCTTCGCCTGCGTATCGAGCGGCATGGTGCCGATCTCGTCAAGAAAGAGCGTGCCGCCGTTGGCCATCTCGAAGAGGCCCTTTTTTGCGGCAATGGCGGAGGTGAAGGCGCCCTTGACGTGGCCAAAGAGCGTGGACTCGAGCAGGTCGGTCGGCACGGCGCCGGTGTTGACGGGGACAAAGGGCTTGTCCTTGCGCGGAGAGTTTGCGTGCACCGCCTTGGCGATCAGCTCCTTGCCGGTGCCGCTTTCGCCCTGGATCAGCACGGTAGAGCGCGAGGGCGCAACCTGCGCCACCAGGTCGAAGATGCGCAGCATGACGTCGCTCTTGCCGACGATGTTCGGGAAGTTGTAACGCTGCTTGAGCGCCCGCTTCAGCTGAACGTTCTCTTCCTCGATCCGGTAGCGCGCGATCGCCTGGCGAATATCGGCCAGCAGCTTCTCGTTGTCCCAGGGCTTCTGAACAAAGTTCTGGGCGCCGCCGCGAATGGCGTCGATCACGTTGTCGACCGTGCCGTAGGCGGTCAGCATGATCACGGGCAGGTCCGGGTTGCGATCCCGGATGGAGGCGAGAACCTCGATCCCGTTGAGGCCGGGCAGCGCCAGGTCGAGCAGCACCAGGTCGTAGGCGTGTTGGCCGATGCGGTCCAGGCCAAGTTCTCCATCGCTGGCCGTGTCGACCCGGTAGCCTTCGAGCGCGAGCAGCGTCTCCAGCGATTCGCGAATGGCCGCCTCGTCGTCAATGATCAGGATGGTGTGCTCGGTCGAGCGGACGGGCGCAGCCATGGGCGGGGGAGCGAGGGTGGACTCAGACATGCGCGGGCTTGCCTTTCAAAGGAAATTCGAGCGCAAAGGTCGTTCCGCTACCTGGCTGGCTTTCGACGCGAATCTTGCCGGCATGCTCCTGCATGATGCCGTAGGTGACCGCGAGGCCGAGCCCGGTGCCGCGGCGCTGGCCTTCTTTGACTGCTGTCTTGGTCGTGAAAAAAGGATCGTAGATCCGCTGCACATGCTCGGGCGCAATGCCGGAGCCGGAGTCCTTGATCGAAACCGTCACGCAGTCGGTACAGCGGGTGCCGATCTCGAGCGTGCCGCCCTCGGCCATCGCGTCCTTCGCGTTCAGAAACAAGTTGAGGAAGACCTGCTGCAGTTTGCCGGCATTGCCGTGGATCGGCGGCAGGCCGGCTTCGAGCTGCATGGAAAGCGAGACGCGCGAGGTCTTGAACTGGTGCTCGAGCAGGGTAAGCGTGTCGCGGATGATCGCGTTCACGTCCGTCTCGCGGAACTCTGCGCCGCCGGTGCGGGAGAAGTTGAGCAGGCCGTTGACGATCTCGGAGGCCCGGAAGGTCTGCTGGGTGATCTTGTCGAGCAGCGGCGCCAAACGGTCGCCCGAGTCATCGCCGTTGGCTGCGCGGGCGCGTAGCTGCTTGGTCAGCATCTGCGCATAGCTTGAGATGACGGCCAGCGGCGTGTTGACCTCGTGAGCCACCCCGGCGGCCAGCAGGCCGACCGAGGAGAGCTTTTCGGCCTGAGCCAGCTGCGCTTCGAGGTCCAGCCGCGCCGAGATATCGTCGACCAGCACGATCCTCCCCAGAATCTTGAAGTCGCGCGAGACCAGCGGCGCGATCGAAATATTCGCCACCCGCGGCCCTTCCTGATCCATCTGCGCGTTCCGAAGCTGCGCCGGGCCGTCCTCGGCAACGCCCGTGCCGCGCGTCTCCAGGCGGAATTTGTAAAGGTGGTGCACGCCGGGATCGTTTTTGACCCGGTGAAACTCCTCGACGAACGAAGGCGCGAAGATCTGCTCGATGTGCTGGCCGAGCGCTTCGCCCCGGGGCATCGCGAACAGGACCTCCATCTGCGCGTTCCAGCTTTCGATCCGTTCATCGAGATCGACTGCCAGGATGCCGACATTGGTCGACTCGACGATATTTTCGTTGAACTCTTTCAGCCGCTCGTACTCCTGGATCTTGTCCTGGAGGCTGGCGTAGAGCCGCGCATTCTGGAGCGCAATTCCGATATAGCCGGCCAGGGACTCGAGCAGTTCCACGTCTTCGGAAGACAGGAAGTCGCCGTCGGTGGTCCGTCCAAGGCCAATGACCGCGATGGTGCGATCCTGCACCCGGCAGGGCAGGTAGTAGTTCAGGTCGAGGGCGGCCGCGGTACGGTGCTCTGCCGAAGGCAGGTGCAGCGCCTGCTGCGGGTTCTCAAGAAAGATGTGGGTCGGTGCGCCGGCGTGATCGAAATCAAAGAAAGAAAGATCGTAGGCGTCTGGAGTCCCCTCGCTGGGCGGCGCGCCCCCGCGGGTGTAGAGCGCGGCCGGCAGCCCATGCCCGGAGGCCAGGCGATAGTGCCCGGCCTCATCGCGTAAGAACACGGCGACCCGCGAGACGAGCAGGGTCTGCGGCAGGCGGTGGACGATCTCGCTGAGCAGCTTGTCGAGATCGGTCTGGGTGCTCAGGCTCCGGCCAAAGTCAATCAGGGTCTGGCGATAGTCATAGCGCTTGCGATCAAAGAGGCGATCGACCCGCTCCTGGATGATGCGCTTGACCGGGTCAAAGAGGGCGGAGGTGATGATGATCGCGCCGACCAGCCCATAGGGACCGGCGCTGGGCAGACGCCGGTTGACGAGCTCGGCCGCAAAGGCCACCAGCACAAAGTAGAGCCCGACCAGCGAGGCAGTGGCCAGCGTGTAGGTGACGCCGCGCTTAAAGATCAGGTCCACATCCATGAGCCGGTAGCGGACGATCGCCCAGCTGAAGGTGAGCGGCAGAACGACGAGCGACAGGATGGCGATGTTGCGAGCCCAGTCCGGCGTCGGCGCGTCGCTCAGGTAAGGCAGTACGTAGAGCAGCGTGAAGGGCACCACGGTGACCGCGGTGCCGCGGGTCAACCACTTGAGCTGCTGCCGGCGCAGCGTCTGGGGGTCCGCGCTCGTGGTCTGCGTGCCGGTGCGGCGGTACTGCAGGTAAAAGACAAGCGCGGCCAGGATGTAAAAAAGATCCAGGTAGGCCATGGCCGCCTGGTCGAGCCGGTGCGCCAGCAGCCCGGTAGCCGACCAGCGACGGACCGCGTAGGCCTGGAGCCCGACGATCAGCCCGGCAGGCATGTAGGTCAGCGTGAGCAGGGTCGCCCGGCGCGCCCTGTCGCCCGGGCCCGAAAAGGAGAGGGCAAAGTGCAGGAACAGCGCCGGCTGCAGCGCGCCTGCGCCGATCCAGCCCCAGTAGATCGACTGGTCGAGTGCGTCCAGCCGGCCCGTGTAGAGAAACGCGTACATGACGAACGAGGCCAGGCAGAAGATATAGAAGTGCGTCGCGTGGGGCGCCGTCCAGCGTCGAAACAGGACGTAGAGGCCGATGGATAGATACACCAGCGCGATCAGCCGCATGCCCGGGTGGATGGCGGTGTCGGCCTGGTCCAGGATGACCGGCATCGAGATCCAGATGCCCGAGCGCACGATCACATAGCTGGCCGAGCCGTAGACCTTGGTCCGGAACCACTCGCGTACCAGCGAGGCGATGCGCGGGGTGAGGTGCCCGTTGACGGTGAGCAGCAGGTCGCCGGTGCGGATCCCGGCCCGCTCGCCGGCGCTTGCCTCCGGCACCCGCAGGGCCTCAAGCATGCCATGCGATTCGACCCACCAGACGCCGTCGGTGGGGCTCTGGAACTTGCTTTCCTGGGCAAAATTGAGCGCCGCAAAGAGGCAGGCCGTCCCGGTAAGCAATGCGAGAACGATTGCGATGATCCGGGTTTTCAGCGTGCGTTCCATGGCGGTGTCGGACGGGCGGCAGCCCGGGCAGGTCGCAGACCTTGGTAGCAAGTAGAGGGCCATCCACCTGGCCATTCCTGCCCCACCTGCGACAAAGCGGTTAAGCTTCCCGTTTTCATTAGTTTACAAAACAAAGTGAAAGCTTTCGGAGAGCAACGGATGCCGCCAAATCTTCTCGCTAATTCTAGTAGAGGACTACGGCAAACTATACCCCAGGTAGGCTCGTTGTCGGAGACGGGGGCCACGCGGTACTAGGATCGGGCCAGGCATCAGTCTGGTGGAGCGAGGGTCTCCGTCTGTGTGGGGGGGAGTTCTCAAGCTGGAGGCCGGCTTCGAGCGATTCATTTCGGGACCAACTGCAGAGTCCGCCGCTTTTTGTTCCGCGGATCTCCAGAAAGTTTATGAAATGGATGAGCACAGCATTCATGTTTTTGTAACAATGAGAGGGCGTTGCGATGGCGTTGGCCGTTCGAGCGCTCGCCCGGCGAGGGGATCTTCCTGGGCGAAGTTTGCGCCTGTCGCGCGCAAAGTCGCGAGCCGGTTCGAAGGAGCCTGAGGGTGTGGGTCGAAGTTGCGCGACACCGATCGCTCTCGAGTGAAGGCTACTTGTTTCGTTCAGGGATGGCGAGTTCTCGGCTCTTTCAGTTTTTCACCCTTTCAGAGGATACGCAGGGCACGGTGGACGAACACACAACAATTCGCGCTGAAGACCCTGTCCCGGGGGCCGCGTCGGACCCGCGGCAGCGGGCTTCTGCCTCGTCGACGCCGGCGCCTCTGGAGGAGCATGTTACGCCTGTCCAGGGGTATGCGATGCACTCGCTCCAGGCCGGGGCGGGGAGCCCGCTCGTGCTCCTGCATGGATTGCTGGGAGCCGCCGTGTGCTGGCGTCCGGCGATGCAGGCGCTGGCGCGCGTATCCCGCGTGTATGCCTTTGACGCCCTGGGCATGGGCGCCTCGGCGCGGGTCTCCGGGCTCGACGCGGGCTTGCAAGCCTCCTCCGAGCGCCTGCGCTGCTTTATGGATGGCGAGGGGATCGAACGTGCCGACCTGTGCGCGAGTTCGCACGGGGGCGCGGTGGCGATGTTTTTTGCCGCGAGTTACCCGAACCGGGTCCGTTCCTTGATTTTGCAAGCGCCGGCAAATCCCTTCTGCTCGCGTTCCCGCCCCCAGATACGGCTGTTTTCGACCCGCGTCGGTCGGTGGCTGGCCCGGTACATTCCCCACGCGCCGCGCCATCTGCAGGCCATCGCGCTCGAGCGCATGTATGGCGATCCCCTGCGCGTGCAGCCGGGGACGCTCGAGAACTATGTGGGATCGCTGCGCGTGCCGGGCACGGTGGATTACGTGCTCGGCGTGCTGAGCTCCTGGACCCGGGACATGGCGGAGCTCAAGCATCGGCTGCGCCGGCTGCGCGGCCTGCCCTGCCTGCTGCTCTGGGGCACGCATGACCGGGCCGTCAGCCTGGCCTCGGGCGAGGCGCTGCAGCGGGTCCTCGGTGCGGAGCTCGATCTGATGCCCGGCCTCGGACATCTGCCCTACGAAGAGCAGCCGCTGCTATTTGCCGAGCGAGTGATGGACTTTTTGGCTTCTGTCGGGCCGGTCGAGGCGGGAACGACGCAGACTGCCGTCTAACCCGATCTGCCGCTCACTGGACCGCAACAAGAACGGTCGTCATCCGGAGCTAAGTTCGAGCAAAGCCTGGGACCGAAAGGGCCTCTGCTCGCCTGGGTGGCCGGCCTGGGGACCTGCGGCTCGCCGCGCCCGCGGGAGTAGCCAAGAAGATCCTCTGCTTCGCTCAGGAGGAAAGGCGCCTGGTCAAGCGCGCTCCGCCTCCGACAACCAACCTTCCACTCGCAGCCCTCGCAGTGTCTTACTCGAGCGTCTTGAGAAAGGCTTTTGCCTGGTCGAGCTCAGGAAAGAGCCGCTCCTCGGCCTGGAAGGCAGCCGGATGCACGCAGCGTCGGCCGCTGCGCACGGTCACCGGGTGCTTCAGATGGAGCATCTCGTGGTACATCAGGTACTCGACCGCGTAGCGCGGGGTGCCCGGGCGATCGAAGACGCGGCTGACCATGATCGTATTGTGGGCGGCATCGTAGTGGCCCAGCAGACGGCGCGCAGAGTGCTCGCTCCAGGTGAGCACCGGGCGGCCCAGCAGCCCATGAAAGAAGCGCCGGTTGAGTGACTCGAAGACCTCGTCGAGGTCCCAGTGCTCGCCCTGTGCCGAGACGATCCGCTTGCGGCCGCGCAGCTGCCGCACCTGCTCGGTCCGCCGCACCACCGCCTCAGATAATGTAAAGCGCCGATAGCGGTGGGCATGGCCGGCATCGATCGGCTTGCGGTAGAGCTTGGCCAGCAGGATGTGGGCGATCGCGCGCAGTACCGGTTCGGGGGCTGCTTCGAGGATATCGGAAAGATGCACCCGGAGCTCGCCCTGGCGCAGGCGGATGGTGGTGTTGAGGCTGGTGAAGCGATAGAAGCGGGCCTTGATCCCGGGCATGGGCGCACGCGGACGCAGCTGGCGGTACTCCTGCTCAAAAACCTCGATCAAGTGCTGATTCACCAAGAGGGAGCGTAGCACAACGGGACGCCCGGGGAGCGGGACCGAGAAGCGGAGGGCAAAGCGCCCAGCGACCGGGCGGCTCTTTCAGCGCAGATGGTTACTTTCGGGTCAAGTCGAGAATGGAAGATGAAATTTCCAGACCGGTTGCCGATACAAGAAAGAGAGCAACGAGTTCAGAACGTTTGAAGCCATGGGAGTGGCTCGTGAACATGGGTGCGTCGTCGGGGGCCTGTGTTGCGAAGGGGAGTTGCATGCGGGCAGAGGATGGAGTGCGGCGAGTCCGGGCGGCGCTGAGTCGAACAGACTTTGCGGGCCGCTGCTTCTCGCTGGCTCTCCTGTTTTCAATCGTATTCTTGCTGGAAAAGCAGCTGCCCTCGATTGCCTTTCTCGATCAGGGCTGGGCGATCTGGTGGCCGACCAACGGAATTACTTTGGCTTTGCTGCTCATCTCCAGAAGGGTGCACTGGCCTTTCATCCTGTGCACGATTGCGCTCGCGACCTCCTTCGCGCAGCCGCTGGTTCAACACTCGCCGTCCTTTCTGATCACCTCGACGATCGCCGACATGGTCGAAGTCATCATCCCGGCCTTGATGCTGCCGCGCTTTTACACCCTCTCGGGCTGGCTGCAAAAGCCAAGCCTGGTCTGGCGCTTCATCCTGTCCGCGACGCTTCTTGGCCCGGCCTGCTCGACCCTGTTGATGGCGTGCTTTTTTCACTGGCACCTGCAGCAGAACTTCTGGTTCATCGCGCAACGTTGGGGTAGCGCGCATGTGGTCGGCATCGTGATGTACACGCCAATGGTGCTGGTGTTGATCAGCCCCGAGCTCTACGCGCTGTTTCGACGACCGCAACTGCCTAGCACGGTGAGCGCCCTGTCCCTGCTACTCGTGGCGAGCTGGTTTGTTTTCCTTCATGATCCTCATCCAATATCTTTCGTGATCGGCCCGGTCCTCTTGCTGATCGCCACGCGCCACGGCTTTAGTGGGTCGGTGCTGGCAATCAACCTGCTGGCGCCGATTGCCACCTACGCGACCGTCCACGACATGGGGCCGTTCGCCATGACATCTGCCCTGGTCCAGGAGCCCCACAAAGTCATTATTGTGCAGTTCTTTCTGGTCCTGTCCCTGCTCATGGTCTTCCCCATCAGCGTGGCGAGGGTGCAGCAGCAGTCGACCTCCAGCCAGCTGCAGCATGCCTACCACCAGATGGAGATGCTGGCCACCGCGGACGGGCTCACGGGGCTGGCAAACCGCAGGCGTTTCGATACGGCGCTCGACGCAGAGTGGCGGCGTGGGGTGCGCGAGGGCCAGCCGGTCGCCATGCTGATGCTGGACGCGGATAATTTCAAGAAGTACAACGACCACTACGGGCATCCGGCCGGAGATGTCTGCCTGCAATCGATCGCCAAGGCGATCTGTGACATTCCCCAGCGCGCGGGCGACCTGGTGGCCCGCTACGGGGGAGAAGAGTTCGTCATCCTGCTGCCGGGTGTCGACGCCGAGGGCGCCCACAGGGTGGCTGAGCTGGTGCGCTATAACGTGCGCATGCTGAACCTGCCCCACGTCGCCAACCCGACCGGGAGTGTAACGATTTCGGTAGGCTGTGCCTCGATGATGCCCCGAGAGAACCTGGACCCGGGAGCGCTGATGGAGGGATCGGATCGCGCTCTCTACATGGCCAAGCAAAGGGGCCGCAACCAGGCCTGCGTCTACCAGTGCGAAGAAGTCGGGCCGTCGGGCAATCTTCACCTGGCAACAGCGGAGATGGTGCTGAAGGCCTGATCCCAGTTGAGCGCGCACGGACAGGGTCAGAAGAGCATGGACGGAACCAGCCTCAATGGCTGGGCTGGCGTTCTGCTCGGGTCGCGCCGGGAACTACGACGTGGGAACTGGGCT
>CAZZYH010000019.1:0-36444 GCA_964658225.1 Vulcanimicrobiota bacterium | reverse complement strand
TGGGGGGGCGGTGGTCCAGATTGGCACCGTGACCTCAGTGCGGGCTTCGATGCCGCTAGGAGGGACGCAGCAGTCGGTGCAGGTGGAGGGTGCGGCCCCGGTTCTCGACACGACCGACGCGACGGTTGCGACGACCATGGATGCGCCGGCGGTGGACAATCTGCCGTCGAGCGGGCGACGTTGGTCGAACTTCGCACTGCTGACGGCGGCGGTCACCCCGGACGGGGATGCGAATGGGCTGCTGAGTTTCCGAGGAATCGGGGCGTTGCTGAATAACAATACCGTCGATGGTGCGGACAACAACCAGGCTTTTTTTTCAGAAGAGAGGGGGCGAACCCTGGTGGCATACTCCACAAGCCAGGCTTCGGTGAGCGAGTTCCAGGTGAACGTATCAAACTATTCGGCGCAGTATGGGCGGGCGGCGGGTGGAGTTATCAACACTGTCACGCAGTCAGGGACAAACGAGATCCATGGGCAGCTGTTTGTGTTTAGCCGAAACAGCGCTTGGGCTGCGGCAAATCCATTTACAACGATTACTACGCGCAGTGCTGACGGGACCTACGTGACAAGGGAAGAGCGGACGCGCGACACGTTGTTGCAGGGCGGCGTTGCCGCGGGCGGCCCGATCGTGCACAACAGGCTCTTTGGGTTTTTCACCTATGACCACTATGGGCGAAACTTCCCGGGGATTGCGCGGGCCAGCAATCCTGCAAAGCTCTTTGCCACGCCAACGCAGCAGACGATCCAGACCTTGGCGACGCGGCTGGACGTGCTCCCTGCGCAGGCGCTGATCGGGTATAACAGCGTGCTGGCCGGATTGAACAGCCTGCTTGGCGATGTGCCGCGCAATGCGGAGCAGGATATTTACTTTCCAAAATTGGATTGGCAGTTCAACGATCGGAACCACTTTACCTTTCAATACAACCGGATGCGCTGGAACTCGCTGAACGGCGTGCAGACTTCGCCCTCAGCGTTGTACGGGGTGGCGAGTTTCGGCAATAGCATTGTGAAGGAAGACGCGGTGGTTGGGCGATGGGCGTACTTCCTGACGCCGAACCTGCTCAACGAAGCGCATTTTCAATATGGGCGTGACCTTGAGAGCGAACTCAGCAGCCCGCCCGCGTCATTTGAGCAGAGCTTCTCGCAGAATATTTACGGCCGTCCGCCGCAGGTCCAGATTTCTTCGTATGGGTTTCACTTTGGCAAGCCTGCGGTGCTCGATCGTGCCGCGTATCCGGATGAGAGACGGGATGAGCTGGTCGACACGCTTACGTGGGTGCATGGGCACCACTCGATCAAGGCCGGGTACGAGGCGAACTACGTCAATGATTACTCGGACGCGTTATATAACGCGAACGGCACCTATGTGTATACGGATGTAATCGGCTTCGCGACCGACTATTTATCGCCTAATCACTGCGACGCCTCGTCGACCGGGGTCGGGGTGCTGCCTTGTTACTCCTACTATCGACAGGGAATCGGGCCGACTACTTTTCAGTTCCAGTCGATTGATTACGCGGGGTTTGCTGCAGACGAGTGGAAGTTGCTGCGGCGGCTTACTGTCTCCCTGGGGCTGCGCTACGAGTATGAACAGCTGCCGAATACAAATGCCGCGCTGGTGAACCCGGACATTCCGTTGACTGCCAGGCTGCCGCATGACAAGAACAACTATGGTCCGCGGGTAGGACTGGCATGGGATGTGTTTGGTGCGGGACACACTGTGCTGCGCGCGGGGGTTGGCACTTACTATGGGCGCATTATCAATTCAACTGCGTTTAGCGCGCTGACGCAGACGGGAACCGCAACCTCGCAGCGATCTTATTCTTATAAGCCGCTTGATGCGGGTGCGCCACCGTTTCCTTATGTTTTTTCAAGCACGCCTGTGCTGACAGTCAAGCCCGGCGCGAACTACTTTGACCAACATTTCCAGAATCCGCAGATACACCAGACCGAAGTATCGCTCGAGCAGGAGATTGGCCGTCACACCAATGTGACCCTGGCTTACCTGGGAAGTTATGGGAGAGAGCTTCCGGACTATATTGACCGCAATATCGACCTGGCTTCTGTGGGTACGATTACCTACGAGGTGGTGGATGCCGGACGCAAGGGGCCGTTGCCAGCCATGTACACGTCGAAGTTTTTCACGGCTCGTCTGAACCCCAACTACCAGCAGATCACGGATATTTTTAGCGAGACAAATTCGAAATACCAAGCCGGCGTGCTGCGTGTGGACCACCAGATGACGCGGATCATGGATCTGCATTCGAGCTTTACCTACTCCCATGCTGCTGATTTCAACCAGAATGCCACGGCGTTTACGGATGCCAATGACGTTCTTGATCCGACGGATTTAAAGCTCGAGTATGGCAACTCAAATTTCGACATACGGCGACGACTTACGGGAGGGCTGGTGCTGCATACGCCTTGGCGGGTGCGGGGCTGGTGGGGCGAACTCGCGAATGGGTACGAGCTTGCTCCGACAGCAGAGCTGCGCGATGGGCTGCCCTACTCAATGCATACAGCCGGGGCAATCCCGTCGATCCGTTACACAGACAGCTTGAATCGTACGGCGGTTTTGAGTGGATTGGGTGCGAGTGTGAATGGCTCGGGTGGCGACAATCGGCTGCCTGAGGTGGGACGGAATACATTCAAGTATGGTGCGATCAGCAATGTCGATCTCAGGGCTAGCAAACGTACGCGGATCAATGAGCGAATGGAGTTGGAGCTGCTGGGTGAAGCGTTCAATTTGCAGAATCACACCAACGTGACGAGCATTGATACGACGGGCTATGTCATCACCGGGGCGACGTCGGTAACCACGCTGCCGAAGCTCACCTGGCAGGACGGGGGAACGAGCGGTACGGGTTCGGAGTTTGGCCGTGTTGTGAACGCGAACAATACCAATCTTTACCATGACCGGCAGATCCAGGTGGCTGCTCGGTTGCGATTTTAGGGGTTTGATCGAGCCTGTGATGCGGGTGTCACCGGGAGACACTCCATTGCCAGCTGGATGTTCAGAAGCGCGCTGCTCGTTGTTGTGGCAAGTTCAAGGAACTCATTGGCGCCGAGAGCGGCATCGTGCGAGGGTCGATTGCAGACTGCGGCGCGATGTTCCTAGCCTCGCATCCGGACAGATCACGAACGCTTGATTGTTCACCAGGCAGATCATCTAAAGCGGGCAGTGCGTAGGTTTTCCACCTCAAAGATCTTTGTATTCGATGCTGTCGCCCCGCATAAGCGCGCGCGACGCGGGGAACCGTTCTGATCTAAGGTCAGGGAGTGGTCAGGGATTTGGTGATCTCGTAGGTGTAGCGGATGCGGTGGATGACGGTGACGGTGGAGAGGACGGCTAGGGTCCAGAGGACGGGCGCCATGACGCCCCAGCGGCTAAAGAGGGCGCCGATGATGACCAGGACCACTCGTTCCGGGCGCTCCATAAAGCCTACTTTGCACTTGCCGATGAGGGCCTCGGCGCGGGCGCGCGTGTAGCTGACGAGCAGGGAGGTGACCATGACGAAGGCGACCAGGACTACGTAGAAGAAGCGGTTGCCGCGAGCGTAGTAGACGAGCAGGCCGAAGAAGATGGCTACGTCGGAGTAGCGATCCATGACCGAGTCAAAAAAGGCACCGAAGAGGGTGACTTTGTTGGTGAGGCGGGCAACGCGACCGTCGACCATGTCGAAGATGCCGGCGCCGATCAGGACCAAGCCGGCGTAGAGGAACATGCGGACGAAGTTGTGCTCGTTGGCGTAGCCGAAGAGGACGGCGGCGAGGGTGTTGATGATGAGCCCGATGAAGGTCAGGGCGTTGGGCGAGATGCGGGTTAGAGCGAGGCCGTTGACGATGGCCTGGAGCAGGATGGCGCAGGCACGACCGAAGGAACCGGTCCAGCTGTTTTCGTGGGGAACGGAGTGTGGCGAGAGCGCGGCGTTCCGGAGGCTGGATTCCTTCGGCTGCGGTTCTTGCACGGAAGCGCCGGGCGGCGCGGGGGCTCGGCTGGTGGGGGTCATGCGAGCGGGTTAGCTGCCTCGTCGTGGATGGTGGTGAACTTCAGAATTTCGAGTTCGCGCTTGCCGTTGGGGGTAACGACAACGGCGATGTCGCCGGTCTGCTTACCAATGAGGCAGCGGCCGATCGGCGAAGTGGTCGAAATGAGGCCCTTGGTGACATCGGACTCTTCGCTGGTGACGAGCTTGTAATCGAGTTGCTCGTCCTTGGTGGAATCAAAGACAGAGACGGTGGAGCCGAAGGCGATGCGATCGTGCGGGATGTTGGAGAAGTTGACCAGGGCGAGTTCGCCCATGCGCTTCTTCATCTGGCCAAGGCGGGCGTTGACGAACTCCTGGCGCTGCTTAGCCATATGGTATTCGGCATTCTCGCTCAGATCGCCCAGGGAGGCGGCTTTCTTGATCTCCTGGGGCAGTTCATGGGCGAGTTCGTGTTCGAGCAGGCGGATCTCGTCCAGCAACTTTCTTTTAATGTGCTCTGGTATGGAGCTTGCTTGTTCAGGCATGAAGCGATCTCGGGAAAAGGGGTAAGCGGCGCTAACCGTGTCGTGTAAAACCCGATTATACGCGGTTGGGAGGCATGAAGCACGCGAGGACAGTAGGGATCTTGCTGGGGTGGGGTAACTGCTTCCCGGGGAAGCCGCGGGGATTTTGCTGTGCTTTCGGGTGGAGGGAGCTGCTGCGGAGATGGGTGCGCGGGTGACCGAGTGGGTCGATCGCAGATCCTCCCCCTTCGCCGGGGCGGCGACCGCGGAAGCGGGTGCTCAGCAGCAGGAGGGTTGCTTGTCCCCTACAATTTTGCATGAGAGTGTCTGAGCAGCGTGGACAAGGAGTGGAGCGAGTGCGCCGTTTTTTTCTGCTGCTACTGGTTGGCGGGTTGGTTGGGGTGACTGGCTTTGGACTTTGGGCGTTTGACTGGCCATATGGACCGCGTGCGGAGACGCTGGTGGTCATTGCGCCGGGCACGTCTTCGCGGCAGATTGCCGCCCTGCTGGAGGGCCAGGGGGTAATAGCCAATCGGTATGCCTTTGCTGCGTTGCGACTGATCCGCGGCGGGACGCTGAAGGCGGGAGAGTATCGGTTTGACCGGCCCCGGAAGGTGGGGGCCGTGTATGACCAGATTGAGCGTGGCGAGGTGTACACACTGACGCTCACGATCCCGGAGGGGGCCAACCTTTTTGACATTGCGCAGAGGGTCCAGGCGGCCAAGCTGGGGAGCTATGCGGGGTTTTTAGCGGCAGCCGAACAGAGTGGGGCTCTGGTCGGGGGGCTGGATCCGTCGGCGAAGAGCCTGGAAGGCTACCTGTTCCCGGACACGTACCACTTTGCGCCCAGTGCGACGCCGGAGCAGATGCTGGGGGCGATGGTGCGTCGCTTTGAGCAGGAGGCGGCGAGGCTGGGCCTGGAAGGAGACGTACACCGGAAGGTCACGCTGGCCTCGCTGGTAGAGAGGGAGACGCCGATCGATGCGGAGCGGCCGATGGTAGCGAGCGTGCTGTTGAACCGGCTGGATCGAGGGATGGCGCTGGACACCGATCCTACGGTGATCTATGCGGCGTTGCTGGCAGGGCGGTATCGAGGGACGATCTACCAGAGCGATCTTGTCGCGGAGTCGCCGTACAACACCTACCGCCATGTGGGGCTGCCGCCGGGGCCGATCTGCAATCCGGGCGCAGTTTCGTTGCGGGCAGCAATGGCACCGGCGCGGACCCGGTACCTCTACTTCGTTGCTGCCGGGAGCGATCCCCGGGGGAAGTCGCGGTTTGCGGAGACGCTGGAGGAGCACGAGAGGAATGTAGCTGCCTACAGGCAGTCCGTGCGGGGCAGCAGGTAGGGTAAGGCGGGGCTACGGGCTATACTTGAGGTTCGCCCGGCAACGGGTGAGCCCTCAAACTATGCAACGATTACCTGCAAAACTGGTGCTGTGCCTATTGCCGCTGCTGAGCGGGTGCCTGATCCGTACGCACAAGGTAAAGCAGGCGGTGGTGCCTCCGGTGCTGCGCGAGGCGGATGCGGAGCAATTGGTGGCGCGTATCAACCAGGTGGGCGACTCGATCCAGTCGCTGAACGCGACGGTTGATTTCCAGGCCTCCGTAGGGGGAGCCGCCAAGGGAAGCGTGACGGAGTACACCTCGCTCGGTGGCTTTATCCTCTTGCGCAAGCCGGAGACGGTGCACGTACTGGGGCTGGTGCCAGTGCTGCGAACACGGGCTTTTGAGCTGGCGAGCGATGGTAAGACGTTCCAGTTGCTGATCCCATCGCAGAACAAGCTGGTGGAGGGGACAAATGCGGTGACCAAGCCATCCAAAAAGGCGCTCGAAAATCTGCGCCCGGGGATCTTCTTCGATGCGATGATCCCGCGAAGGATCTCTCCGGAAGAGCTTCTATGGCTGACCAAGTCCAATGTATCGCACGAAGATCCACTCACGCACCAGACGGTGCCGCCGGAGTACGAGCTCACGATCGTGCGACAGAAGCAGCACAGTCAGCAGCTGATTCCAGAGCGAGTGATTCATTACAGCCGGGTGGACCTGCTTCCCTTCCAGACCGACACCTATGACGAGGCGGGGGATATCGAAACGGAAGCCGACTATGGGCCGTTTGTGGATTTTGGTGGCATACAGTACCCGAAGACAATCACCATCAAGCGGCCCCTGGAGGAGTACCAGATCGTGATCACGATCGATAAGCTGACATTGAACGCGGCGCTGACGGATGCCCAGTTTGAACTGAAGGTGCCTGACGGTGTGCAAGTGCAGCGGCTGCCCTAGGGCGAAAGGCCGCATCCGTGCGGCTCCTTGGCGGCGGTAGATCTCGCTTTGATGCTTGTTGATGATGGCTCTCCCGGTAAGCCCGGGGGAGCCATTGTTTTTTGCCGTGGATGATCTCCGGTTGCGGCCGGGTGACGGGGCACGTATGGCGGGCTTGGAACACCTATCTCTCCAATGACAGGCCGGGGAGCGGGTGTGTTTGGTTCGATGGCTGCCGCGGGGCGGGAAGGCAGAGGGGTTCGCAGCGCTCGGGAGACAGATCTTTGCTGAGTGTAAAGAGTGCAGAGGGTATCTACAGAAGAGAGGGAGTTGCTCCCCAAAGCGGCTGATTTTGGAAAAACGCGGAGGCTGGCTGCTCGATCTGCGGCGCTTTGCTTTTCTTCGTGCTTCTCGCGAAGGCTACGCGCGTGGTGTCCGATAGGGCTGGGCCAGGCGTGTTCGCCCTCTTCGGCCCGGCTCCTGCCGCCCCCGTTCAGCTCTCCGGCGGGGCTTTTAGCCGGCGCGGCGTGGATCTCGGGGCTGAAGTCTTACTCCGGCGGCTCCCCGCGCCAGGAGACGGGGAAGCCTCCGGGTTGGAAGCACCTTGGTGCTCACGGTTTGCTAAGGGGTGGGCCGGCGAGGTTGGCCAGGCCGGCCCGGCTGGAGTGCGTCCCGATGGCTCTCTGGACCTGAAGGGCCAGGGCCAGGGCCTCACGGCCCTGCTCGGCTGGGACCTGGGGGGGAGTGTGATGGAGAATGCTGGTGAGAAAAGACTCGATCTCGAGGCGGAGGGGTTCGCCTGGCGTGATGGGAGGCTTTTCAAAGCCTAGGCCGGCTGCGGCTGGAGGCGGCCCCGGGGCGGGATGGGCCGGCGCCTGGAGGGCGCCGGAGACGGAGTTGGGGTCGACGGAGATGATGAGCAGGTCTTGCCGGGCGTAGTCGACCGAGACGTATTGGTGGGGCTGGAAGAAGCGAAGCTTGCGGACGCGCTCGGTCGAGACGCGGCTGGCGGTGAAGTTGGCGACGCAGCCTGATTCGAATTCGACGCGGGCGTTGGCGATATCGACCTGGGAGGAAAGGATGGGAAGGCCGACGGCGTGAACCTGGAGCACGGGGGATTTTGCGAGCTGGAGAACGATGTCCAGGTCATGGATCATGAGGTCGAGTACGACGTCAACGTCCAGGGCGCGAGGGCTGAAGATGCTCAGGCGATGAGCCTCAAAGAACATGGGGTTGTGGGTGCGTGACTGTAGGGCGGCGACTGCGGGATTGAAGCGTTCGAGGTGCCCGACCTGGATGAGGCGGGCGTGCTGATTGCCGAGGCGGATGAGTGCATCTGCGTGCTGCAAGGTGGACGCGAGGGGTTTCTCGATGAGCGTGTGGAGTCCTGCGCCGAGGAGTTGCGAGGCGACGCCAAAGTGTGCCGAGGTCGGGACGCAGACCGAGGCGGCGTCGAGCTGGGTTGCTGCCAGGCATTGATCTACGGTGGCGAAGACGGGGACGTTGGGTCCGAAGTCTAGCGCCGCGGCTCGCTCAGGATGAGGCTCAACGATGGCTGCGAGCGAGACAGGAAAGCTGGCGGCCTCGAGTTCGCGGTAGACGCGGATATGGTTCCGGCCAAAGGCACCTGCGCCGCATACGGCGACCCGGATGGGCGGAAGGCTGGACAAGCGCGGCGCTAGCGCGCCGCTCCTTTGGTTGTTGCCGAGGGCGCCGTGACGGCACCCTGCACCGCGTTGAGGCAGCGTCCGTAGAGGTCGAGGAGCTGGGTGACCTGCTCTTCCGGCTTGGCGCCGGGGCTGGCAGTAAAGCCGGTCGAAGGAGCAGTAGGGCGGACGATGCTGGTGGCGGATGCGACGAACTTGAGCAGGTCGAGCGCGATGTCTTCGTCGCGGCGCGCGCCGTTGGAAGTGGAGTTTGAAGCCTGATCCATGAGGAACCCCCGAGGGTGATGCTAACAAACTCCACAGAACGGGGAGAGCTGTGGCACCAGTTCAGGCATGGAGGGAAGGGTGTCTACGGGCGAGGGGTACCTCTCAGAAAGGGGCAGAGACGGTGGTGCGCGGCAAGGGAGCGGGTCGCAGGGGCGGGCGGGCAGGCTTGTAGAAGGGGAAAGGCGGTACGAGGGGCTAGAGCCTGGCGATGACGATGCAGGCGCGACCAACGATGAAGTCGCTGGGGGAGACGGTCGGCGCGACAGGGACGAGCTGAACGGGGAAGTTCAGGCCGTGGGGCCGGAGGATGAGGTGATTGGCCTGATAGCTAACGTAGCGGAAGAGCAGTTCGTTCTTGAGGCGGACCGCGTAGATGTTGAGGTGAGGAAGGGGGCTGTACTCGACCAGCGCGGTGTAGTGGCGGTCGAGAACGACGATGTCGTTGGCAGCCATAGCCGGCTCCATGGGCGAGGCCTGAGCGGGGGTGACCCCGACTGCGACAAAGCGGTCCCAATCGCGGGGGCGGGCCGACTGGCGCAGGCGCAGGCTTTCCAGACTGCCAGCGGGTAGCTGGATACGGTCAAAGGCCGCAGACGCGGGAATGACGGCATCGTTCATGGCGCTGATCGCCGAGACGAGTGGAATGAAGTCCGGCGGAGCGGTGGATGGCGCGAGCCCCGCTTCCGCAGACACCAGTAAATCTTCAACGCTGAGGGCGAGTGCAGCCAGGACTCGGTCCATGGCTGACAGGCTGAGGCGGCGTTTGCTTCGAAGAAAGTTGGAGATGTGCGGTTGCTGCAGGCCTGTCTGCCGAGACAAGGACGCGGCTGTGAGCAGCTCGCGATCGATCCGGCGTACCAGTTCCAGACGCAACCGCTCATGCAACTGAGAAAAGTTCATGCGGTTGAAGTTGCCAAAAAGCTATACACCCCTGGAGACGGACTTTGCCCAAAGGCAAGGGCGCGGGCGGAGATTGTTCCGAAAACCCGAGATAGGCATTTTCCGACTGTCTCAGAGTAACTTCTGGTTTCAAGGGGCAATTGACCGGTTTTAGAGCACCGGGTAGATTCGGACTACTTTCATTCGATCTAACAGGAGCTCACATGCGCATGCGGGATTAATCACCGCGAATGTGCGTGGCTTCCCACATTGGAACGCGCCGCGCGATGCGCCGGCGTGAAGGCAGAGTTGTCTGAGAAAACGTAAGGATCTGGCGATTGTTCGGACTTGAGGGGACCTAAAGGATGAGAGAAGGCTGAGACGATTGCTGCGCGAGAGCGCCCCAAAAGGAATCGCCTGCAACCGGAAGAAGGTTATGCAGAGACTGATTTGCCCTGGAGGCAGGATGACGTATCTGAGCGTTAGTTTAAAGGTTTGTGAGGGTTGCGGCACACTATGGCTGCGGAGCGAAGCGAGCGTGACTGTCTACTGCGCTCGGTGCGCAGAGAGGTTGAAGCATTTTCCTGATCCAAAGACGCGGAGGCGACCGGGCAGACCTTTGAAGCATCAACGGCCGGGGCTGGAGGCAGCCTTGACGAGTGGTGTGCAGTGAGCGCGGCATTTGCGCTTCCCAGCGTCAGCGTGCCGCAACCGATGACACCGGGTGCGGTGACGGTGCCGATCAGCAGCCTGGCCTTTTATCGCCGGTACACGGAGTTGCTGCTGCGCCGATACATGCAAGTATCCATGCGCATGGGCAGGGTGCCTTCTATCCTAGGCAACTGCATGTTTCGGGGTAAGGTTTCGAGCTACCGGATCCATACGTTCGAGGATGCGGTGATCTTTGTCTATGACATCGAGAAGTGCCTGAAGCAGTTAAACGCGGCGGACACTGAGCTGGTAGCGCGGATTGCTCTGCAGGAGTACACACAAGCGGAGGCGGCTGAGTTAACGGGGCAGAGCCTGCGATCGGTGGTGCGGAAGTATGGAGAGGCTGTCGACGGGCTGACAAAAATATTTCTAGAGAAGGACCTGCTTGAGGTAGGCCCTCTTTATGGGGGAGTCAGGATTGCGGAATAAGCAGCATGGACGCAGCCCGTTTGCGCTTGCTCTCAGAATCCGTATCCCATAACTAGTCATCGTTTGTAGTCGTCGAGGCTGTGGAAAGCAGGAAAGCGATCGCCGCTTTCCTGCTTTCCACAGCTTGCTTTTGCTTGCGCGCCGTGGGCCGGCAAGCGCTTGCTGGCGGTGTTGCCGCTGCTGCTCGAACTGGATGGGGGTGAAGTAGCCGTTGGTAAAGTGCATGCGTGATTGGTTATCCAGAGCGGCCAGGCAAGAGTTTTATCCTTGGCCTGGCGGATGGTGTGGAAGCTTTGGCCATGAAGCCGCTCTACTTTCGGTGAAGCGAATACTGTCTCGCTGGTTGCGTTGTCCCGGGCGGTTTCTCTTGCGATTTATCGATGCGGTCAGCCGCACTGCGGCAACACTTGACTGAACTGATGACTGGCATACTGGTTGCCCCGATCACTATGAAAGATATGCTCCGCGCTCTTGTCGGGGCTGCGCCGGAACCATGCCCCTCTAGCGCCCCGATGACCAGGCTGCTGTGCATCTGCGGTTGCATCGACCAGCCTACGACATGGCGGCTGAACAGATCGATCACTCCTGCCAGAAACAGCCAGCCTTCGATGGTTGGAAATGTAGGTGACATCTCTGTTCCATGCCTGGTTGGGTGCAGCAACACGGAAGTTGCGATTGAGCAGATTGGGCGCGGTTGGACCGGCTCCATCGGTCGAACCGCTTCCTGCTTAAACTCCAGCGTATACAGCGCTCGCCTCGCCTTGATCATTTGCTTCCCCCTCGCTGATTGTCAGCGATGGGGTACGTTTGGCCGGGGCAAGAGTAGTAAGAGACAGATTGCTTGTTGCGCGAAGAAATAAGAGGGCGGTAGAAAGGTGCAGCAACAGATAAAAAAGAGGAGTTACCAGCGGTGTGATGCTTGGCACGTTAATTAAGAGGCGATGCTAATCTTGAGTTAGTACACTTGATTCGAAGGGAGCCGATACGGGCTCCCTTTTTCTTTGTCTGTTTGGATGGTCCGTATTGAAGAGCAGAGCCGAACGACAGCAGTCTACCCGGACGCGACTGACGGTTGCACCTGCAGCCGAAGGAGCAACGGAACGAAGTAGCCCGCGCACTCGGGCGCCCCGCTGCGATCAGAGAAAGCATCGTCGGTTGCACGACGAAGCAGTCAAGCAGATTGGAGAGGCGGCGGAAGAGATCATGCGCGCGAACGTGGAGAGAGCCAAAGACGGAAGCATTACGCATACGAAGTGGTTATTCAGCCTGATGGACGCAATTGAGGATGAAGGACCCTTTGCAGATGGCGAGAAGCGCAAGAGTCTGGCAGAGATATTGATTGAGCAATTGAAGAACAAGCAGTGATGTGCAGGCGGCCTTGCGGGTAGAGATACGCATCGGGATGAGGCTGGCAAGGCAACACGACGATATGTGGAGAGCTGATGAGAAGCGCAGGGTGTTTACTTTTGAAGCTCATTGTGGCGGCCTTGCTGGTGCTCATGGGTATACCGAGCTGGTCCCAAGTCACCACGACCACGGTACAAGGCACTGTGTACCGTGCGGATGGACGTCCGGCGACTGGAAGCTTGCTGGTGAGCTGGCCTGCCTTCAGCACGGCAAACAATCTGGCTGTTGCGGCGGGCACGATCACGGCTGCAATTGGTGTGGATGGATTTGTAACGCTGAGCCTTGCGCCAAACCTCGGGGCATCTCCGGCTGGGTCTTACTACACGGTCGTCTATCACCTGAGCGATGGAAGTGTGAGCAAGGAATACTGGACCGTGCCCGCCACAAGCACGGCGTCGATCGCGTCGGTAAGAGCCCAGCTGCAACCGGCGACTGTAGCGGTACAGAGTGTGAGCAAGAGTTACGTCGATGCGCTAGTAGCTTCGATTACCCCGACCGTGGGCAACTTTTTGCCACTAAGCGGCGGCAGCCTGGTGGGGCCATTGCAGTTGGCAGGCGACCCGGTGTCGAATTTGCAAGCGACATCCAAGCACTATGTGGACCAGGCAATCGCGACGGCCGTGCCGCTCTCCGGTGGGGTAGTTACGGGCACCCTAACGGTAGCAAACCACATCGCCAAGCTGCCCCGCGTGGATATGCGGGATACCGATTTTGCAGGGGGCAGCGATCCGACCGGCACGCGCGATTCGCTAGCCGCTATCAGTGCGGCCGTTGCTTACGCCATTGCCAGTGCTGCGAGTAACGGGGAGGCGACCTATCCGACACTATACCTGGCCCCGGGACATTACAAGGTAAACGGAACAATCCGGATACCGAGCAATCTGCACATGGTCGGTGATAGTAAGGCAAATACGATCTTGCAAGAGACGAATGGAACGGCAAACCTGATTACTGTGTACAACGGGAACAGCTGCAGCGTGTATGAGTGCATTGGGGGGCTGGAGAATATCACGCTCGAGGGTACAGGAAAAGCAACGACCGGAACACTGCTCGAGATGGACAACGGGTTTTTCATTCTGCGTGACATGCACTTCTTCAACAGCGCCGGTCGCGGACTGCAGATGAATGGGCCATCGGAGCGCATGGTGAGTTATGACTCTACCTTCAACGATGTGCGCTGGCCACTTGTGATGGCGGGCGATACAAACGAGGATTATTTCTACAATACCCAGATTGTAGAAGCGGGACAAACGAAGGACCCTAGTGGCAGCCCAACCTGGAACAGTAACTGGTGCTACTCGGTGAACTGCACCAACGGCGTATTTAACGCGCCGGGTACGGCTTCTAGTCCTACTGTTCTGTACCCGGAGCCCCGAGGCTCCATTCACATCGACAAGGCAGTCAACGTTTCGTTTATCGGGGGATCGATCAAGTCAACCAATCTCATGTCAGGCGTGCGTGTGTGGAACGGCGACATGGTCAAGTTCGAGAACCTGTATCACGAAGATTCGTATGGTGGTGGGATACCTCGGACGAATCGTGCCTACATTCTGGCCGGGAAGGCAGAGCAGACTTACCTGACGGGGACGCTTTCAGGAACCGGGCTGACGGTGGCGGTGCATGATGCGTCGTGGATGCCGCAGTACTTTGGGAATCCTGCGGATGTGCCTGTGGGCGCGAGCGATTACTATCCCTATGTGCTGTTGCCGCAGGACTACAACAGGGCGAGTACGGCGCCCTCGGCGTATGTGCAGGGAGTGCGGCAGAACCAATTCGAAATTATAACGATCGCCGGCTTTGCCTCGGATGGGAACTTGTATATCGAGACGCCGGGCCGCAACCAGGGCGGAAGCACGGCGCCGGCGGGCACACAATGGCCTGCGGGTACGGTGATCGAGCAATATGGAAGTGGCTTTAATGGGGCGGTGGAATTTAGCAACGTTCATTTGAACCAGATTCAGGGACCGACGGCAGGCGGCGGGTACCAAGTGGGATGCAACCAGACCAACGTTTACTTTTGCGGTGAGATTGTCGCTGGATACGCGCCGGACATCCAGATACCGACTTCAAACCCGGCGACCAACCAAGTTGGCTTCTATGCACCTCTAGGCGATCCGAACGATCCTGTTCCCGGAGCGCAGGTCAGTCTCAACCTGAGAACTATGGACATGGGGAGTAGCGGCTCCAATCCGTATGTCGGCCAGATTGCAACGCATCACCGCGTGCTCATGCAGATACACGGAGCGGTGAGTGCGGAAGGGGTGGAGAGTACCCAGGCCGTCAATGCGAACGCAAACGGCAAACAGATCAATATCGGCCCGGCCACAGGTGGCAGTTTTGTGACAGCGCCGCTCTATGCGAGCACTGGACAGATGGCGGCGGTGCAGGTGTCTCTTCCGGATGCGGATACGCTGTGGGATTCGGCCCGCGGGGTGTTTACGAAGAAGACATCGCTGTTTGGGATGTACCAGCAGTATGGATCGTACATGAGCGGGCTGCAGTTCCAGAACCAGTACTGCCTGTTTGATACCCCGACCGCGGATGGCGGGCATGTGCAGAACCGCTTTTGCACCGGTGGTGGGCCGTCGAATGTGGGAACGAGCGCGGTTGGTTATGGCGGCGGTATTGAGTACGACTCTTGGAGCGGAACGAACTGGATCAATTTGTTCAAGGTCTATGGGTTGAATGGTGCCGGCGCAATGTCGACGGGCGCGCCGGCGTCATTCGGGAGCACCGTTGCGGTGAGTGGGGCGACGAGCCTGGCGGGAACAGTAACTGCCGCCGGCGCTGCCAAGGTGGGAGGGAGCCTGACGGCCAGCGTGGTCAATAACACAATCACCGTGGACGGGCTCACATACACAAGTCTGGGAGCCGCGTGGGCGGCAGCGGTAGTAGCGGCGACGAGCACCGGGCACAATCAGACGATCTGGCTGGGACCGGGAACTTATCCGGTTACCGGGACGATGAATGAGCCCAGCAATGGGGCATGCGTAAGTGTAGTGGGGTCGGCCGGGACGACGATGGGCGCGAATGTTCCGAGCGTAGCGACGACCTTGAACGTGACCTCGAATCTAAACGGAGATGTTTTCTTTTTGGGCAATACAAACCTGACCGAGGGATGTACGTTCAAGGACCTGACGATCCTTGCGGGAAAGAACGCGACGCATGGTTTCGAATTTCAGTGGACGCGGGGGCTGCTCATCGACACGGTGAATGTGAATGACGCAACCGCCGAAGGGATTCTGCTGGGAGAGCAGACGAACGTTGGCGTGCACCAGACGGGATCGCTGTTACGGAATGTGACGGTGAGTTACAGCGCCAGTACATTTACGCCGGCTAGCCGGCCCCAGTTCGGTATTCATTTGCAGAAGACGGCCATCGATAGTTATATGAACACGATCGTTGTGCGAAATGCGCAGACGGCGGCGGTGTTTAACGAGGGGACGGGCAATATCGGGTACGGAGTGCACGGATTTGGGTATCCGTATACCTGCACATCGGCGCCGTGCAGCAATACGGTTACGTCTGGTTCGGCTGCCAATGCTTCCTACGCGTCAAATTACGTGATTTATGACACAGGTGGAGCGGGGAGCGTGTGGACGGACACCTATGCTGACAGCCCGGCGATCGCTGCTTTCTATATTGGGGCAAACGGGATCGAGATCCATGGGGGACATGTGCAGTGGCCCGAGCTGAACAGCTTTCCAAATGCGAATCTGGCGAGTGTAGCAACCGCTGTCACAAATAATCTGATGATCTCGGATATGGACTGCCTAGGGATGTCACCGACGGTGAATTGGATCAACTACGCATCTGCGGGGGGTGTGCCGCCAACATTTTCGAGCGTGCATCACCTGACAGGATGCGGTAACTATTACCAGGCTCTGGAGCCGGCCACGACGACGGGCTTCTCCGGAGGGGGGGCGTCTAATAACGCCCCGGCGAGTGGACAGGTGGCAACAGTGTGGGTAGCGCCGAAGGCGGCAAGCGGCGCGAATTATTCGGCCTATTCCGCGCAGCTGTACAGCGGGTACACCACCGATCTGTTTGAGGGGCATGTTGCTGCGGCGAACCCGTTTTTTAACATCACCTACCAGGGAACGATCCGGTCCCAGGGCGGGATTGCGCTTTCGACAGTGGTCAATACAGCGTCTACGCTGACTCTTACGACGGCGAACAAGAATGTTTTGGCAAATGCGGCGAGCGGGGCGCAGACTTTGACGCTGCCGAGTTGTTACACCCCGATGCCGGACAAGCAGACGCCAACGGGGCTGGAGCTGACTATTGTGAAGACCGATGCCAGTTCGAACTCTGTGACGCTGCAGACGGTGAGTTCGCAAACCATCAACTATCAGGGAGCAACGGCGACCTCACTGGTCATTGCAGCGGCAGGCAAGCGGTCGATGGTGTGCGGGCCGGATAGCAACTGGTACGCGTTCTGAGGCGCGGGCTGGGTCAACCTCTGGTTTGCGGCGGCGCAGGGAGGGATGAGGGTGTTTGCAGGAGGCATGCCGGATGGCGATGCGGCTGGAGGAGGTTGACCTTCGAGAGTTGGTGCGGCTGGGGGAGTTGTTGGATGAGCGACCGGTGGAGTTCGGGGGCGGTTCGGTAGGAGGGTTCCTAGCCGAGGCGCTACTAAAGGTGCGTAGTCGTAGCGGGGCAATGGTGCCTTTATTGGCAAACCGGGTGCAGGAAGATTTTGAGAGGCGGCGAGGACAGAAGAATATTGTCCTGAAGGCCCGGCAGATGGGAATGAGTACCTGGATCGCTGGTCGATTGTTCTTGAAGACGATTACGATTCCAGGAACGATGAGCGTGCAAGTGGCTCAAACGCAGGAGGCGGCGGAATCGATCTTCCGGACCGTGCATCGTTTTCTGGAGTGCTTGCCGGCTTCGCTGCGCCGGGGAGCGCTACGGACGGGACGGGCAAATGCGAGACACATCTGTTTTCCGGCGCTTGACAGCGAGTTTCGGGTTGAGAGCGCGGGGGACGCGAACGCAGGGCGGGGTTTGACGATCATGAACCTGCACTGTTCGGAGGTGTCGCGCTGGCCGGGCGACGCAGCGGAGACACTGTACGGGTTGAAGGCTGCGCTGGCGCCCCAGGGGGAACTGATCCTGGAGTCGACGCCGAACGGGGCAGAGGGTTGCTTCTGGACGGAGTGGACGCAGGCGGAGAGCACGGGGACGGTGCGGCATTTCTTTCCCTGGTGGTGGGAGGCCTCGTATGTGGCTGAGGCTGTCGAAAGAGAGACGCTTGATGATGAGGAGCGGCACCTGGTTGAGCAGCAGGGGCTAAGCCTTGCGCAGATCGGGTATCGGCGGCAGCTGCGGGCGGGCTTTCGAGGGCTGGCGAAACAAGAGTATGCCGAGGATGCGGAGAGTTGTTTTTCTGCAAGTGGTAGCTGCCTGTTTGATGTGGGCGTGATCGACGCGCGGCTGGCCCTGGTGCGAGCGCCTGTAGAGCAGAGGCAGAACGGAACATTGCGGGTGTGGTTCCCGGCGATGTCGGGGCGACGGTATGCGGTGGCGGTGGATCCGGCAGGAGGTGGATCTGAGGGCGACTATTCGGTTGCGCAGGTCATTGAGTTGAAGACGGGGCTACAATGTGCAGAATTGCAAGCGCGGTTGCCGGTGCTGGAGTTGGCGCAGGCGGTAGCGGCTCTGGCGGGGGAATATAACGATGCGTGGCTGGTAGTGGAGCGGAACAATCATGGATCAGGAGTATTGGCGTATTTGAAAAGCGTTTGCCGGGCGCCCAGGATTTATGCTCAGCATGGTCAGGATGGTTGGTTGACGTCTTCGCTGTCGCGGCCGGGGATGTTGGCGGGGCTAGGAGCAGCCCTGGTGGAGCAACCGGAGTTATTTCAGAGTGAGAGGCTTTTGCGGGAGTGTCGAGGGTTTGTGCGGCTACGGAGCGGCGCAAGTGGCGCGCAGCCGGGGATGCATGATGATTGCGTGATGGCGATGGCGATTGCGCTGGCGGTGCGGGGAGAATTGCTGTGATGGGCGGGGGAGCGAGGCGGGTTCGTTGGCGGTCATTGCGACACAGCAGATAAGAAAGATGCGGGGCGGAGCGCAGAGTCACCTGATGCTGGGTGCGGATGGGCATGCGTACGTGGTGAAGTTCCAGAATAATCCGCAGAATCTGCGTGTGCTGGCAAACGAGATGCTCGCGACCAAGTTAGCCGAGGCGATGGGCTTGACCGTCCCGGTCTGCGACGTGGTCGAGGTATCGGAGTGGTTGATTGCCAATACCAGTGAGTTGAGCCTAGAGAGGGCCGAGGGTGTAGAGCGTTGCAAGCCGGGCTTGCAGTTCGGGTCGCGGTTGGTAGGTGGCCTGATGCCGGGCCAGACGGTTGACTACCTGCCGGAGCCGCAGCTGGGTGAGGTAAAGAACCTGAACGAGTTTGCCGGGATGCTGGTGCTGGATAAGTGGACTTGCAATTCGAATGGGCGGCAGGCGGTGTTCCACAAGAAGCCTCGGGAGAGGCGGTACAAGGCAGCCTTCATCGACCAGGGCTACTGTTTTCATGCGGGGGACTGGAGCCTGAGTGATGCGCCGCTGCGTGGAGTCTACGCGCGCAACCTGGTCTATGCGCAGGTGACGGGATGGGAGAGTTTTGAGCCCTGGCTGAGCCTGATGGAGACCATGGCTGCGGAGACGATTGGCAAGATCGCCGAGGATATACCGCCAGAGTGGTATGGCGGATCGATCAGCGAAATGGAAGAGCTCGTGGAACGACTGCTGGCGAGGCGGACCCGGGTGCGGGAATTGATCGAGAGTTTTCGGGTGTCGTCGCGGGAGCCTTTTCCAAATTGGATGAGGGGCGGGGGAAAAGTAGGCAAGGCACTGTTTGAGGTGCCTGCGGGAGACGATAGGATTGGCAAGAGGGTGATGTGAACGAGCGGAAGCGGTGCGAGTTCTTCCTGATACGCTATGTCCCGGATGCGGTGAGGAATGAGTTCATCAACATCGGGGTCCTGCTGCGCGGAGCCACCAGCGAAGCGGGTCCTGGGCCCATGCTGCGGTTTACACGGGACTGGGCAAGGGTTCGCTCGCTAGATCCGGATGTGGATACAGCGATGTTGGAGGCGCTCGAGGGGGAGTTACGCGGGCGGCTTCTCGAGCTTACGCAGCCTGGGGCCAAGCCCGTGGTAGAGGTAATCGAGGATTCGTTCTCGAATATGCTCCAGATGACCGAGGGCAAAGCGTGCCTCGCAGAATCGATGATTGCGGAAATCGAGAGCCTGATGCGGGTCTATGTTGAGCCGCAGAAGCGTCAGGGTGCGGGCAAACGGACCGGGCGTGCGGCGATTCAGGCAATGATGCGGACCCACTTTGAACGGGCGCGAGTCTGGGAGTTAATGAAGAAGCGGGTGCCGGCTTCTTTGTATACGCGAGCCGGGGACCCGTTGCGGATTGATTGTGCGTATCGTCCCAATGGTCTGATCCGGATGTTTCATGCGGTGTCGCTAGAGAACGACACCGAGTTGGCCAAGGTGCTGGCCTTTAGCATGCCGGCGCTCCGCGAAGGTGTGATGCGGGTGGAAGGGGCTACGCTGCAGTTGACGGCATTGATTGAGCCTTTGGCGCAGGTGCGGGGCAGCGATGAAGATGAGGATGCTACGGCGCAGTATCGGTTTGCCGTGGAGACGATGGAGGCGCAGGACATCCGGGTGATGACGACAAGTGATCTGCCGAGGATTGCGGAGACAGCGCAGCGGGAGCTCCGCGTGATTTAGTGATTCCTTAACGGAAATTGAAACTCAGAGAAAGAGGCATGGCCATTTGGTCGTGCCTTTTTCTTTTTGGGGGAAGCCGTGGATCGATGCGAAGGCCGAGTGCTTCGGTTGTTGCAAAAGAATGTAACAGGTGTAAGTACATTCAGGATCATGCAAAGCGCAGTCATGTGACTACGCCGTCTGTACTTGGGCAGCATAGAGCGGTTGGGGTCCATGTTTCAGGGCGAGACATGGGGCACCGGGTGGGCGGATGGTTGGTGAGGAGGCGGCATAGGTGAAGATGACAGACGCGGTGCGAAAGTTGTGGGCTCGGACAGATCAGGGTCAGGGCGCGGGGCTGCATGCTGGTGAAGAGGCGCCCAGTCCGCGAAAGACGGCTGCACTGCCTACAATCTTGCAGCCTTATGCGGGGGCATCGCGGGCGCTGCCAAAGATTACGCCTGCCAACTTGAGACGGTTCGCGGAGACACCGGTGCCGCGCCGGGCGATCAATGTGATCAAGGATAAGGTTGCGAGCTTCGACTGGCAAATCCGGCTGAAGCGACACTACAGCGCAGCGGACGTTCCGGATGCAGAGGCAAAGATGCGGGCGCTGCGAATGGCGCTCGAGGAACCAAACGCGACGGACTCGATGCGTACGCTCTTGGAGCAGGTGCTGGAAGACCTGCTGGTTGGGGGGTATGGCGCAATCGAGATGGAGTTGACGGGCGATGTGGAGAAGCCGTTCCAGTTGTGGCCTGTGGATGGGGCGACGATCCAGATCAATCCGAAGTGGGATGGGAGGCCGGACTCGCCGCGGTTTGCACAGGCCACAGGACTTGCTGGAACGGGGCAGATCTTGCTCGCGGACGAGGAGTTGATGTACCTGCGAATGAATCCTCGGACGCACACGCCGTTTGGCCTGGGCCCCCTGGAGGTTGCGTTTGAGACGGTGAATAACTTGCTCGCGGCACACCGGTTTGCGGGGAAGCTGGCCAGCAACCAGGTCGTGCAGTATGCCCTGTGGTTGAACGAGACAACTCCGGCGCAGCATGATCGGCTGATTCGCTGGTGGCAGGACGAGATTGAGGGAACGGGGCGGGTGCCGATCCTGAGCACGGAGCAGAAGCCGGAGGTACTGCGGTTCGGCAGCGGTACGGATGCGGATTTGCGGTTGAGCTGGCAGGAGTTCCTGATTCGGATGGTGGGGAATTCATTTGGTCTGCCGCCGCTGCTGCTGGGCCTGGAGAACGATGTGAACCGATCCACGGCTGAAGCCCTGAGTGACGAAGCGTTTCGCAGTGCGGTGCTGCCGGTAGCGAAGCTGGTAACGGAGCATATTACGCGCGATCTTTTTGCAAAGCGCCTGGGATGGCGGGAGTTTGAATTTGTCTTAAACGATCTTGAGGCGCCAGATGAGCTTGCTTCGGTGCAGATCCAGACGGCGCTGCTGACGGCGGGCGTGCTGACCGTGGATGAGGTTCGGGCGATGCGCGGATTGGCGCCGATGGGAAGTATTCTGCCGGTCGAGGAGGGAGGGGCACCGGTGGTGGATGCGGGAGAAGGTGAGTGAAAGCAAGCGAACAGGGAGCCGCAGGAGGCAGGATGCGATTGGAAGCGATGGCAATGAAGATGCCGGAAGTGGCCGGGCACCCGAACCGGATTCCATTTGAAGGCGTGTTGACGGTTGTGGATGAAGCGAGTACACGGGCGCCCTCTGGTGCACGCGGGCACCGGGTTATTTTGACACGCACGGCAGCCATGGATGCGCTGCCTTCGCTGCTGGGCATGGCGGTGGGTTTCACGCCTGGGTGGGATGGGCATGACGTGAGGCGAAAGTGCGGCCTAATTACTGACGCAGACTTGATTGGCAATGAGCTGCGGGTGCAGGGATATGTGTATGGCCGGGATTTTCCGGAGGTGATCAAACAGATTGCGGGCGACAAGCCGGGCATCATGGGCATGTCGTATGAGCTGGCCGATGCGCATGTGGCTGATATGCGGGCGGAGGTGTGGACGGTGACGCGGGCGGTGTTTACGGGCGCGGCCGTGCTGCTGCGGGACAAGGCTGCATATCGCAATACGTCCTTCAAGCTTCGCGAGAACAGAGTGCGGAGCAGCCTAGCGGGAATGGGTGATGTGCGTGAAGCAACAAGGATGCGACTTGCCGCGGTGAACGACTTTCATGTGGAGCAGAAAGGGAAGGAAGCGAGATGGAGCTAGAGATCAATGATGTTCTGAGTTCGCTCAATGCAAGCCTGGAGCGGTTGAGCCTTGCTGCGAATGCACTTGAGATGTCGGCAAGCAAGCTGGAGCAGCGGGAGGCGGCGATCTCGGGCGATGTGCAGAAGATCACGGCCGCGGTTGAAACCAATGGCGAGGGGTTGCGGCGTGAGATGGAGCTGGAACGCAAGCTGGCACTCGCTGAGCAGGAGATCAAGACGCTGCTGGCGCAGGGCGCTGCCATCCATAGCGCTCCGGCGGAGCATGCTGGGCTTCGCAAGACACTGCCCGCGGCAACCGTGCACCTGCTAGCGAAACTGGGCATCGACTCGCTCGAGACCCTTGATACGGGAACGCTCGACGCTGCGCTGAGCGGTCTGAGCATTGAACAGCGGCTTGCTGTCAAGTCGCAGCTGTTGCGGTCGGGCGCTCTGATTTCCTAGCTTTGCGCGCAGGCCGTATGAAAGATCGATAACGATGCACACAGACACCCGTCAAGGGTAGGAGAAGACATGAAGGCGAATTTTCTGGAGATTCATTCTGCTGCTGACTACATAGGACCGGGAGCCGTTGAAGTCCCGCTGTACCAGACCGAAATTACGGACATTGTGCGTCGGCGCGGCGCGTTCGGGCAGCGTATTCGACAGGTACCAGCGACTGGGCATCCGTCGCGTTTTTTTGAAGAGACGGCAATCCCGTCGCCCGGTACGTCCGGGTTTGTAGATCCTCGCAATATTGTTGCGCCGGTAGTAGCGCCGACGCGCGTGGAACGCTCGGTTCCGCTGAAGGCTATTGTGGCCCAACTCAATTACAACCTCTTTGATGTGGAGCTGGGCACGCAGCAGAAGCAGTTTGCCTACTTGCAGGCGAAGGATCTTCTGGACACGGTAGACGGCGTCATGCGAACGCACGATGTCGCGCTATGGAGTGGTTCGGACACCTCGCTGAGCACACCAACAACGACCCAGTATTACGGGGCGGCTGGACAGATTGCGGCTGGCGGCAACGTAGTCACAATCGGGACGAGCGCGAGCATTACGGATGGCCTGAAGAGCACGGTAGCGCAGATGGTGGCCAGTTCGAACTTTGAGGTCCGTCCTACGGCGATCTATGCCAATCCGGTGCTCCTGGACCTGCTGGATCGAGAGATGAAGTCAGAGTTCAACGTGGTGCTGACGCAGAAGGAAGTCACGGCCGGTCTCTCGGTGAAGTGCTTGTCAACGCAGGCGGGCGATTTGCCGCTGATTCCTGACTGGACGCTTTCCTATACCGGCACACCTGGTTCTGGTTCGGCGGTGCTGCCCGCCTACATCGTGTCAGAAGACATGGTGGAGTACCACTGGCTGGGGGACCCAGGCCCGCGTATCTTTCAGCTCGGCGTGCCGGGATCGCTCGCTTCGCAGTACGTTGTAGTCAAGTTCGGTGGCGTAGTAGTGAAGGGCGCCAGCTACGCGCATGCTCAGGTACTTGTTGATCGGTAGGACTTAGTCGGATTTGATGGAGGAGCGGGTCGCCCTTTTTTGGGCGGCCCTTTTCCTTGGAATGGTCCGGGCTTATGAGTGCTGCCACCAGTGGTGGACCAAGAAAGGGTGGGCGCGATGGGGTACCTATTGCCGACCGAGTACGAGAGCTTTGGTCTCGCGCCGGACACAACGGATGATTGGATCACAGTTGCCTCGAGCTTGATCGATACATACTGCCGAAGGGTTAGTTTGAACGTAACCCAGTACACGGAGCGTTTGCGGATGACGGCGGGTTCGCAGACGGCGCTTCTAAGCTATCTGCCACTCGTGGGTGTTGCACCCGCGACGACACCACTTGTGAGTGTTCAGGCGCGCTACGCGAGGCCACGCCGCGGCGAGTCGCAGGGCTGGATGCAGGAAGAAATCTGGTGGGCATTTTCGCTGCCCGGAAGTTGGACCACGCTCGATCCCACCACTATCGACTGGGTGGAAGACGGGAGCCTGAACTTTCCGTGGAGCGGGTTGGGCTTGCCTTATAACGAAGTGGCGGTGACGTACACGGCTGGACTCAGCGTAATTCCCGATGCGGTGAAAAGTGCGTGTGCCCTCATTGTGAAGAATGCGCAAGCTTCGCCTGGCATGAATGTCAAGTCAAGCAAGATCGACCTGATGCAGGTCCAGTACTTTTCCGATTCTATGGTCGACAGTACGGTAAGAACGCTCTTGCGACCCTGGGTCGCGAACAAACTGGGGTAGTCAATGAGCATAGATACGAGTGTCAGAAACCCGAGTGGATACTGGCGAAGAGCTGGGGATGCGCTGCTACGTGCAACGGGTGGCAGTACAGCTTCGTTGCTGATGCCGCCCGCCATCGGCGACAGTACAGACGCGGGACAGTTGGGGATCAATGCTCCGCAACTGCAGCAGCTACCTCTAGCGCCAGCCGTCTTCAGGCGTACGCGCGCAACCATGAGTGAAGGCGAGGAGGCCAAGTTCGAGCTATTGATCTCGGCCTCGGCGGTTGCGCAGCAAGTAAGTGCGTTGCAGTTGAACTCGGCGGATGGACTATTTCTTCTGGCTGCAGGCGTCGTGGTGGGAGACGGGCTGTTTCGGATCGAGGGCTGGTCGAGTTCGGAAGCGCTCGGGCAGGTGTCTGTTTATCGGTTGCTCTTACGGACTGCGGAACCGCAGTCGCTTACGAGCTTTACGCAGACTGGAGAGTGATATGCAGAATGCGAAAGATTCCTTTTACATTGCGCTGCGCAACCGACTGGCTCAGATCAACCCTACGCGTGTGGTTACGCTCAGAGCTGTGCAAAGACCAGGCGTAATGATGGAAGAGGCGGAAGCTCCGCAGGCGCAGCTAGCCAACGACGTCTTTGTAGTGCGCTGGCTAGCAGAAAGCGCAGACGCGCAGCTTCCATCGGTGTTGACCAAGATGACGTGTGAAATCCGGTATGCAAGTAGTGGCAGTGAGCAAAACGGAGGACTGGACCGAGGGAGGGCCCTGAGCGCGATGGATAAGGAGCTAGTCGCCATGCTGACTCCTACGCAGACGCCAAAGTTGAACTACACGCAGACGCCGGCTGCGATGATGCAGACCTTTGTCTTCTGGACGGAGCCGACGTTCAGCGCCGTAGAAACCTCGCGCGATCGATTGCTGCGTACTGCGGCGGTTACGGTGTTTGCTTTTGAAGAGCAGGGGGACTAATGAGTGCAAGTGCAAGCACGCTTAGCCTGCCGTTGGTGACAAGAAGGGTGCGAGCCTATTTCGCTCCGGTGAATCGTGTACTCAAGCAGCCGACAATCTTTGATCCGGCCATCAATGGGTCCTTCGATCTTAGCGCTCCCCCGGCACCGTGGATTGATCTGGGATGGATCGAGAACTTTGTTCGAGAGAGTGGAAGCAAGATAGCACCTCTGAGCGCGGGGGCACCGGCAATCCCGATGTACCAAGTCCGGCAGAGCACCGAGGCAAGCGTATCTTTTGCGTTCAAGACCTGGAGCAAACTGTCGATGGCGCTTGCTGCAGGCGCCCAGCATATGAATGTTCTGCAGGCGGCGCCAGGAGGTGTGGCGATCGGCTCTGGAGCAAAGGCAAGTGCCGCGGCGGCGCTCGGGACTGGCTCCTCGGCTACATCCCTGGTGATGAGTGCTGCTACGAACGTGACCGCGGGCGCGATCGTATCTGTGGATGTGGACTACCTAGGGCAGATTGGGTTTGTAGGAAGCGGCGTGAGTGCGGCCTATGTCAACAGTGCAAGCGCGGTCGGAAGCGACCCTGACTACGTGCGGCGTGTGTCGTTCAATGTTGGGAGGGTGGTAAGTGCGTCGCCGTCCACTTTGCAACTAGCCCAGCCACTGATTGCGGGCATTCCTGCGGTGGGAATGAAGGTTCAGCAGGTGACCGGATTTGTGGACCGCGAAGGAGGGTCATTTTTCCAGGAGTGGTCCGCAGTGTTCGTTTTGCAGGGAGAGCAGGGAGACCGACTGCTATTTCACTATCCACGTTTGCAGCCTGCGAGTTTTCCACGCGAGAGTTTTGGGGTGATGGCTGCGCCTGTGGAGAGGGTAGGGCTGGAAGCTGCTTTTCGTGCCTTGCCTGTCACCGACGGCAATGATGGCGAACAGGTGCTGTGCTATCGCACCTATCTACCGGCCACCAACACGCTTGTCTAGAGGGGGCAGGATGCAAGTTACCATCGACAACTTGAACGGTGCGGGACCTATCGACTATACGGCAAGTATTGAGTCGAAGAATTCGGTAGTTATCAAGCGGCAGCTGAATGCCCCGAGCGAGTGCAGCCTGTCGTTCTTGCCGGATGCACAAGGCTTGCCAGTGCCGATACGATATGCTCGGCTCTCGGTGTCCGATAGCGGGGGACTGGTTCTCTTTACAGGGTACGTGGCGACTGAGCCAGCGATGGTTCTGGCAGGGTCAGGGGTGATGGGCGCCTCCTACAAGGCGGAGATTACCGCGATCAGCGATGAAGTTCTCCTCGACAGCGTGCATTCAATTAAGACCACGACCGCCCTGAACCAGCCGGTTGCCGAGTCATTGCAGACACTCGCGAGATTATCTGGCGCAGCTCCTCTTACACTGAGCTCCGGATCCTCGTCAGGAGTGGTTGGGCGCTATGTTGCCCTGGCTGGAAGCAAGTGGTCGGAGGCGGCAGGTACTCTGTCTGCATCAGCGCGTAGTGCCTATCGTGTCGTCTCAGGCGTCACAAGCATAACTCCTGTGGGAACTGTCGCACATAGGCTGAGCGAAGCGGATGGGTCACTCCAGTTGAGCGAGCTTAAAGCAGCAGCGGTCAAGTTGCTGGCGAACGACGTAACGGTGTGTGGAAGGATTGAGCCGGCGGCGTATGTGATAGAGAGCTTTCTAGGCGACGGAGTCACAAAGGAATTCCAGTTACAGGGACTACCCTTTGTAGTAAGTGCTTCAGAGACTCTAAGGCTTACTGACTTATTTCAAGGGTCGACGCTGAATGCACAGATATGGCAGTGGTCTGATAGTGGGAGCCGCTTGTCTATTACTGCTAACGGGGTTACCTGTGCTGGAGGTTCAGGCCGGGATGGCGAGACAGTATTGAGCTTGATCGACGAGATTGAGTTAGGCGGATCGATTGTCCTGGAAACAGGAGGAGTGCTGATCGGTGCGGGAAGTGAGGGCCTGTTGCTAGGCCTCTATGAGGGATCTGTATCGTTGTCGAACTCTTTTGCAGCATTCCAGGTGAGTCAGGCAAGCGGTGCGACGCAAGTATCAGCCACGGTCAACGGGGCGGTAGGTGGCAGTTCTTTCCAACCTGCTGCGGGCCACATCTACACCCTGCGGATCAGGCTGTATTGCCCAGAGATGGAGCGGGTAAATCAGTCGTACTACTACCTCGATAACACTGGCGTGAATAACTATGGCGGGAACGTGATCGTGGCTCCCGGACATCTAGTTATGGAAGTACAAGATGTTACTAGCGGAGCGCCTGGGATTCCTGTGGTTCTTTATGACGGGACGGTCACGGCGGCACCGCCTGCCTGTACCGTTGGGCTGTTCGATAGCGGCGCCTTGGTCTGCAGCATCAAGACATTTAGTTGCACCCAAGGTGCGCCTGTGTGGGTAACCGCCACGCCGACAGGCGGTACACCCGCGTCGCAATATGTTGGGGCCACCGCGGAGGGGGGGAGCTGCAAAGTGGATTCGGGCGGCCGGCTGACTTTCTATGCGGCAACGATTCCAGCAAATGGCGCGCTGATCACAGTGTCTTATCGTACGCGACATCGTGCTGTAGCCAGGCGGAGTATCGCTCAGAGTACAGGCTCCACGGGAGCAACCTCCGCTGCCCCAGCAACTACCACCTGGATCGGCACGGTGCGGGAGCCTCCCGCCTGGAGCAGCGTGGATTGCGATAATGCGGCGGCTGCTCTGCTCAAGAGCTCGGCATCTGCTTCGGCGGCATGGGCGGGTACCTACACCGGCTGGAACACCGAGGCGACCGGCGGCGATGTATGGCCCGGGGATGTGCTTGCCATCAACAGCGTCTCGGCCGGGATCGATGCCGTAGTCGTGGTCCGGGAAGTGCAAGTGAATATGGGCTCAGCCTCGCCACAGTTGGTCAAGTACACGATTCGATTTGCGAACGACTGGGCAGAGGAATTGGCTCTGAAGCTTTCTGACTCTGTGCCAGAGGACGCGTGGCTCCCTGCTTTGCCAGCGAGCGGAGGAGCGCCCTTGATCAACCTGTTCGGGATGAATGTAACGGCAATCACAGGAACGCAGATCCAGGTGGATGCGGGGGTAGCGCCGCCAAACGGCGGCGGCTTTGAGGTAAAGCGCAAGGATTGGACCTTTGGTCCTGGGCAAGATTCTGATCTTGTTCTCCGGACCCCGGTCCAGCACTTTATCATTCCAAGGCTGAACGCGGTCGAACAGTATTACGTGCGTATGTACGACGGATCAACGCCACCAAATTACTCGCAGTTTTCCTCCGCGGTATTCGTAAGCATACCGCTCGGTAGTTAATCGCGTTTGTCGCACGGGTCGATCTCATGCACGAATGCTTTGTTAATCGATCGCAATGAAGATCAAGGAGACAAGATGGCCAATATTCTTGTGAGTCTGGAACATGGGGTGGAAGTAGGTGCAGCAGATGTTTTACGTTTTCTGACTAACACCCAGTCTACCGCTACCAAGCTTGAACCGGGCGTGATTGCGGCTTTGGGCGTACTGCTCGGCACACTTGAAAAGACGTTGACGGACGCCGGCCAAACCGCCGCTTCGCCGCTCAACCTGACGCTCGATGCGGCAACGATCAATGATCTACGTTCGGTGTGGCCGGCCCTCGCGACCTTTGCTGGGTCGCTGGGCATCAAGTTCTGAGAGGTAGTCTGGCGGGTCGGGAGCGGGGTTCTATAATCGCTGGATGGCAGAAGCACCGCTGGTAGGCGTTGTAATGGGCAGCAAGAGCGACTATGAAGTCATGGGATCCTGTGTGGAGTTGCTGCGGGAGTTCGCCGTCGCTTTTGAGACGCTGGTTGTATCCGCGCATCGTACCCCGGACCTGCTGTTTGAGTACGCCGAGCAGGCGCAAGGGCGGGGGTTGCGTTGCATCATTGCTGGAGCGGGTGGTGCAGCGCATCTGCCGGGCATGCTGGCTGCAAAGACGTTATTGCCTGTGCTCGGCGTGCCCGTGCCGGCCTCCGCACTGAACGGTTTGGATTCTCTTCTTTCGATCGTGCAGATGCCGCGTGGTGTGCCGGTTGCCACGCTGGCCATTGGCAAGCCTGGCGCGGCCAACGCGGCGATCTTGGCTGTGCAGATTCTGGCTACTGCGGATCCGGAACTACGGAGCCGGCTGGAGCGATGGCGGAACGCTCGGCGTGATGAAGTGCTGGCTCAGGAGCTACCGCAATGAACGCTATCCTGCCGGGCGCAACCATCGGGATTTTAGGCGGCGGCCAGCTTGGCCGCATGATGGCGATGGCTGCCCGGTCACTGGGCTATCGTGTTCAAGTTATGGATCCGGACCCCTCATGCCCGGCGCGCTTTGTCGTGGATGCCTGCTTTGAGGGCGCATGGAACGATGTGCGTGCTGCCGCGAATCTGGCGCGTGGGTGCGACGTGGTTACACTTGAGATTGAGCAGATTGGCATCGCGAGCCTGGAGGCTGCCGCCCACTACGCGCCTGTTCGGCCGGGAATCGATGCAATGAGGATCATTCAGGACCGCATCCTGCAAAAGGACTGGTTAGATCGGCACGGAGTGGTGATCGGCCCCTACAAACCCGCTGCCAGTTTAGCGGAGCTGCAGGCGGCGGTGGAAGCATTGGGGCCTCGGTGCTTTGTCAAGAGCGCGCGGGGAGGCTACGACGGGCGCAGCCAGGTAAAGCTGGGCTTTGAGTCCGCGCCGACCGTGGATGCAGTCGACGAGGCGTGGCGTACGCTGGGCAGCATGGACTGCGTAGTGGAAAAAGCCCTTGACCTTGAGCAGGAAATTTCGGTCATGGTTGCTCGTTCGCCTTCAGGAGAGATCAAGACATTCCCTTCGGCGCGCAACTATCACGAGCACCAAATCCTGGTATGGAGTGTGATTCCTTCATCTGTGCCGTCTGCTGTTGAACAGCAAGCACAAGCAACGGCCCGCACGATTGCAGAAGCCATCAAGCTCGAGGGCCTGGTTGCTGTCGAAATGTTCGTGACAAAGCATGGCGAGCTGCTGGTCAATGAGCTTGCTCCGCGTCCTCACAACAGCTATCACGCGAGTGAGCGTGCATGCGACACGAGCCAGTTTGAACAGGCTGTACGGGCTATCTGCGACTTGCCGCTGGGGGATGTTGACGTGCTCCGACCGGCGGCCATCGTGAACCTGCTAGGCGATCTATGGCTCGAACATGAGCCCCGCTTTGATCGAGCACTCGCAGTAAGTGGCGTTCATCTGCACCTATATGAAAAGCACCTGCCCCGCAAGGGCCGCAAAATGGGCCACCTTTCCGCAATCGGTGCAAGCCCGGATGAAGCTGTGGCCCGTGCGCTGGATGCTTTTCAGAGGCTCTAAGCAAGACAAAGGCACGCGGCGATCCCGGATGCCTTTCTGTAGGTTCCAGGCTAGCCTATATCTTCATTCCAATTCTCCAAGTACTTCTTTACTTCGGACATAAATTTGCCTGCGTCCGATCCATCGATAATCCTGTGATCAAAACCTAGAGTCAGATGGATCATGCTGCGAATGGCGATGGAATCATTGCCGGCGTCATCTGTGATCACAGCAGGCTCTTTGAACAAGCCGCCCACACCGAGGATGGCGCTCTCCGGCATGTTAATCACAGGGGTACCGAATTGTTCTCCGTAGATACCCGCATTGGTCAAGGTGAAGGTGCTGGTGCCCACTTCATCCGGCTTGAGTTTTTTGCCGCGCGCGCGCTCCGCAACGTCGACGATTGCGCGGGCGATGCCCAGAAAGCTGCGTTCCTCGGCCTGCTTGATGACCGGCACAATCAATCCCCAGTCCAGGGAAACGGCTATGCCCAGGTTGACGTTCTGGTGATAGCGAATGGCATCGCCTTCAATGGAGGCGTTGATGATCGGCATCTTGCGCAGAGTCGCGACGACAGCCCGCGAGAGAAAAGGCATGTAGGTCAGCTTGACTCCGTTGCGCTGTTCGTATTTTGCTCTCTCCTTCTCGCGCAACCGCACAATTCTGGTCAGATCGATCTTGAAGACGGTATGGACATGTGCGTTGGTGTGCTTGGACTCGACCATACGCTGGGCAATGATCGAGCGCATCCTGGTCATGGGTACGAGTTGGCCCGGCTGTATGGCAGTTGCCGGGGCCACAGGCTTTGCCGGAGACGCCGCCGCCGGCGCCCCTGCAGGTGCAGCCGCGGCCGGCACCGGCGCCGCGGCGGGTGCCGATGCGGCCCCTGCAGCCGCCGCCGGTGCCGCCGTCGGGGCGCCTTTCTCGAGATAACTCAGCAGATCTTCCTTGGTGATGCGGCCTGCTGACCCGCTCCCAGGGATCTTGGCCAGGTCGAGATCGTGATCCTTGGCCATCCGTCGTACCAGGGGCGAAGAGCGAGGCCGGTCGCTGCTCTCTGCGGTCTCTACGGGCGCGGCGTGGCTGGCCGCACCACGGGCAGAAGGGTCGGTCGGCGCGCTCGGTATCGGAGAAGGTTTGACTGGAGCCGCAGCTGCCTGCGGGCCTCCACCGATCACGGCTACTACTGTGTTGATCTGCGCGGTCGTCCCCGCCTCGACCTTGATCGCGCTCAGCACCCCCGCGGCGGGCGACGGAATCTCGGCATCCACCTTGTCTGTCGAGATCTCAAAGAGAGGTTCGTCGCGCTCGACCTTGTCACCTACCTGCTTGAGCCATTTCGTGATGGTGCCCTCGAAGATTGACTCGCCCATCTGCGGCATGACGACCTCGGTCGAGGACGCCTCCGGCTCCTTCGACTCCGCGGCCTTTGCCTCCGCGGGCGCTGATGGCTCGGTGACCTGGGCACCCGCCGCGGGCGCGGGCGCCCCGTTTTTGCCCGACTCCCCGATGACCGCGACAATCGTGTTGATCCCCACCGTAGCGCCTTCTTCCACCTTGATCTCGCTCAGCACCCCAGCGGCAGGCGAGGGGATCTCGGCATCCACCTTGTCGGTGGAAATTTCAAAAAGCGGCTCGTCGCGCTCGACCCGATCCCCCGGGCGCTTGAGCCACTTGGTCACCGTGCCCTCAAAGATTGACTCGCCCATCTGGGGCATGACTACATCGGTTGCCATAAGTACCCTTCCTCTACTCTTTCCTCTACTCGATCCTCGCGTGATGGGCGAAGGTTCCCGCTCGGCCCGTTCAGCTTCAGCGCGCCCGCCCAGCCCAAGCCAGCGAGTCGCAACACTTCAGTCTACAGCGAGGCGTGCTCTTCGTGTGCTCACCAAGCTGTGAGCAGGCGCTGCCAGGATCGCATCGATGCCTGCCAAGCTTCAACAAGCCCTCATGACGGAGGCATCCGCTGCGGCTCGACCAGGCTCCCGTCGAGGTCCGCCAACGCCTCGAGCCAGAGCACCTGGTGCCCGAAAATCCTCCCAAACTGTCGAGCCACGGCATGGCCCACCTGCTCCATACCGATCGGCACGTCGGCTTCCGCACCCAGGCTGGTGACCGCGCGATCCGCGATCCCGCAGGGGACGATCAAAGCAAAGTCGCGCAGATCCGTGGTCACGTTCAACGCAAAGCCGTGCGAGGTAATGCCTCGCGAAACGTGCACCCCGATCGCCGCCAGCTTCTTCTCGGCAATCGAGCCCCCGGCCACCGTCCACACCCCGGTTCGCCCGGCGATCCGCTGCGCCATCACGCCATACTCGCCGGTAACGCGGATCAAGACCTCCTCTAACTGCCGTACGTAGTCGACGATGCCCATACGCGGTACAAAGCTGCGCAGGTCGACGATGGGGTACCCGATCAGTTGTCCGGGTCCGTGGTACGTCACGTCGCCACCCCGGTTGATCTCGTGCACGGCTATCCCGCGACGCGCGAGCTCCGCCTCGTCTGCGAGGATGTTCCGGCGATCCGAGTTCCGACCCAGCGTCAGCACAGGCGGATGCTCGAGCAACAGCAGCGTGTTTCCGATCCGCCCCTGGTGACGCAACTCGACCAGCTTCTGCTGCAGCGCCAGCGCCTCGAGGTAACCAATCCGGCCCAGGTGGAGCAGGGAAAGGAGCCTCATACCACCCACGCGGAGCCAAGGGGTTTTCGCAATTCATAAACAGACATGGACCGGCCGATCGTCGCACGCATGGGAACAGGACCCTCTGGAGAGTGTACGCAAACAGGAAGCGGGCTCGCCCCAAGCCTTGCGGCGACGGCCGGCTCGCCCCCTTGGCCAAGCTCCGAACCAACCAGACCGAGCAGGCTGCCGGCGCGCAAGCCCATAAAAAACATTTCTGCGAACCATTCGCGATTCCGCGCTGTAGAGTAGAGCGACCGGGCGGAAGCTCTCTTGTAAGCAGGCCAGCCAAAGAACAGGTGCGGCCCTTTTCAGATGCAAAAACCCTCCCTGTAAGCCGGCCGTCCCCCTGCTCGAAGACCGATCTTCACTCTACCCCGAGGTGTTGTTCCCATGGCATTTACCAGGCGTGACTTTCTGATGCGTGTCGGCCAGGCCGGCGGCTACAGCGCGGCGTTCCTCACCATGCAGGGCATGGGCCTGATACCCATGGCCGCCGCGATGGCCACGCCGGTGCTCGCCGCCGCGCCCGGGACAGGCAAAGGCGTGAAGGTGCTCATCCTGGGTGGCGGCATAGGTGGCCTGGTCGCCGCCTATGAGCTCGGCCAGCTCGGCTACGAGTGCACCGTGCTTGAAGCCCGTGAGCGCCCCGGCGGTCGCAACTGGACCGTGCGCGGCGGCGACAAGGTCGTCTTCCTCGATGGCACCACCCAAACCTCCACCTGGGACCAGGGCCACTACCAGAACGTCGGCCCCGCCCGTCTGCCCTCCATCCACCCCACCATTCTCGGCTACTGCCGCAAGCTCGGCGTCGAGCTGCAGGTGGAGATCAACAGCAGCCGGTCCAGCTACCTGCAGCACGATGGCGTCAACGACGGCAAGCCCATGGTCCAGCGCCAGGTCATCAACGATACCCGCGGGCACGTCAGCGAGCTGCTGATGAAGTGCATGAGCCAGGGGACGCTTGACCATGAGATGTCCAAGGAGGACCACGACCGCATGCTCGCCTTCCTGCGCGTCTACGGTCCGCTCGACGATGCCGGCAAGTACAAGGGCAGCGACCGCGCCGGGTACTCCAAGACCGCCGGCGCGGGTGATGATGCTGGCGTGCTCTCCGAGCCCATCGACATGCACACGCTGCTCCAGGAAGACTTCTGGCAGGGCATCCTGTTTGAGGAGGCCTTCGACATGCAGGCCACCATGTTCCAGCCGGTAGGGGGAATGGACCGCATTCCCTACGCCTTCGCCAAGGCCCTCGGCAAGCGGGTCCAGTACAGCTCTCCGGTCACCGAGATCCGCAAGACCGATCACGGGGTCCGCATCGCCTACACCCAGGATGGCGGTTCAAAGTCGATCGAGGCCGACTACTGTATTTGCGCCATGCCGCTCTCGATCCTCAAGAAGATTCCCAACGACTTCTCCGCTCCTTATAAGAAGGTGATCGAGGAGTGCATCTACGGCGAGGCGTACAAGGTCGCCTGGGAGAGCCGCCGCTTCTGGGAGCAGGACTACAACATTTATGGCGGGCTGGAGTTCGTCAACCTGGGTTGTAGTCCTATCTGGTTCCCCTCCGCAGGCATCTTCACCGAGCGCGGCGTTCTGGTCAGCGGCTACACCGACGAGCTCGGCACGCCCTTCTCCAAGCTCAGCCTGGAAGAGAAATGCGCAGAGAGCCGCAAGTCGATCGAGCGCCTGCACCCTGGTCATGGCAAGGAGCTCGAGAAGCCGATCTACGTGGGCTGGGGACACATTCCCTACAACCTGGGCTCCTGGATCCAGAGCTACGGTCCTGGACAGGAGCGGTATCCGGCTTCCAGGATCTCGCGCCAGGGCGCCCCCCAGAACCCGGCCGCTGCCAAGACCCACACCAACCCGAACTACGAAACGCTGCTTCAGGCCGACGGCCCCATCTACTTTGCCGGGGACCACTGCAGCCACATCGTCGGCTGGCAGGAAGGTGCGGCGCTCAGCTCCCTGCGCGCCGTGCAGATGATCGCCGACAAGACCAGGGCAGCCAAGCTCGCCCGCCCCAACCCAGCCACAGAGGGATAAAGCCCGCCGGCCTGCACCTGCATCGAGACCCTCCTGCTTCCCTGGAACCCCGAGCCATGCGAAGGACCAGCGGTTGCTCTTCGCACCAGACCGAAAACAACCCGGGCGCCCACGTCTTGCGTTCTGAGCCGCGGGGCCTGTGCCGCAAACCCAATTCCTTGCCGGAGTAGCCCAAGATGAAAGCAAGCCGCATCCTCTTTGCCATCAGCCTGTTCGCCGCCGCCGCTCTCACCACGCAGGCGCAGGTCACGGTCAAGCACTTGCAGCCCAATGAAAAAAGCCCGATCGCGAACGGCGTCTGGGCGGGCGACACGCTCTATCTCAGCGGCCAGCTCGCCTCGCCGGTCACCCCTGCGGACCCAGCCAAGGGGACCGAGGCGGTCTACGGCAACACCCAGACCCAGGCTCTGTCCGCGCTCAACAAGATCCAGGCGCTGCTCAAAGAGCAGGGGCTGGACATGAAAGACGTCGTCAAGATGACGGTCTTCCTAGCCGGCGACCCGGAAAAGGGTGGCAAGCTGGACTTTGCCGGTCTGCAGGCCAGCTACACCCAGTTCTTCGGCACCAAGGACCAGCCCAACAAGCCCGCCCGCAGCGCCTTCCAGGTGGCCGCGCTCGCCGCCCCATGGGCGCTGGTGGAGATCGAAGTGATCGCCGTCCGCGGCAAGTAAACAGGGGCGCGTGCGGCGCGCAGCTCCGCGCTTCCCATTTTGGGACGAGCAGAAAAGAAGTGGCGTCGGATTCGCCCGCGGACTGAACAGGTTGCTCAAGGGTGCCGATATTGCCCTTGAATTACTCTCGCGATCCCTGTTGTCGGAAGGAATCCCATGTCCGTCTCCGGTGTATCCTCTCAGTCGCTGCTCGAACAAACCCTGTTGCAGCAGCTTGAAGCAGCTGCGACCAAGCCCTCAACGACCACATCCGCCTCGAGCACCGCGTCGCTCACCAGCGTGGCGGTTACCGGCACCACCAGCGCCACGACGACCAGCGATACGAGCACCAGCCTGGCCAGCTCGCTTGCCCAGAGCCTCACGGCGCTGCTCAAGGCGCTCGTCACCGGCAATGTAAGCGCGGCAGAGAGCAGCCTGGCCAGCGTGCAGTCCGACCTGAACTCGCAGAGCGCGACGGCAGCCTCGACCGCGGCCTCGACTACG
>CAZZYH010000018.1:0-37343 GCA_964658225.1 Vulcanimicrobiota bacterium | reverse complement strand
ATCGATGCTCCTCTTCTCGGCAGCACGGATCTCTGTTCGCAACGGCGCCGGATTGCCCTGCCTATCTTCGCGAAGCAGTGCGAAGTCTTCGTGCAGAAAAGCGCTGCCGCTCTGCACCTGGCCCCGCCGCGCCCAAAAACCGGCTGCCACTGCATGCAGACCGGGGGCAACCACATCCTGCAACGCTTGCCCCAGATCGCCAAACCACAGGCGTGATCTTCGTCTCTTCCCTCATGCCTGCTCCCGCTCCATCGCCCGCTTGTAACTGGTCAGGGCGAGCAGCGGAAAGTAGTCCCGGTACAAGTGATAGGCCAGATAAAACACGCGCGGAAATCCGGTCCCGGTATAGATCGCCTGTTTCTGCCTTCCCTCACCCGTCGACTCGTCCCACGAACCATCCGCGCGCTGCCGGTCGAGCAGCCACCGCACGCCCTTGGCCACCGAGTCCGACCGATTGTCCCCGGCCGAAAGCAGCCCCAGAATTCCCCAGGCCGTCTGCGACGGTGTGCTCACACCGATCCCGCGGGTGTCCGGGCGGTCATAGCTCTCGAGCGACTCGCCCCAGCCGCCATCGGCGTTCTGCACCATCCGGATCCACTCGGCCGCCTGCTGGATCTGCGGCTCATGGTTCCACACGCCGATCGCTTCCAGCCCGCGCAGTACGAGAAATGTACCGTAAAGATAGTTGACCCCCCAGCGCCCGAACCAGCTCCCATCCGGCTCCTGCTCAGAGTAGATGAACTTGATCGCCCGCTCGATGCGCTTATCGGCCCGCGTGTATCCGTAGGTCGAAAGCGTCTCGAGGATGCGCCCGGTAATATCGACCGTCGGCGGATCGAGCATCGCGTTGTGGTCGGCAAACGGGATGTACTGGAAGATCATCTTCGTGTTGTCTTTGTCAAAGCTCGCCCAGCCGCCGTTGCGGCACTGCATGGCAAACATCCAGTCGATGGCACGCTTGGACACATCGTACTGGTACCGCTCGCGCGGGTTGTCGACCTTGTTCAGCGCCAGCAGCACCTGGGCGGTGTCGTCGACGTCGGGGTAGAACTCGTTGTTGAACTCGAAGTACCACCCACCCGGCTGCGTATGCCGGACCTTCTCGGCCCAGTCGCCCTTGTGCCGGACCTCCTTGGAGAGCATCCAGTCCGCGGCCTTTAACATGCGCGGATCATGCCGGTCCACCCCTGCCTCGCCCAGGGCGAAGACAGCCTGCGCCGTATCCCAGACCGGCGACATGCAAGGCTGCATCCGAAACGTCGGGACCGGGTAGTCGGGCGTGCCCTGCGGCTCGTCGATGCCCAGCTTCTCGAACTCGTCCATCGCCCGGATCATCTGCGGATCGTCCAGCGAGTAGCCCAGCCACCGCAGCGCGATCATCGCGTTCAGCATCGCGGGATAGATCGCGCCCAGCCCGTCGGACATCTCGAGCCGGGCGAGCATCCACTTCTCGGCTTTCTTCAGCGCGATCTTGCGCAGCGGACGGATGTGGACCCGTTCGGCCCAGTGCACCATCCGGTCGAGGAAGAGAAAGAAGTTGCGCCACGATAGGTTGTGCTCGCGGTCCCAGCGCAGGTGCAGGTCGGCCTGCTCGCGGCCGCCCACAAACAGCTCGTCGATGCCCTGCTCAGGCGCAATCTTCTTGAACGCCTTCTTCGCATAGACGATCGAGAGCGGCACCAGGATGGCGCGCGACCAGGAGCTGATCTCGTAGATGTTGAAGTAGAACCAGTTCGGCGCGAGCACGATCTCGGGCGGCACCGCGGGCACCGCGTTCCAGTCATACTGGCCGAGCGTGCAGAGGTAGATCTTGGTGAACGTATTGCACTCGACCACGCCGCCGTTTTCAAGGATCCAGGCCCGCGCCCGCACCAGGTGCGGCTCGTCCCGGGAGTGGCCCATCAGCTTGCAGGCAAAGTAGCACTTGACCGCGAGCGAGATATTCGAAGGCCCACCCGGGTAGATCGACCACCCTCCATCTTCATTCTGGTAGCGCAGCATCTCGGTCAGCGCGCGCTCCATCCGGCCCGCGTCCCCGGTGCCCAGCAGCATGTGGATGAAGATGTAATCGGCCTCGAGCATGGAGTCGGCTTCGAGCTCGCCGCACCAGTACCCGCCCGGGTGCTGGTTGGCGAAGATGCGGTCCCGCGCCCGTCCGATCGCTCCCGTGACCGCATCCAGGGTCGCGTCCAGGCGGCCGAACTTCAAGCGGCCGAACGAGACCACGCTGCCCGTCTCGGCGCCTTGGGTTGATCGGTCATCGCGCGATCCGGGTTCAGAAGTCTGTGGCTTTGTACTCATGCTTGTTTTTGTCGTCTTCGCCTCGAACGAGAAACCCTAAACCGAGGTCTGCGCGGCAACCGCCTGCGCGATCTCGGGCGGCAACCCGAACCGCACATTCTCCGGCATTACCTCGACCTCGTCTACGTCGCCGTACCCACGCTCGATCAGGAATGCGACCACGCCCTGCACCAGCACCTCGGGTGCCGAGGCGCCGGCCGTGATCGCCACCGAGCCCACCCCCTCCAGCCACTCCGGCTGAATGTCCTCTGCCTTGTCGATCAGGTAGCTCTTGGTGCCGAGGTTCTCGGAGACCTCGACGAGCCGGTTCGAGTTCGAGCTGTTGGTCGAGCCGACCACCAGCACCAGGTCCGCCTGGTGGGCGACATTCTTTACCGCCACCTGCCGGTTCTCGGTCGCATAGCAGATATCCTGAGAGTGAGGCCCGGCGATGTTCGGGAACTTCTCCTTAAGCGCCTGGATGATATCCCGTGCTTCGTCGAGCGAGAGCGTGGTCTGGGTCAGGTAGGCGACCCGGTCCGGGTCCGGAACCTCGAGCGCATGCACCTCTTCAACCGTCGAGACGACCTGGGTTACATCCGGCGCCTCACCGAGCGTGCCCTCGATCTCGTCATGGTCGCGGTGCCCGATCAGCACCAGCGCATACCCCTGCTTGGCGAACTTGATCGCCTCCACATGCACCTTGGTCACCAGCGGGCAGGTCGCGTCGATCACCTTCAAACGGCGCTGCTTGGAGTTCTCGCGCACCGCCGGCGAGACCCCGTGCGCCGAGTAGATCACCCGCATGCCCTCCGGCACCTGGTCGATATCGTCGACAAAGATCGCGCCCTTGCCGGCCAGCTCGTTGACGACGAAGCTGTTGTGCACGATCTCCTTGCGTACGTAGATCGGCGCGCCGAAGGTCTCGAGCGCGATGTTGACGATGTCAATCGCCCGCACCACGCCGGCGCAGAAGCCGCGCGGCTTGAGCAGCAGGACGCGCTTATCGGAGAGCACGGGGCGAGGGGTCTCAAGGGTGATCTGAACGGTAGAGGTCACATTCGATAGTATATACCGCGCGTTACCCCGGGGGCCGGCCGCGGCAGTGCACCGCGAACCAGGCCAGCAACGGCTGCCGAGCGCCTCAGCACCTGCCCACGCTCGTCCACCGGAGCCAGGCCTGTGGCCGCTCCGGCCGGCCTGGACGCCGGAGTTTCGTGCTCCAGAGAGCCATGGCGAGAGCGATACGTCTCCCGATCGTGAGCCGTGCGCCGCGTGCCGGGACGTCGACCTACCGAGAGCTCCCTGCGGGCTGCCCGCACCCCGCGCCTGCTTGTCTGCACCCCTGATCGACCGCCGTCTCGAGACCATCTACCCGCCCCCGGCCACGGTGACCTCCTCACGCAGTCGGCTCGAGCCAGCCACTCGGCGTTGAACGCGAGATCTCCACCTCTTCGGGCGTCATGTCGACCAGCACGTCCGCAAAGAGCGGGGTCGACAAGTAGCGCTCCCCGGTATCGGGCAGCATGCACAGCACGGTGGACCCCTGCGGGGCCTCGGCCGCGACTTCAAGGGCCGAGGCAAAGGTCGCCCCCGAGGTGATGCCGACGAAGATGCCCTCCTGCCGGGCGAGATTCTGGCTCGAGCGCATCGCCTCGGCATTGTTGACCCGCAGCACCCGGTCGATCCACTGCATCTGGACCGCATCCTCCACCAGCTTGGCGAGAAAGTCCGGGTTCCAGCCCTGCATCGGGTGCGGCTTCCAGGCCGGGTGGCTGACGCCCGGCTCCTGCGGTATGCCGCTGGTCAGCATGGGCGCGTCTTCGGGCTCGGAGACGATGATCCGGGTCTCCGGCCGCTTGCTCCGGAGCACCCGCGCCACCCCCTTCAGCGTGCCGCCCGTGCCGTATCCGGTTACGAAGTAGTCCAGCCGCTCGCCCTCGAAATCGCGCAGTATCTCGACCGCGGTCGTGCGCGTGTGCATCTCGGCATTGGCTTCGTTCTCGAACTGGCGCGTCAAAAACCAGCCATGCGCCTCGGCGAGCTCGATCGCCTTGGCCAGCATGCCGGTGCCCCGGCTTGCGGCCGGGGTGAGTACGACCCTGGCGCCCAGAAAGCGCATCAGCCTGCGCCGCTCGATCGAGAACGACTCGGCCATCAGCACCACCAGCGGGTAGCCCTTCTGCGCGCAGACCATGGCCAGGCCGATGCCGGTGTTGCCGCTCGAGGCCTCGATGACCGTCTGGCCCGGCCGGAGCGCGCCCGAGCGCTCCGCATCCTCGATCACTGCGAGTGCCAGCCGATCCTTGACCGAACCCAGAGGGTTGAACGCCTCGACTTTAACGTAGAGCTCGATGCCCGGCGGCCCAAGCTTGTTGATGCGGACGATCGGCGTGTCGCCGACCGTCTCCAGGATGTTGTTGTACTTGCTCATCCGCCCACTCCGCTTCCCGTCGCTAGCAGAGTATCCCATCGGCCCCACGCGCACCTCGCGAGCCCGCCCGGAGCGCTGGCCGCCCGAGGCGCATCCTACGCTGCAGCCCGCGCGCCCACACAGGGCTGCCGCGGCCAAAGGAGGAAGCGATGAGAAAGTTTATCTATTGGGCGACGATCGCCTCAGGAGTGGCAGCAGCCTATCTTATGCTGCGCCGGGGCGAGTCCCTGACCACCGTAGCCCGCCAGACCCTGGCTCACCCCGTGAGCACGCTGGCCAACGAAGTGCAGAACGTACTTTGATGGAAGGCGCAGGCGCGAGAGAGCAGAACCCGACCACTCTCGCGCCCTCGTTCACAAAGGCTGCTGGCCTGCTGCGCACAACACCCCGCCCTCAGATCCGCAAGAACAGCCGCCTGCGATAGAGCGGCAGCAACAGCAGCCCGTTCAACAGGACAACCGCCCCGGCGTAGGCCAGCGAAGCGTCGATGGGCCGAAGCCAGGGGAGAAAGAGATGGGAGTAGCCCCAGGCCCCGAGGCTGATCGAGCGGCCGCCCGCGCTCCGCACATGCACCCGGGCCAGCTCTTCGGTGATCACGCTCGAGCACGCAAAGGCAGCGACCGCATTGGTGCCGAAAACCAGCGCGGGCCTGGTCCACCCCCGCGCATGCCACAGGTCCACCACCGCGTAGAAGAAGGCGAACAGCATCAGCGCCACCCCGCCGCTCACGAGCGAGAAGGTACTGGTCCAGATGCGCTTGTTCAAGGGCATCGCGTGACGCAACAGATACCCGGCCCAAAAGAGCCCGGCGCCCGCCGCCAACAGGCCCAGCACCTTACGCCAGGGCCCAACCCCGGTGCGCATCCAGCTTCCGGCAAGCACGCCGTAGAGGGTTCCGCAGGCGCCTGGGATCAACGTGAGCAGCCCGTCCGGGTCGTAGCTCGTCGGCCTGGTCCCCCAGATCCACATATGGTTCACGCCGAGAACCTTTCGGTCGACCCACCCGGGCAAACAGCCCCAGGGGTCGAGCCGGCCTGCGCCCGAACCCGGTACCGGCCAGCGCAACAGCGCCCACCCATAGGCGGCAAGCACCGCCACGATGATCGTCGAGAGGACGATGGCGTCGCCCCGGAATCGCGCAAGATCGTTGGCCGGGCCGAGGGCGTGCGCGCGGCCGGGGTCCGCGCGGCCAAGGAGCGCGAGCCAAAGCAGCGCGCCCACCAGGTAGGAGCAGCCGATCCTCTGGAGAATGCCGGGCCAGCGGAGCGTATGCCAGTCGTAAAAGGGAAATCCGTTGACCGCCAGGCCCAGGACCATCAGCACCAGCCAGCGCCGCAACGCATGGCCGGCCAGCTGCGCGCGGGTTGCGCCCTGCGCTCGCCGCTTCGCAAACGATAAGGTGATCGAGACCCCGACGATAAACAGAAACGCCGGCATGATCATGTCCGTCGCCGTCGCGCCCATCCACTCCGCGTGGGCCAGTGGGGCATACCTGGCGCTGTAGGTGCCGGGGTCGGTGACCAGGATCATCGCGGCCACGGTAAGCCCGCGAAAAACGTCGAGCGAGAGCAGGCGCGTACCGGGCACCGCGAGCGCAGAGTCGGCCGCGGATGACACAGGCGTTGAGGCGCGATTCACGAGGCTCGACATCGAACGCACCTCTGGCTGAAAGCGGGGGAGCACCCTGGCCCGGCCAGTATACTGGAGCGCCAATGGCCACACGCCGGGGCTCCGAGGTCTAGGGCTGCATCGACCCTCGTCGACAGGGTTTCAAGTAACAGGGATTCCCTTCGACAACAGTCCGATATACAGAGACCTGCCTGCGCTGTTCGCACGAACCGGATACCTGCGCTCGTTAGCTTCCACGCGTAAGAGCGCTGCCGGGAGGCTGGGACCATTCAGCGCATTCAGCGCGTTCTGCCGTGTACAATTTTGCTCGCCGCATGCTTTCACGCGGCCGCCCTCGCCCCAAATCGCTGAAGTTAGCTCTACTCCGATGCTTCCCGCTGCTCGCGGCTCACTCGGATCGAGCTGCGTTCTACGGCTTGATCTACGACGGTCAGACCAGGCTCGCAGCTTTGGATCATGGACGGCGAGCGAGCTTTCTCCTGGCCGCCGGTCTACACATCTTCTCGGCCAGCTTTTCGAAACATCCTGCCAAAACAGCCAGGGGGTCAACGTGTCTTCCCTGGTTGGGATCCGCATGCAAGGCGGCATGCTGAGCCGGGTAAATTGCCAGACAGCGCAAAGCCGGATTGCGGCCTGGAAACCGATAGAAGCCAAGCGTGTCACCGAGCAGATGCGCCAGAGTCCAGCGGTCGGAAACTCAGTCGTCCCCCTGCGCACCCTAGAGATAGCGGCAAGATGTGAACGGTCCAAAAGTCACCGGTCGAAAATCTCACCGGGCCAAATGTCACCTTTCACTGCCCCCATCCCGGCTGCGTTTGGCAGAACTCACAAAACCGCGCTACCGGCTGGCCCGCAACATCTGCTCCGCATGCCGGCGCGACGTATCGGTGACCGTGGCCCCAGAGATCATCCGCGCCAGCTCCTCAGCCCGCTCGGTGGCCGCGAGCAAACGCACCGAGGTCGCCGTCCGCGCCTGTTTCTCTTTCTTCTCGATCAAGAAGTGCTGGTCGGCAAAGGCGGCCACCTGGGGCAGATGGGTCACACACAACACCTGCTGGGTCCGCGATAGGGCCTTTAGCTTCTGCCCGACCGCTTCGGCCGCCCGGCCGCCAATGCCGATGTCGATCTCGTCGAAGACCAGCGTGCGCGGCACCGGGGTCTTGCGCCGCCCCTTCGCATTCGCGCCTTCCTCCACGCTCACCTTCAAGGCCAGCAGCACGCGCGACATCTCGCCGCCCGAGGCCACCTCATCGAGCGGCTTCATCGGTTCTCCGGCATTGGTCGCAATCCGGCACTCCACCGCATCCCAGCCATGCGCCGCCCAGCCACCCTGCTCCTCGCGCGGCGTCACCCGCACCTCAAAGCGCACCTTCATTGCCAGGTCGTTGATCTGCTTTTCAGCCGCGGCGCCCAGCTTCGCCCCGGCCGCCTTTCGGTCCGCGGTCAGCGCGCGGGCCGCCGCGCGGTAGGCCTCCTCGGCCTGATTGAGCTCGACCCGCAACTCCTTGACCAGCTCGTCCCGGTTCTCGATCTCGGCGATCTTGCCCGCAACCTGCTCGCCATATGCGATCACCTCTGCGAGCGAGGCGCCGTACTTGCGCTTCAACCGGTCCAGCGCCGCCAGCCTGTCCTCGATCTCCTCCAGACGATCGGGTGAAGCCTGGATCGTCTCCGCGTAGTCGCGGGCGGTCGCGCTCACATCCTCAACCGAGGCCCGTGCCGCGATAATCTGCTGCACCGGCTCGGCAAACCTCGCGTCATACCGGGCCAGCTCCTCCAGTTGACGGAGCGCCCCGACCAGCGCCGACTCCGCCGAGTTGGCACCGTCATAGAGCAGGTCGTAGGCCGAGAGCGAGGCCGCGAGGAGCTTTTCCGAGTTCGCCAGCACCCGCCGCTCCGCCGCGAGCGCCGTGTCCTCCTCCGGAAGCGGCGCAACCGAGGCGATCTCGTTGGACTGGAAGAGCCACAGGTCGAGCGCCCGCAGACGGTCCTGCTCATCCTGCTCGAGCGCTCTGAGCCGCGCCTGCACCTCGCGCCATCGCGCATACGCCGCGCCTACCGGCTCGGGCGAGATGCCGCCGTAGCGATCGAGCAGCCCGCGCTGCTGCGCCTCGTCAAAGTCCCCGCCGGTCTCGGACTGCGAGTGCACCAGGGCCAGCTCCGGCGCCAGCTGCCGCAAAACCCCCACGGTCGCGGGCTGGTTGTTCACAAACACCCGCCCTTTGCCCGTCGCCAGCACCTCCCGGCGCAGGATCACCTCGCCGCCCTGCGGGTCCAGTCCGTTCTCCTCAAGGATCGCGTCCGAGCCGGGCGTGGTCTCAAAGACGCACGCGACGACGGCTTTTTCCGCGCCATGGCGCACAATGTCGCTCGAGGCCTTATCGCCCATCAGCAGCGCCAGCGCATCCACCAGGATCGACTTACCCGCGCCCGTCTCGCCCGTAAGCAGGTTCAGCCCCGGGCCGAAGACGGCGATCGCGTGGTCGATGACAGCGTAGTTCTCGGCGCGCAGTTCAAGCAGCATGATGGTCTGAGCGCAGGATACCAGTACTGAAGATCCCGGAACGCGATGCCCCACCTGGTGGCGAGTCTGCCGCCGAGATACATGCATCCGGACGGCGCCCGCCCGGGTTTCGAGGCTGTCACTCGTTCGGCTGCCAGAGCTCGATCTTCATGCCGTCCGGATCCATCAGCCAGGCAAAGCGGCCGAAGGCATCGTCGTTCTTGACCTCGATCGGCTCGACACCCTGCCCGGCTGCGTGGGCGAGCACGCCCTCGAGATCGTCCACGACGAAGTTGATCATCAGGCTGCTCGAAGATGGGGCAAAGTGGGTTGTCTCTGCCGGAAACGGGGTCCAGACGGTGACTCCCTTCGCAAGCGGAGGGAACTTGGCGCCCCCCCAGGCTGTGATCTCGAGCCCCAGCACGCGCTGGTACCATTCGTTGGTCGCCTTGGGCGAAGCCGATTTAAAAAACACGCCGCCGATCCCCAGTACACGAGCCATAAGCCCCTCCGCTGAGCGGCCATTCTACCGAAAATTCAACGCCGAACTTACCCCTTCTTTACGCGTTTCGTCGTGTACTCAAGGGGTGCGCCGCGGGCCCGGCCGTGCTCACCCGATCGGAACCACAGCGTCCGATGCACGTTTGGAGTTGATTTGTCTTCTGGCCAAGAGAGTGCCGAGCAATCCGAGGCGCCGGTACCGCCCCGCGAGGCCATCTGCGTCATCCGTGCCTCGACCCCGGCCGACCTCCCGGCCATCACGGCGATCTATGGCCGCTTTGTGGCAACCAGCACAGCCACCTTTGAGATCGCGGTGCCGGATCTGGCGGAGATGGCCTCGCGGCGCAGGGCGCAGCTCGATCGCGGGCTGCCGCACCTGGTCGCCGAGCTCGACGGCTACACAGTGGGTTTTTGTTACGCCTCGCCCTTCCGCCCGCGCGAGGGGTATCGGTTCACGGTCGAGGACTCGATCTACGTCCGCGCGGACTGCGTCGGCCACGGCGTAGGGCGCAAGCTGCTCGCGGAGCTGATCGCCCAGTGCCAGGCGCGCGGCTGCCACCTGATGGTGGCCTGCATCTGCGGCGTCAATCCTGCGTCTGTCGCGCTCCATGCCTCGCTCGGGTTCACGCAGGCCGGCCTACTGCCCGAGGCCGGTAATAAGTTCGGGCAGTGGCTGAGCCTGTTGATGATGCAGCGGCGGTTGGAGTGAAGGTGCGCAGCGGCTCGCAAGAGCGCGCTGCACTCGTGGATGGTCAGAGGATGTCGATTCCGAAGACAAGGAAAATGCCGGCGCTGCGATGCGTGACCCGAATCGTAGGAGTTAGATTGAGACGCTCGGCCATGGCCACTCTCTCCGTCGATCCCCTCGGTTGGCTGCTCGCGCAAAAAGGATCGGCTGAAGTGCGTGGGACCGTGTCCCGGGTCCAATGCGAAACGCAGCGACGGTTGCCGCACACCTGGCTTGCGACTTCAGGGCATGTTTCTTGAAGCCGTTCTTCGCCACAGATAGGCGGTCATCACTTAGGTGCATGCGGTAGATCCTAAGGTCCCATGCAACGCGTCGTTCCGTGCAGTGCGTGAATTGCCATGGAGTCTGTCTTTCTAAAGTCACAAGCGGCGCTGCTCTCCGCGCGAGGCCAACCTGCGAAGGGATGAACCACAGCCGGCAGGGTACATGAGCAACACTCGACGCACTCTGCGCAGGAAGCGCTTGCGATGCTCCGGCCGGTAGGTGCCTCCTGCTCTCGGAGGCTGACCCGGTGCCTGGACATACCTATTTGGTTGTCGATACCCGCGTCTGCTACCTTGAGAGCTTACGCGCATGACACACTTTCTCGCCCCAGCAGCGCTGTTGCTCTTCCAGGCCGACCCGGACGCGGCAGCGCCGCCCAACGCCGCCCCCGGCTCCGCCATCGTCGAGATGCTGCACAACTCGGGCCCGGTGGCGCTGACGGTGCTCGCGGTCCTGCTGGTCTCGAGCCTCTACTCCTGGGCCATCATCCTCGGCAAGCTCGGGACCTTTCGCCGCGCCCGCTCGCAGAGCACACGCTTTCTCCGTGCCTTCCGCAAAGCGCAGCGGCTGCAGGAGATCGCCACCGTCTCCGAACAGTTCAAGCCCTCGCCCCTGGTCTCGGTCTTTGACGAGGTCTATGAGACCTACCGTCGCCAGACCGGCGGCTACGGGCCCCCGCGCAACATCAACGCGCTCGAGCGCTCGGCGCAGACCGCCTCGAGCGAGTCGCTCACCGTGCTCGAGAGCCGGCTGACCTGGCTCGCAACCATCGCGGCAACCGCGCCGTTCGTAGGGCTCTTCGGCACGATTATGGGCATCGTCGACGCCTTCCACGGGCTCGGCACCGCCGGCGCGGCGACCCTGCGCGCGGTCGCGCCCGGTGTCTCTGAGGCGCTGATCACAACCGCCGCCGGCATGCTCGTCGCCGTCCCGGCCGTGGTCGCCTATAACCAGTTCACCGCCCGCTGCCGCGAGTTCGGCGCCCGCAACGACGACTTTGCCCGCGAGCTGCTGAACAGCATGGAGGAGTTCGGGCTGCAGCCGGGCCAGGACCCCCGTCAGGCCGGTCAGGACCCCCGTCAGGCCAGTCAAGCCGCTCGCCTCGACTACCCCGCCCGGGAGGCCGCCCGTGGCTTTCACGAGTAGAAGCGGCCACACCCAGACCGCGCTCGCTGAAATCAACATCACCCCGCTGGTTGACGTGGTCTTGGTCCTTCTGGTCATCTTCATGCTCACCGCGCCGGTGCTCCAGTCGGGCATCGAGGTCGCCGTGCCCAAGACCCATTCGGTGCACGAGATCACCGAGCAGCGCATGGTCGTCACCATTGATCGTCAGCAGAACGTCTTTCTCGGCGACCACGCCGTCAACCTCGCCGACCTGCCCGCCCAGCTCAAGACGCCCAACGCCGATCCCTCCCACCAGGTCATCTACCTGCGGGCCGACGAGAAAGTGCCTTTCGGCGCCTTCGCCTCGGTCATGGACGCGGTCAAGCAGGCCGGCATCACCAACATCAGCATCGTCACCCAACCCCTCCAAGCCAAGTAGCCGACGATGCCGCGCAGCCTGCCCCCATCCGGATCGCAGCTTCAGGAAGATCCCTTCCGCAAGCCGGCCCTGCAGTCGCTCGCTCTCCACGGCGGGCTTATCGCGGCAATCCTCGGCTACGCGCTCCTCGCGGCCCACCTGCACGGCAACACCTGGGGCAACAACTCGACGACCCAAGGCGCGATCCAGGCCACCATGGTCTCTTCCGCCCCGGCCATCCCGCTGCCGCGCGACGAGCAGAAGCCGACCGATAAGGTGCTCGCAACCGACACCCCCAGCCCTGCGCCCGCGCCGCCCGCGCCCAAGGCCCCCGCGGCCGAAGAGGAAAAGACCATCCCCATCCCCGAAAAGCAGCCGGTCAAGACCAGGCTGCAGCCGAAGAAGGAGCTGGAGCAGAAGCAGCCGGTGCAGCACATCCCGGTCCATGCCGCCACCGCCGCCCAGCGCGCCGACCCGCAGCAGCGCCCCACCAACCGCGCCAACTACGGCGAAGCCGCACCCGCCACCCCTCGCTCGATGGCCCAGGCCACCCCCGGCGCCCAGGTCAACGTACAGGGCGGCGACTTCGGCGCTCGCTTCCCCTGGTACGTGGACGTGATCCGCCGCAAGACCGCCCAGAACTGGTACAAGCAGGAGGTCGACCCCGGAACCCCGGACGGCGCACGCGTCTTCCTCAGCTTCTCGGTCTCCCGCTCGGGGGAGCCGAGCGGGGTCCGCATCGCCCAGTCCAGCGGCTCGCCCACCCTCGATACCTCCTGCGTCCGCGCCGTGCAACGCGTTGATACCTATGGTCCCCTGCCCTCCGGCTACAGTGGGTCCAGCCTGCAGGTGTCATACTATTGTGAACAGGCGGTGCGTTGATTGTTTCGGGGCTCGCGCAGCGCTTGGCCAACACGAGGCAAATGACAGAAAAACCGCACCGCTGGAACTCTCTGAAAACAGCTCTCTTGCTTTGCGCTGCTTCGCTTTGTCTCACCCGGGCCCATGCCCAGCAGGACTGGGTGCGCACCGGCACCAACATGGGCGCGCAGCGGATTCGCATCGCCGCGGCCAACTTTGCCCCCAGCGGCAGCGACCCCCAGACCGCCCCGCTCCAAGCCACCTTTGACACCACCCTCTACGCCGATCTCCAGAACGCCGGCATCTTTGACATGGTCTCGAAAAGCATGGCGCCGCCGCTGATGCCGAGCTCGCAGGCCAACGTGCAGCTGAGCGCCTGGGCGGCGGCGCCCTCGAGCGCCGAGATGGTCGCCTTCGGCACGCTTGGCGTAGCCAACGGCCAGGTCTCGGTCACCGGCTACCTCGACGACGCCAAGAACCCCCAGTCGCCCCAGATTCTCGGCAAGCAGTACTCCGACACCGCCTCGACCACCGCCGCACGCCACATCGCCCACCGGTTCGCCGACGAGATCATCGCCCGGCTCGGCGGCGGGATCAACGGCATCGCCGAGACTACCATCTACTACGTCTCGGCCCACGGCGGCAACAGCGCCGGCGGCAGCGGGACCAAGGAGATCTGGGCGATGGACTACGACGGGCAGGGCGCCCGCCCGGTCACCCGTCTGGGCACCATCAGCCTCTCCCCGCGCGTCTCGCCCGACAACGCCCGCATCGCCTTCGCTTCGCTCGGCAAGACAGGCTGGTCCATCCGCATGTACTCGCTTGACCTCGGCCGCCCCGTCGCCTTCACCTCACCTGCCGGCACCACCCTTTCCCCGGCCTGGTCGAGCGATGGCGCCAAGCTGGCCTTCTCCTCTGACCGGGAGGGTGGGGATTCTGAGATCTACACCACCGACGCGGCCGGCGGCGCACTCCACCGGGTGACCAACTTCCGCGGCCCCGATGTCTCCCCGGTCTGGAACCCCAAGACCAACGCCCAGATCGCGTGGGTGAGCGGGCGCACCGGGCTGCCGCAGATCTACATCATGGACGCCGATGGCGCAAACGTGCAGCGCATGACCGACGGCGGCTACGCGACCTCGCCCTCCTGGTCGCCCAACGGCCAGTTCCTCGCCTTTGCCTGGAACCGCAAGTACGGCCCCGGCGCCCCCGGCGGCCAGGACATCTACATCATGGACGTGGCCAGCCGCCGCTGGATCCAGCTCACCCACGATGCCGGCCGCAATGACTTTCCCTCCTGGGCGCCCGATGGCCGGCACATCGTCTTCCAGAGGGAGAACGGCGGCTCGCAGATATGGAGCATGCTGGCCGACGGCACCGAGCAGCACGCGCTCTCGCACGGCGGGTCGGACTCGATGCCAAACTGGAGTTGGAAATAGGGCCACGATTCGGAAGCACAACTGCGCGTTCGAAGCGCCAACGTAGAAACAGGACCGCTCCCTAAGGAGGAGAACCGTGTACGTACAGACCCGCAAGTCCCCCGGCATCTATGCCGCCGTGGTCAGCATGGCCGCTTTGCTGGCCGTGGCCGGCTGCCACAAGAAACAATCGCCGCCGCCGCCACCGCCCCCTCTATCCTCGGGCGCCGCGCCGACTGCTGACATCACGGCGACGCCGACTTCGGTCAACTCGGGCGACAGCGTCATCCTCGTGTGGCACACGCAGAACGCAACCGATATTTCCATTGAAGGCATGGGCGCGGTGGCCAGCTCCGGCACCCAGACCGTGCGCCCCACCGAGTCCACCAACTACCACCTGATCGCACGCGGCGACGGCGGCACCACCGATGCGACAGCGCGGGTAACCGTGGGCAGCGGAAATGCAAACGCCGCGCCGGCCAGCAACATGAACGAGGGCGATGTGGATGACGCGACCTTCCACCAGAACGTGCAGGACATCTTCTTCGACTACGACAGCTACGACGTGGGTGCCGATTCCGCCGCCACGATCGCCAAAGATGCAAGCTACCTGAGCGCGCACAGCGGTTTGAAGATCGTGCTGGGCGGCTACTGCGATGAGCGGGGCTCGACCGAGTACAACCTGGCGCTCGGTGAGAACCGCGCCAACGCGGCCAAGCAGGCGCTGGTCTCGGCCGGGATCAGCCCGGACCGCATCCGCACTGTGAGCTATGGCAAGGAGAAGCAGTTCTGCACCGAGCATGACGAGAGCTGCTTCCAGAAGAATCGCCGCGCGCAGTTTGCAGTGGATCGGTAGGAGAGGCGAGCCAGAGCGTGGGAGGCGGCCGCCTTGGTGGCGGAGCGGAGGCGCTTCAAAGCATCCGCCACGAAGTGGTCGCCTCCCCCGCCAGGGGACTTGTAGTCGCTACTGTTACGAATTACCAGGGGGGAACCCACGTGCGCCGACCGATCCTTCTTCTTGCTCTTCTCGCTGGCCTGCTCGTGCCGATGCCCGCGCACGCGGTCTCAAAAGAGATGATTCAGCTGCAAACCCAGGTCCAGCAATTGTCTGACATGCTGCAGCACTTACAGCAGTCCAATGACGAGCGTATGGGCGTGCTGCAACACCTGGTTGAGCAGTCCGCCGACAGCGCCAATCGCATGGCGCAGCAGATCACCGCCATGCAGGGCCAGCTGGAGCAGAGCAGCAAGAACGACGCGCTGGCCGGCCAGATCCAGGGGCTCAATGACTCGGTCGACGAGTTGAAGACGCGCCTGGGCCAGGTGAATAAGCAACTCAGCGACATACAATCGCAGTTGCAGAACGTGCAGGCGCAGCCCGCCGCGCCGGTGCAGCAGAGTACCCCGGCGCAGGGCACAGCCGGCGATCCCAATGCGGCCGGCTACACTCCGTCAGCGCCGCTTGGCAGCGGCCAGTCCGTCAGCGGCACCAGCCTGGCGCCGACACGTCCGACCCCATCGGCGACCCAGGCTCCGCCCGTCGAACAGCTATACCAAAGTGCGCTGCGCGACTACAACGGTGCACGCTACGATATCGCAACATCCGAATTTGCGGACGTGCTCAAGTACTATCCGCAGAACCCGCTTGCCGGGAACAGCAGTTACTACCTGGGAGAAATCTCGTTTCGGCAGGGACTGTATCCGGCATCCATTCGCTACTACGATATGGTGCTGGAACAGTTTGCGGGCAGCAGCAAGGCGGCCCCGGCACAGCTGCGCAAGGCGCAGGCCGAGCTGGCTACCCAGCAGCGCGATGCGGGCATCCGTGACCTGCGCTCGCTCGTGCAGCGCTATCCGACTTCCCCGGAAGGCGCCCAGGGGAGAAGCCTGCTGAATGGAATGGGCGTCCGCATCGTCGCGACCAAGCCCAGTCCCGGTCGTTGAGGGCTCAGGGATTATCCTGCAGCCGCGTTAACCTTTAGAGCGTAGCTAGAGTGCGCCGCGGACTCAACGCTGTTGCTGAGTAAAGAGAGCTTTGGGCAGCATTGCATGGACACCTACCTTGGTATCGACAAGCTGGGTAATGTCCAGGTCCACGGCCACGCTCGACAACTGATAGGCCTGATCGCGACTTAGATGTTTCTCGCTCACCAGAAAATCCAGCATGTTGTGCAGCGCGATCTTGGTCGCTTCATTCAAGTCCTCGCTGAATCCCATCGTGATATAGGCGGTGGGCGTTTCCGCATAGGGCCAGAGTATGTGCCGGTCCTTGTGCACGATGAACTGGAACGTACCCGTCAACATCGTCTCGAGGGCGGTAATATCGACCTCACCGTTGCCCTGACCGGCATGCCCGTCGCCTACCTCAAACAGCGCGCCCGCCGCATGCACCGGCAGATAGAGCGTCGTCCCTGCGACTAACTCCTTGTTGTCCATGTTCCCGCCGTGCATCCAGGGCGGCGCACTGTTGTAGCGCCCGGCGGACTCCGGGGGCGCATCCCCCATGGAGCCAAAGAACGGGTGCAGCGGGATGTCGATGCCGGGAGCAAAGTGCGCCAGCATCTTTGCTCGATCCAGCGCGATGATAGACATCTTGCCGTAGGGGAAATCGTCGGGGAGATAGCCGCGGCCTGCCCCGAAACCATTGCATGCCCAGGGTACATCGATCTCAATTTTCTCGATGCGAACTTCGAGCACATCCCCCGGTGCAGCTTCCGCGATCGCAATGGGACCTGTCAGGATGTGCCCGCCCGGGCCTTTATCGATCTCTTTCGCCGCATAAATGTCCAGGACCGACTTAGGAATCTCCTCGGCATGAACGCCTTCCTTTTGCAGCCGCTCGGGCGGGCCGCAGGTCGACAAGGTATCGACTCGGAGCGTGTCTCCGCTGTGGATCGTAAGCACCGGCTTAGCGAGAGCCGAATAATAACCCCAGGCGACGGTCGCAGGGGTAGCGGGCAGGGTTTGCTGTGCACCGGCAAACGAGATACAGCACACTACCCACAAGCAAGCGAGACTACGCATAGGCTACTGTAGCAGCTGCCATCGAACTTCTGGTCCTCGACTTCGGCATGCGCCCTGGCCAGAAAGATGCCAGCAACCTCATGGAAGCCTGAACACAAGGCCCGTGCTGAGCGTGCGGGGATTGAAACCCTGGCCCGAGAGCCCTCCGTAGGAGAATTCGACAGCGCGCCAATCGATGCGGGGGAATATAGTGAAATCTGCCCCGCCCAGAAATTGATACTCCAACTGACTCTTGCTCGTCTGAGCCGCGCCCTGGCCGTACTCGGCATGCCCGAAGCCGACAAGAGCCTCGACATAGGGCATGACCGGCAGTACATGCGGTTTAAAGGTGATGCGCGGGCCGGCCAAACCGCTGTCGATCTTCGGGCTTCCTGATCCCACCACCGAGCCTCGACCATCCAGTCCTACCGCGAAGAAAGGGATCGTCCAGGCGTTGTAGTAGAGCCCAAAGGTCGTTCCATACTGCCAGTCGATGTTCGGCAGGTTGAAATCTGAGGCACTGAATTCAGCGTAGATCGCCACCTGCGATTGCGCTGCCGGCGCATCCCCGAACAAGAGAAAAGCCGTCGCGCCCAGCACGAACCAAAGCAAACAAGAGCGTCGCATCCTCGCCGTCCTTCTTTTCGTCTTAGCACCTGGGATTGCTTGTGGAGCGCAAAAGGCTGCCAGAGCTCCATCTTCGTCTGCGCCCTGGCCAGAACTGCAAGCTACCCGGATCGACCAGCTACCGTGGCAGGGCGAGGAAGATCTAGTTGCGAAGATCGCGCATGAGGCGCGCAACCTCGGCCTGCTCTTCGCCCGTAAGTGGCAGCAGCGGCAGGCGGGGACGCCCGCCATAGTAGCCGTTCAAATCGCACGCGTGCTTGATGCCTGCAATTCCCAGGGTTCCGACCACATAGTCCGAGGCGGCAACAAGGCGCTGCTGTTTTTCCGCCGCCAGCGCCGGATCATTTTCCTTGCAGGCGATATAGACCTCATGGCAAGCCTGCGGCGCGCAGGCCGCCATGGCCAGCACCGCGCCTGTTGCGCCGGCGTGGAGCGAAGCTTCTATCTTGTCCGCCGCGCCGCTCATCACCTGAAAACCTACCTCGCGCGTACGCGTCTTCAACGCCGGAGCGGGCGGGGCCGTCGTAAGTACAGGAACGGCGTTTGTCGCATCGCCCGCGAGCAGGTCTGCCGCGATGAAGGATCCGGCAGCTACTTGCGGAGCTAACATGCGCTGCGTGACCGCGGCAAAGGTCGGGGTGACCGTGACGGAGCGCGCAGCAGCAGAGCGCGTGGCGGTGACGATCTCACCCAGCCGTTGCACGTTGCCGGTGGAATCTTTGAGGCCGATGATATTGGGGTGCTGTGCGAGTTCAGCGATCAGCTCGGTCGCGAGATCGTAATAGGTGAACTTGGGAATGGTATACAGAACGACCGGCAGGGGGGATCGGTCAGCAACCGCGCGGTAATAAGTCAGCATAGCGAGCGGGCTCATCTGCGGACCATAGTAGTTCGGCGTACGAATCAGTACGGCATCATAGTGATGCTCGGCGGCAACGTCGGCCAGCCGTAGTGTGGCGAGTGCGCTTCCCTGGCCGACACCGGCGAGCAGTACTTTCTCAGGTGCGGCCGCCGAGGCAGTAACCTTAAGCACCTCGCGCGCTTCGGCATCGTCAAGCATCACCGCCTCGCCCGTCGAACCGAGCACAACCATGCCTGCGACCGGCGTGCGGGAGTAGCGATCCACGTTATGCTCGAGCTTGCGCAGATAGAGTCGCCCGTCAGGATAGTAAGGCGTAGTCAGTGCGGTATAGATACCTTCCAGCAACATGGGTTCATTGTACGCGGACTATCTCGAAGCCTCACTCGGCTCACCCGGGAATGGGCCACTCTGCGCATCCAGAATTTCGATGACGCGCGCCCGGATCCAGTCGTAGTTGGGTGAGCCTGAAAAGCTGCGATAGTCACTGCGCACCCCTTCCCCCTCGCCCGTGATCTGGAACTGCCGCTGCCCCCCGGCAGCTTGCTCAGGATAGGCCTTCGCCCAGGAGGCCTGGTTGAAGTCGTCGCTCTGCACGTCAATCTGCCAGGCCCTTTGGCCGCGATGATTGTGCACGACGAAGCGATAGTAGATGTGAAACCTGCCGACCGGAGTGAAGTACTCGACCGCATCCGCACTGTACCGCTTGGCCTTGAACCGATCGAGAAGAAAACCACTGGTCTCTGCCGCATCCTGCACTTTGCCCGAGGTGTGGAGCGCGTGCAGGGCGGCGCGTTCGGCGTCGCGCTTGCGCGTCTCCCCGGCCATCGCGTAGGCGGTCACAAGCGTGGTGTCGACCTTCCAGTTATCGGGTTCAAGCGCACGTGCTCGCTCGCCATAACTTACCGCCAGGTCTGCACGATAGAGTGCGATCGCACAGCTGGCGGCCAGCAGGTTGGCGGCAGCATTCCCAGGGTCGGCGGCAATCGTCCTTTCGAGTAGATCCAGTGCCTGCTGCGGCTCGCCTTGTTTCAGCTGCGTCAGAGCCTGATCGGTCGCAGAGGGCCCGGCCGGCTGCTGCGCGTTCGATGCGCCGAGGGTAAGCGCGAAGAGTATCAGCAGCGCCGTGGCGGACCGTCGCGCAGCAGCCACCATCCTACTCACCGAACTTACCCACGCGCGGCCGCTGCAACCCTTTGGCTATGCAGGTGCTGCAGTGCGAACACGTTCAAAGTCTTGCGCTGCAGGGCAGCAATGCCTTCGGCGGCGGCGCGCGCGGCCGCGACAGTGGTGATCATGGGAATCCGCTGCAGAACCGCGGATCGACGGATGGCCTTTTCGTCGAAGAACGTGTCGAAGCCGTAGGGGGTATTGACGATGAGCTGGATGCGGTCCCCTTTGATCAGATCTACCACATTGGGGCGGCCTTCTTTCACCTTGAAGACGCGCTCAACCACCAAGCCCTCTTCCTCCAGGCGGTTCGCAGTTCCCTCGGTCGCGACCAGGTGGAATCCTAACTCGACATACTGCCGCGCCAAGTCAACTAACTGAGGCTTGTCCCGGTCGTTCACGCTGAAAAAGACAGATCCACCGGTGGGCAGCTTGAGCCCTGCAGACAGTTGCGCCTTGGCAAAGGCCTCGCCGAAATTGTCCGCCACCCCCATCACTTCACCCGTCGAATGCATTTCGGGACCCAGCACCGGGTCGACCCCGGGGAATTTGTTCCAGGGAAATACGGGCGACTTCACAAAGAAATGGGTTCCGGTGCCCAAGTCTTCGCCGCTTGCCAACTCCTCCGGAAGTTGATCGCGTAGAGTGCGCCCGGTCATCAGCCGCGATGCGATCTTGGCGAGCGGAATGCCGGTAGCCTTGGAGACGTAAGGTACGGTTCGCGAGGCGCGCGGATTCACCTCGATGACAAACACCTTGTCGCGTTGAATAGCAAACTGCAGATTGACCAGACCGACGACGTTCAGCGCTAGCGCCAGTTTGCGGGTGTAGGTGCGAATGGTTGCCAGCGTAGCCTTTGACAGGTCTACCGGCGGCAGCACGCACGAGGAGTCACCAGAGTGGATGCCCGCTTCTTCAATGTGCTGCATGATACCTGCGATGATCACATCGCTACCGTCACAGAGTGCGTCGACGTCCACCTCAACCGCGTCCTCGAGAAAGCGATCGATCAGGATGGGCCGCTCCTGCGAATACTCCACTGCTTCCTTCATGTACCGGGTGACCGCCTCCCGATCATAGGCGATAACCATGGCCCGGCCGCCGAGCACATAGGAGGGCCGCACCAGCACCGGATAGCCGATGCGCTCGGCGCCCGCCAGGGCCTCGTCGATGCTGGTTGCAGTGGACGCATCTGGCTGCGGGATCTCGAGCTCGAGCAGGAGTTTTCCAAACCGCTTTCGATCCTCGGCAAGATCGATGGACTCAGGAGAGGTGCCGAGGATCGGCACGCCTGCGGCCTTGAGCCGGAGGGCTAGGTTCAGCGGAGTTTGGCCGCCGAACTGTACGATCATCCCGATCTCCGCCCCGCTCTGCGCCTCGTGCTCGTAGACAGAAAGCACGTCTTCGAGGGTAAGCGGTTCAAAGTAAAGCCGGTCGCTGGTGTCGTAATCGGTCGAGACGGTCTCGGGATTGCAATTGACCATGATCGTTTCATAGTCGTCTTCGCGTAAGGCAAAGGCCGCATGGCAGCAGCAGTAGTCAAACTCGATTCCCTGCCCGATCCGGTTGGGGCCGCTGCCGAGAATAATCACCTTGCGCCTGGAGGTCGGAAGCGCCTCGTCCTCTTCGTCATAGGAAGAGTAGAGGTACGGCGTGCTCGAGGCGAACTCGGCGGCGCACGTATCCACTAGCTTGTAGACCGGCTTCAGCCCCTGGCCGAGTCGCAGTTGCCGCACCTGCTCGACGCCGGCGGCGCCACTCAGGTTCCAGACCTCGGCCAAACGCTCATCAGAGATGCCCATGCGCTTGGCTTTACGTAACTGTTGCGGTGACACAAGGTCAGCCGTCGTCCCGCCGAGCGCTGTGATGGCGTCGGTGATCTCCTTGATCTGGTGAAGGAACCAGGGATCCATCGACGTAAGCCGGGCGACTTCCCGCACGCTCATGCCGCGGCGGAACGCGAAGCGAATATAGTTCAAGCGCTCGGGTTGCGGCGTAACCAGGCGCTGCGTCAGTCGCTTCGGGTCCAGCACCTCTGCGCCTACCCGCTTGCCGGTCTCGAGCGACCGGAAGGCTTTCATCAGCGCCTCTTTGAAGGTGCGGCCCATCGCCAGCGCCTCGCCAACAGACTTCATCTGGGGGCTTAGACTTTCATCCGCTCCGGGGAACTTCTCGAACTGCCACTTGGGAATCTTGATGACCACGTAGTCGATCGACGGCTCAAAGCAGGCCGGCGTCATGCGTGTGATGTCGTTCGGAATCTCATCGAGCGTGTAGCCCACTGCCAGCTTCGCCGCGATCTTGGCGATAGGAAAGCCGGTTGCCTTGGACGCGAGCGCAGAGGAGCGAGAGACGCGCGGGTTCATCTCGATCACCGTCATGCGCCCATTTACCGGGTTAACGGCAAACTGCACGTTCGAGCCGCCGGTCTCTACCCCGATCTCGCGAATGATGGCGATGGCGGCTGAACGCATCGCCTGATATTCGCGATCGGTAAGCGTCTGCGCCGGCGCTACCGTAATCGAGTCGCCGGTGTGCACGCCCATCGGATCGATATTTTCAATCGAGCAGATAATGATGACGTTGTCGGCCAGGTCGCGGACAACCTCCAGCTCATACTCCTTCCAGCCCAGGACCGACTCTTCAATCAGGCACTCGTGTACCGGGGAAAGGTCGAGTCCGCGAGCCAGAATTTCCATCAACTCTTCCCGGTTGTAGGCGATGCCGCCCCCGGATCCGCCGAGGGTAAACGATGGGCGAATGATGACGGGAAAGCCGATCTTGCTGGCAAACTCAAGCCCATCGCGCAGGTTGTTAACCAGCGCCGATCGCGGGACGTCGAGACCAATGCGCGCCATCGCATCCTTGAAGAGCAACCGGTCTTCAGCCTTCTTGATGGCTTCGAGCTTGGCGCCGATCAGTTCGATATCAAACTTTTCGAGTACGCCTGTATCGGAGAGCTCCACGGCCAGGTTCAACGCAGTCTGGCCTCCGACAGTAGGCAGTACGGCGAACCTGCCCGCACGGCCTTGCTGGCGCAGCATCTCGCTCTCGATGCGGAGTATCTCTTCCAGATAGTCCACAGTAAGTGGCTCGATGTAGGTGCGATCGGCAAGATCGGGATCGGTCATGATCGTGGCCGGGTTGGAGTTCACCAGCACGACCTCGTAGCCCTCGGCGCGAAGCGCCTTGCAGGCCTGAGTTCCGGAATAATCAAATTCGGCGGACTGACCGATCACAATAGGGCCAGAGCCGATGACAAGGATCTTGGTGATGTCGTTCCTGCGTGGCATCGTATCCCTTACTGATAAGCTAAGCGGCAGTTGCCGTGTTCGAGCGCGAGGACAAGCAGCTGCTTGTCTCGCAATGCACAGAATCTATGGTCGCTTGCCGATCCATTGTCGCTTGCCGACGCGGCAACGCCAACCGGCTTTCGATCTGCTCGCCGGCGCCTTGACCCCTCTTCGAGGATCAGGCTGGGCCGCGACGCGCTGGTCGCGACAGGCGGCTATTCGCAGCCTGCCCTCCGGCCAGAGCTTGGCGAAGTGTCTGCCCGTCTTCGGAGCCGAGCCTGCAAGCCGCTGCTCCCATTCTCGATCCAGACGGACACCGAGCATAGCTGTTTCTCGCGTCTGCCAAGTTTAACATTCGCCCGCGTCAAGGCTCGATCAGCGCTTCCACTCTTCCATCATGGTGCGGAAGTCATGGAACAGGTAGTGCGAGTCATGGGGCCCGGGGCTTGCCTCAGGGTGATACTGCACGCTCAGGATCGGCATGCTGCGGTGGCGCAATCCTTCAAGCGTCTGATCATTGAGATTGATATGGGTCAGGTCCACCTGGTTGGCATCCAGAGAGTCGGCATCCACGGCATAGTTATGATTTTGACTCGTAATTTCGACCTTGCCGTTAGACAACTGCTTGACCGGATGATTGCCGCCGTGGTGTCCGAATTTCAGCTTGAAGGTCTTGCCGCCGAGCGCCTGGCCGATGAGTTGGTGGCCGAGGCAGATACCAAAGATCGGCGTCTTGCCGGCTAACGCGCGAATGGTCTGGTTGGCGTAGGTCAGGGGCTCAGGGTCCCCTGGTCCATTGGACAAAAACACGCCATGCGGCTGCAAGGCGAGCACGTCTTCAGCCGAGGTGCGCGCAGGCACAACGGTCACCCGACATCCCTGGCTCCCGAGCATGTGCAGAATATTCTGCTTGATCCCATAGTCGTAGGCCACCACATGCAGGTCGCACTCGCGCTCCGGCGCACTGGCGGCCGGGTGCAGAGGATCGCCGCCCGGGTTGTGCCACTCGTAGGCTTCGCGGGTGGAGACAAGGCTGGCCAGGTCGGTGCCATCCATCTTGCGCAGCGCACGCGCCTTGGCGACCAGCACCGCGGCATCGGGCTCGCTGGTTGAGATCACACCGCGCATCACGCCATGCTCGCGCAGGTGGCGCACCAGGGCGCGGGTATCGATCTCCGAAATTACCGGAACGTTGTAGCGTTCCAGGTACTCGTCTGCCACCTGCTCGGAGCGCCAGTTCGAGCTGACCAACGAAAATTCACGCACCACCAGGCCTTCGATATACGGATGTTTGGCTTCCGCATCGGCTGCATTGGTGCCGTAATTGCCAATCTGAGGATTCGTGAGAACAACAATCTGGCCGGCATAGGAGGGGTCGGTAAAGATCTCCTGGTAGCCGGTGAGCGACGTATTGAAAACAACCTCGCCGGAGCATTCCACCTTCGCCCCGTAGCCCTCACCGCGGAAGATGCGCCCGTCTTCGAGCGCAAGTATCGCCTGCATCGCGTCTCCATTGTGTGGATTCAATCCATGCTATCAGCACTCGCGCCCGCGCTCCGGTCCGGTTTGCCCTCGCCGCGCGCAAGCGCATCGCGCTGGGGCCTACCTCGGCCCCGGCACGCACCTTCTCCACCTCACCCACATCCTATCGTGCAAAGGGAGATATCCAGATGAAAGCTGTTGTCATGCATGCCTACGGCGGCCTCGATCAGCTGCGCTACGAGGATGCCGAGATGCCGCCGGTGGGCGAAGACGAAGTGCGCGTACGGGTGCGCGCCACCAGCGTCAACCCGATTGACTGGAAGCTACGCTCGGGCGCGGCGCGGGACCGGTTCCCGCTCACCCTGCCCGAGATCCTGGGCCGGGACCTGGCCGGCGAGGTAGACCAGTCCGGTGGCTCGGTCACCGGTTTCCCTGCCGGCATGCGGGTGATGGCGCTGGCCAATCACACCTACGCCGACTACGCGACCGCCAGGGCCGGCACGCTGGCGCCGATTCCGGAAGCGCTCAGCTTTGAGCAGGCTGCGGCCCTGCCCCTGGCGCTGCTGACGGGCGCGCAACTGATCGAGCGGGCCATCCAGGCAAAGGCCGGCCAGACCATCCTGATCTCGGGCGCGCTCGGCAGCGTCGGCCGCACAGCCCTGCACGTGGCCCTCACCCAGGGCGCGCGCGTGATCGCAGCCGTGCGCGAGAGCCAGCGCGCGGAGGCATCGAGGCTGGTCGTCGAACGGGTGGTGGCGCTCGACAACCCGCATGAGATGGAGTCCGTCCATGAGGTCGATGCGGTCGCCGATACGGTCGGCGGCCCGATGCAGTCACGCATCCTCAAGACGCTCCGGGACGGCGGGGTGTACGGTTCCGTGGTGGGGCCGCCGGCGCAGTCCCCGGGGCGCGAGATCCGGGTCGAAACGATGATGGCGGTGCCCGATGCCTCGCGGCTCTACCAGCTGGCCGACGAGGTCGCGCGCGGTTTGCTGATCCTGCCGATCGCCAAGACTTTCCCCCTGAGCGAGGTGCAGCAAGCCACGCGGCTGGCCGAGGGCGGCGGGGCAGGCGGCAAGGTCGTGCTCGTGCCCTGAGCGCCGGAGTCGGGCTAGCGCGTGTTCCCCGCTGCCGGGCCGGCCAGGCCTTGCACCACCGCCGCGATCAGCCCGCCGACATCGTGCTGCCGGGCCTCCTGGTCAGGCTCAATGCCATGCGCACGCAGTGTGGCGCTGGTAATGGGGCCGATCGAGAAGACTTTGCTGCCCCGCGGCCAGAGCGCCTCTGCTTTCTCAAGCAGGGCGGCAAGGTTGTTCACGGTCGAGGAGCTGGTGAAGGTCAGCGCATCGATCCTGTGCCGGGGTCCGCTTGCCGAAGCACCGGCGAAGATCTCTGCCACCAGCGCGCGCGACTCCTCGGCCAGCACCGTGCGGTATGCATCCACAAGGGTAAGGTGCGCGCCCGCCCGGGTAAGCGCCTCGGGCAGCAGGTCGCGGGCAACCTCAGCCCGGGCCAGGAGCACCCTTTGTCCTGCGACCCGATCCTTGAGGGCAGCCACGATCGACTCTGCCACCGCGGGCCTCGGCTCCAGGTCCACGCGCAAGCCGTTCTGCCGCAGGGCGGCAGCGGTCGCGGGGCCAACCGCCACCGTAGGCGGCTGACCGATCTGTGCCCGCTCGAGAGCCCGCAGCCGCTCGGCCAGGACCCGCGCCGTGTTCGCACTGGTCACGATCAGCCAGTCATACGTATGCCAGCGCGTCAACGCAGCGTCGAGCGGCGCATAGGAGCGTGGCGGCAGGATGGCGATGGTAGGAATCTCGATCACGGCGGCACCGAGCGCGCGCAGCCCCGTGCTCAGCGCCGAGGCCTGCTCGCGGGAACGCGTCACGACGATGGTCCGTCCGGCGAGAGGGCCCTCGGTCACTTCGATCCGCCTGCAGCCACACCCGTGCGGCTCATGGGCCTGCGTTGACGGGGCCGCGGAGGGAGGCATTCTCGCCCTCGCCCACCTCGCTGTGGATGCCGAGCAGAGCGCCGGCGCCCTGGGCCAGCAGTCGCGCCGCCAGCCGCTCGCCGAGTCCGCGCGCAGCCGCCTCGTCGACCGCCATCGACGAGAGGCCGCCCGGCGCAGGCTCGCCCTCCGCATGCTGGTGGCCGACCTGGACCCGCACCAGTCCCGTACCGCTGCCCGATGCGACCACCCCGCTCAGCAGCCAGCCCGATGCATCGCGGCCGCAGTGGATGCCGATCGGCACCTGGCAGCCGCCGCCCAGGGCGTGCAGAGCGGCCCGTTCCGCAACCACGGCAAAGCGGGTGTCGGCATCATCCAGAAAGAGCAGCGCCGCGGCTGTCGCCCGGTCGGCGGCCCGGGTCTCGATGGCAAGCGCACCTTGCCCGGCCGCGGGACAGAGCACCAGCGAGGCAAACCGCTCTCGCAGCCACTCCGTGTAACCCAGGCGATCGAGCCCTGCCGAGGCCAGGATGATGGCCTCCACCTGCCCCTCGCCGAGCTTGCGCAGCCGGGTATCCACGTTGCCGCGGAATTCGACATAGGCCAGATCGGGACGGACGGCCCGCAACTGCGACTGGCGGCGCAGGCTGCTGGTGCCCACACGCGCGCCCTGCGGAAGCGCGGCGAAGTTTGCAAACTCTTTCGACACGAAGGCGTCAGAGGGGTCGGCGCGCGGCGGAATGGCAGCCAGGGTAAACGAGGGGTCGAGCACGGTCGGCAGGTCCTTGAGCGAGTGCACAGCGAGGTCGATGCGTCCGTCCGCCAGGGCCTCCTCGATCTCCTTGGTAAACATGCCCTTGGTGCCGACCTCAGCAAAGCTCACGCTCTGCAGACGGTCGCCGGTGGTGCGGATGATCTCGATCGTGACCTCGTGGCCGGCGCCCCGCAGCGCATCTGCCACGTGGTGGGCCTGCCAGAGCGCGAGCGCCGAGCCGCGCGAGCCGATGCGAATCATCCCTGCTTGCTCCCCGGCACGGCGATGGCGGTCTGGCCCGCTTGCTCACTCGCCGCGGTGTCCGCATCCCCGGGCCGCTCTGCCTCGGCGGGTGCGCGCGGCGCAGCCTTTTCCGCCATGCTGCTCTCCAGGCGAAAGATCTCCAGCAGCATCTCCAGGCGCGCCGCATCGCCCTGCTGTGCCGCATCGCGCAAGGCCTGCAGGGGCAGGTGCAAAAACTTGTTGGCCAGCCCGCGGGTCAGCGTCTCGACGGCAGCCTGCTGCTCCTCGGTAAGACCCTGCAGGCGCACCTGAGCCCCCCGCAGCGCGGCCTGTCGCATCCCTTCGACACTCTGTTGCAGCCCGACCAGGGCCGGCACCACGTCGAGCGCCGAGGCCCGCCGCGCAAACCGCGCCACTTCGTCGGCGATGATCCGCTCGGCGCTCGAGGCCTCCCGCGAGCGGTCCGCCAGGTTCGACACCGCCACCGACTGCAGGTCGTCGATATCGTAGAGGAAGACCCCGTCGACACGGTTCATCTCAGGATCGACGTCGCGGGGCACGGCGATGTCGATAAAGAACATCGGTCGGCCCTTGCGGCGTTGCAGCAGCTGCTGGCCGTGCTCGCGTCGAAAGAGAAACTCCGGCGAGCCGGTCGAGGTGATCACGATATCGGCTTCGCCCGCGCGCGCCTGCAGCTCGGCAAAGGGCAGCACCTGCGCGTTGAAGTTGCGGGCCAGCCGGAGGGCGCGCTCCTCGGTTCTGTTGGTCACCAGCAGCGAGCCTGCGCCCTGCTGCAACAGATGGCGGGCGGCCAGCTCGCTCATCTTGCCCGCCCCTACCAGCAGCACCCGTCGGCCCTCGAGCGAGCCGAAGATCTTGCGCGAGAGATCCACCGCCACCGAAGCGATCGAGACCGAGGAGCTCCCGATCAGGGTCTCGGTGCGCACCTTTTTCGCCACCGCAAACGCGCTCTGCAGCAGGCGGTCCAGCTGCGAGCGGACCGCGCCGAGCGTCCGGGCGACACCGTAGGATTCCTTCACCTGGCCCAGGATCTGGGGCTCGCCGACCACCATCGAGTCCAGGCTCGAAGCCACGCGAAACAGGTGCCGGACGGCCTCGGAGCCGCGATGCTGGTAGAGGTGCGGTCGCAGCTCGCCCGCGTCCACCGCGAAATGCGCGTCAAAGAAGGCGGCCATGTCCGGCAGCACTTCCCGGTAGGCGGCCAGCAGCTCGACCCGGTTGCAGGTGGACACAATCATCGCCTCGTGCACGCCCGGGTGCGCGAGCAGCGACCGGGTCGCCTCGACCAGCCGATCGCCCGGTATGGCGAGCTGCTCCCGGAGCTCGACCGGGGCGGTCTTGTGGTTGATGCCGACCAGCAGAAACTTCATGGCGTCTGCGCCCGCATCGCTCATGGGCGCCCGAACCTGTGCACCGAGCTGAGCAGATTGGCGGCCCACACGCTCAGCATCAGCAGAAACACCATCGACGAAAGGTAGACCGCGCGCCGCCCGCGCAGGCCGGTGCTGCGGCGCACAAACAGCATCACCACGTAGAGCACCCACATGACAAAGGAGAGCAGCACCTTGGGATCCAGAAAGTACGCCGGACCGACCTTCTCCTGGGCGATAAAGGAGCCCACCACGAGTCCCAGCGTCATGCAGCAGAAGCCGAGCACCAGCGTATTCTGGGCGATCCGGTCCATGGTGTCGAGCGGCGGCAGCCAGGTCAAAAAGCCGGGCGTGTGCTTGTCCTTGAGCCGGCGCTCCTGCACCAGGTAAAGCAGGCTGGCCAGCAGGCTGAAGATCAGCAGGGCGTCGGCCGCGAGCAAGGCCGTCACATGAATGAAGATCCACCCGCCGCGTACCAGCGGCGAGGCAAACGTGTATTGATCCGGTCCAAGTGCCGAAGGCAGCGTGAGAAGAAAAGCGAGCGGCAGGGCGAAGATGCCGAAAGAGAGGGTGCGATAGGTCCCGATGATGACCAGGAAGGCGGTCGCAATGAGCAGCGAGAGGGTGGACTGGACCTCGTGCATGCCCACCGGAATCAACCGGTGCGCCGCGGCCAGAGTTTCGCTGAAGCTGACAAAATGAAACAGCCAGGCTGCGACCGCCAGCCCCATCGACGCTCGCCGCCAGCGGGCCCGGTTCCACAGCACAGCCGGCACAGCGCAGACGCTGGCCGCCGCATAGAGCACCGCCGCAAATCGAATCCAGAGCAGAAACATTCGTCACGCCACCAATCCTCAAGTATAAGCGCGGGGGCTGCGCCGCCCCTCGATCCCTGGCGGCTTCGAGCATCGGCCAGGGCCCAATGGTCTTTTATCCCAGCAACAAACCGCGCCGCTGCCCGCCCCCGTCGCAAAAGTATTTCGCCCGCGGCCGGCAACGGAGTCAGCCTCCGGCCCATCTCTCACTCTGTTTGTGCTTTCTAGCGCGCGCCGCTGTCCGGCTCGCCCGTCGTCCAGGAAACAAGAACCGATCAGGAGGAGAATTACCATGGCAGACTACCGCGTGCACGCAGGAGACATTCATGAGGACCAGGTCACATCCCTGATGGAGAGCTACTCCGCCAGGCTGCCCAGCAGTTTCTTTCTCGGGGCATGCTTTGCGTCGATCATCGGCTCGCTGGTGCTGAAGACCCAGGGCAAGGATGAGAATGCGCTCTTCGTCGGCCAGTGGGCCGCGCCCTTCCTGCTGCTGGGCATCTACAACAAGATGGTCAAGCAGCACGGCTCGGACGCCGAGGTTCGCAACGGCTAGCGTTGCTGCGTCCGGCGCCCCGGAAAGCCACCCCTGCCAGCAAGGGGTGGCTTTTTTGTGCGCGCGTGTGCGGACGAAAGGCCCGGCGGACCGCTCGGCGCCCCACCAGCAGAAGGCGAACGGCAGATTTCCTCGAACGGTGCACGCTCCCCTGTTTGCCGGTTCGCGATATCCTGAGCCTTCGTGACCGAAGCCTCCCATGACTCCGCGCTGACGCCGCTCATGCGCCAGTACACCACCGCCAAGCAGCAGAACCCCGACGCGCTGCTCTTCTTCCGCCTGGGCGACTTCTACGAGCTCTTCTTCGAAGACGCCCGCACCGCCGCCCGCGAGCTCCAGATCACCCTTACTGCGCGCGACCGGGAAAAGTCGGTGCCCATGTGCGGCGTACCTTTCCATGCCGCCGAAGGCCACATCGCCAAGCTGCTGCGCAAGGGCTACCGGGTGGCGATCTGCGAGCAGATGGAGGACCCGAAACTCACCAGGAAGATCGTGCGCCGCGAAGTGACCCGGATCCTCACCCCCGGCACCTCGGTGGACGCCGCCCTGGGCGCCGAGGAGAACAACTACCTGGCCGCCGTTGCAAGCGCGCCCGGCCACGCGGCGCTCGCGCTGCTCGATCTCTCCACCGGCGAGTTTCGCGCCACTGCCTTCTCCGGCCCGCACGCTACCCTGCTCTGCGCCGACGAGCTGACCCGCGCCGCCCCCTCCGAGCTGCTGCTCTCAGCGGCCCACCCGCTCGCCGTCCCCGAGCCGGACGCCGAACAGGTCTGGACCCGGGCTCTCGAGCGCATCCGCACCAAAACGACGCTCGATGAGTGGATCTTTACCCGCGATTACGCCCTGCCCCTGCTTGAGCGGCAACTCGGTGCGCAATCGCTCGACGGCTTCGGCGTCTCCGAGCACCCGCTCGCCGCTATCGCCGCCGGTGCCCTGCTGCACTATGCGCAGACCACGCAGAAGCGCGAGCTGGCTCACATCGACACGCTGCGTTTCTACGAGCGTGCCGACTGCCTCCAGCTCGACCAGGTCACCGTACGCAACCTGGAGCTGGTCGAGCCGCTCTTTCGCGATGGCGGCGCCGAGTCCACGCTCTTCCACGCGCTCGATTGCTGCCAGACCCCGATGGGCAAGCGGCTGCTCCGCGCGACCATCCTGCGGCCGCTGCTTGCGCCTGACCGCATGGCCGGCCGCTGGGCCGCGGTCGGCGAGCTGCACCGCGACCTGATCGAGCGGGAAGAAGTGCGCCGGGCGCTGGGCTCGGTGCTCGACCTGGAGCGGCTCCTGGCGCGCATCTCGCTCGACTCGGCGGGCCCGCGCGACCTGCTCGCGCTCTCTGCTTCGCTGCGCGCGCTGCCCCTGGTATGCGTGGTGCTCGGCCGCCGCGCCGCCCCGCTATGGCGCTCCATTGCAGCGCGGATGGATGCGCTCGAAGATCTTTCCAGCGCCATCGAGAGAGTCGTGCAGGCGGACCCACCCCTCACCCTTGCCGAAGGAGGCGTAGTCCGCGCCGGCGTCCACCAGGAACTGGACGAGTTGCGCTCGATCTCGCACACCGGCCGCGCTGCCATTGCGGCCATTGAAGAGCGCGAGCGGGCACGTACCGGCGTCGCCTCGCTCAAGGTCCGCTACACCTCCGTCTTCGGCTACTACATCGAGCTGACCCGCTCCAACCTGCGCCACGTCCCGGCCGACTACGAACGCAAACAAACCCTGGTCAACGCCGAACGCTTTACTACCCCGGAGCTGAAAGATTACGAGCAGAAGATCCTCACCGCGCACGAGCGTTCCATCGAGATCGAGAAACAGCTCTTTGCCGCGCTGCGCGGCGAGGTGCTCGCCGCCGGCAGCCGCATCCGCGCGACCAGCAGCGCGGTGGCTGAAGTAGACCTGCTGGCGAACTTCGCGCACCTGTCTGCGCAGCGCAATTATGTAGAGCCGCTGCTGGATCCTGCCGGCTGCGGCCTAGAGATAGCCGGCGGCCGCCATCCGGTCATCGAGCCTATGATGGACCGCGCCGGGATCGAGCGCTTCGTCCCGAATGACATATACCTGGATCGCGAGAAAGCGAGCCTGTTGCTGATCACCGGGCCGAACATGGGCGGTAAGTCGACTTACCTGCGCCAGGCGGCCATGCTGGCGCTCATGGCCCAGATGGGCGCATTTGTTCCCGCCGATCGCATGCGCTTTGCGCCCGTCGATCGCATCTACACGCGCATCGGTGCGAGCGACAACGTTGCGCGCGGGCGCTCTACCTTTATGGTCGAGATGACCGAGACCGCAACCATCCTCAACACTGCAACCGATCAGTCCCTGGTCCTGCTCGACGAGATGGGCCGCGGCACAGCAACCTATGACGGCCTCTCCTTAGCCTGGGCCACGCTTGAACACCTACACAATCAAACGCGCGCCCGCACTCTTTTCGCCACGCACTATCACGAGCTCACCCTGCTGGCCGAGCAGCTGCCGCGCCTGCGCAACCTGCGGGTTTCCGTCCGCGAAACGCCGCAGGGCATCGTCTTTCTTCACACCATGGAGGCAGGAGCGGCCAGCAAGAGTTACGGGATCGACGTGGCCCGGCTTGCCGGCCTGCCCCAGAGCGTGATCGCCCGCGCCCGGCAGGTGCTGCGGCTGCACGAGCGGGCCGAACGTCAGGCCACGGCCGTAGGCCTCGATGCACCGATGCAGCTGACCATTTTTACGCCGCTCTCTCAGCGCATCCTCGATCGCCTCGATGCCACCGACATTAACTCGCTTACGCCGCTGCAGGCGCTCAACTTACTCGAAGAACTGAAGAACGAAGTGAAGGCCGGCCGTGGCTAACTTGCGGGCGCAGGTAGGCCGGCTGATGATCGTCGGGCTTGAAGGCACCGGGCTTTCTTCGCTCGAGCGTGCCTGGCTCAACCTGCTGCGACCCTCCGGCGTCATCCTCTTTCGCCGCAATATCGAACAGGCCCGGCAGACCACCGCGCTGCTTCGCGAAGCCTCGCAACTTTGCGGCTCACCGGTCTTGCGCGCGCTCGATCTCGAAGGAGGCCTGGTCGATCGACTCCGTGATCTGCTGGCCCCGATGCCCTCCCCTGCTTTGGTCGCAGCCACCGGCCGCGCCGCAGACGCCAAAAAACACGGCCGCCTGATCGGCCGCGCCGCCCGCCTGCTTGGCTTCAACACGACCTTTGCACCCGTGCTTGATCTCGCGTTGCCCGAAGCCTTGCCCATCCTGCAGACCCGCGTGGTCTCCCCTCACCCCGATGCGGTCAGCTCCTATGCGCGCGCCTTTCTCGAAGGCCTGCGTACGGAGCGCATACTGGGCTGCGGCAAACACTTCCCCGGTCTGGGCGGCGGCACCCTTGACTCGCACACCGCCACGCCGCGCATTATGCGCAGCTGGGCTGAATTATGGAGCGAAGACATCGCGCCCTATCGCGACCTGCTTCGCCAGCTGCCCCTCATCATGGTCGCCCATGCCACCTACCCGCGGGTCACCCGCGATGCTCAGCCTGCTTCTGTATCGCCTTACTGGATCGACACCGTGCTGCGCAAACAAATGCAGTACCCAGGACTTATACTTTCAGACGACATGGAGATGGGTGGGCTTCTCTCTACGCTGTCGATCGAAGAAGCCGCCGTGCAGGCAATTGCCGTGGGAACAGACCTGATCGAAGTATGCCGCGACCCTGTGCTCGTGCTGCGCGCCTACGAGGCTCTGCTGCGCGAGGCCGAGCACTCGCCTGCGTTTCGGCTCAAGGTGCGCCGCGCGGCCGCGCGCGTCGAAGCACAAAAAGGTAAGTGGCTCGACGCGCAGCTGCCACGCAATGCCACACTGGCCCAGCTCAAAAAGGTGCGCTCCGAAATCGAAACATGGAGCGCGATGCTGGCCGAGTCACACCATAAGCACAGTCAGGCGCGCGCATGAAGCCGGCTACCCAGCGGGCGAACCTGGCGAGCAAGCGCGTCCGCGCTCGAACACTGCCGCTCCTGCGGCCCCTCACCGTTGCCGGCGTGATGAGCGGTACCTCGGCCGACGGCATCGATGTTGCAATCGTGCGTATTCGTCCTCGCTCGACGACGCCTGACCCCTCGAAGAACCTCGAGGATCACCCGTGCGCCGATGTAAAACTCCATCTGCTGCACCACGCAGCCGTTGCGTTTCCGCGAGCACTGCGCAACGCCTTGCTCGCAGCGATGAGCAAGGCCAGTACGAGCTCCGCCGATCTGGCACGTCTGCACTGGCGCCTGGGCCTGGCCTATGCCGAGGCCGTGCAGGCGGCGATCCAGCAATCTTCTATAGAGATCGACTTAGTCGGTTGCCATGGACAAACGATCTACCACCAGGGCGAAACCGGCCGGTGGCTGGGCCGCAGTTTCCACTGCACGTGGCAGATCGGTGAGCCCGCGCTGCTCGCGCGTGCGCTCAGCGTTCCTGTCGTCGCCAATTTCCGCCCTGCCGATATGGCGGCCGGCGGGCAGGGCGCGCCGCTGGTCTCCTTGCTCGACTACGCGTTTTATCGTCATCCTCGTCGCACGCGCGTGCTGCAGAATCTTGGCGGCATCGGCAATCTCACCCTCGTACCGGCAGGCGCTTCGCTGGCCCAAGTGCGCGCTTTTGATACCGGCCCAGGCAACATGATCCTTGACGCGCTGATGCAGCAACTCTATGGCCGCGCTTATGATCAGCGTGGACGCATCGGCTCTACGGGCGCGGTTCTCCTGCCCGTGGTCGACGCAGCGCTGCGCGCTCCCTTCTTCCGCAAACCGCCTCCGAAATCCGCAGGCCGCGAGCAGTTCGGCGCAGAGTACACGGCACGCTTTCTGTCCCAGTGCCGACAGCAAAGCGCCAACCCTGCGGACGCGGTCGCTACTGCCACCGCACTTACCGCGGCAAGCATCGAACTCGCATTCAAGAACCACGTCCGCATCGCTGTTTCGAACTTCCCAATCGACTACATCGTTGCCGGAGGAGGCGCCAGGAACACGACCCTGATGACCATGCTGCGCGAGCGACTTGAACCTCTCGGCTGTGCGGTCACAACGACTGAGACTTCCTCGCTGCCCGTGCAAGCCAAGGAAGCAGCCGCCTTCGCCCTGCTCGCCTACCAGACCTGGCACCACCGGCCCGGCAATGTTCCCTCCGCAACCGGCGCAAGCAGGGCCGCCATCCTGGGGCAGGTCTGCTATGCGTAGGAGCGGGCTCGCACTTGTCGCGCTGCTCGCTTTCACTGGCTGCCATCGCGCCGCTCCCCCGAGCGACGGTGTCACCATGGTCATTGATACCAGCCCCACCAATCTTGATCCGCGTGTGGGCATCGACGGCTCCTCGGAACATATTGACTCGCTCATCTTTGACTCCCTCGTGCACAAGGACGAGCACTACGGCATGGCGCCCGCACTCGCCCAAAGCTGGCAGACACCTGACCCACTTACGTGCATCTTCCATCTGCGCGCCGGCGTGCGCTTTCATGACGGGCGCATGCTTACCTCACGCGATGTAAAGTTCACGCTCGACTCTATCCTCCAAGGCCGGATTACCACCGTAAAGGCAGGCGCCTACGCAAGCTGGGCCAGCGTAGACGCGCCGGATCCACAGACGGTCGTCGTGCACTTGAAGAAACCGGACAACACAATGCTGCTGAATTTATGCGATGGCGCATTCGGCGTGGTGCCCTACGGCAGCGGGCGCGATTTCTCGAAGCACCCCATCGGCAGCGGCCCCTTTATGTTTGTCAGCCAGGAGCAGGATCGAAATGTGATCCTCACGCGCGCACCCACTTACTGGCAGGCGCTCCCAAAGATTTCGCGAATTCGCTTTAACGTAGTGCCGGATGCGATCACGCGCGCACTCGAACTCCAGAAGGGCTCGGCTGATGTGGAGATCAACGCACTGCCCGCGGACATGCTTGGGCCCCTCGCGCAAAACCCGCACTTGCGCGTATTGAGCGGACCTGGATCCCAGGTGATGTACACCGTGATGAATACGCGCGACCCTCACCTGAAAGACGCACGCGTTCGGCGCGCGATTGCGGAAGCTGTGGATCGGGCGCTGATCATTCGCACCCTCTATGCAGGCCGCGCGCGGCTGGCCGAAAGCGTGCTGCCGCCGGAGCACTGGGCCTGGACCGGCAAGGTCGACCAGCACACGTATGCACCGGCCGAAGCTAGCGCTCTGCTTGACCAGGCCGGCTACCGGCGAGCCGCGGACGGTGTTCGTTTTCACCTGACCATCAAGACCTCGACCGACGAAGCGACACGCCTGGTTGCCGTGGTAATGCAACAACAGCTTGCACAAATAGGAGTCGCGCTCGATATACGCAGCTTCGAGTTCGCGACATTCTATTCGGACGTGACCAAGGGCGCCTTCCAGATGGCGCCGCTACGCTGGGTCGGGGGCAACGAGGCCCCGGATATCCTGCGCTATGCCTACGCGACGGCGAGCTTTCCGCCGCATGGCGCGAATCGCGGCTATTATTCAAACGCCGCTGTAGACCAACTGCTGGCACAAGCGGCCGCAGCGCCGGATCAGGCGAGCCAGCAGCGCGACTATGGGGCCGTGCAGCAGATACTGGCTCGCGACCTGCCTGTTTTCAATCTCTGGTATCTCGATACAGTTGCTGTGGAAAGCACCCGGCTCAGCCTGATCCACTTATCGCCTGCGGGGACCTACGACTTTCTTCGCGATGTAAGTGTCGTGCATTGATGCCCATCGGCCCGGGACGAGGCCGTCATGCTGAGCCCAGCAGGGCGGCGCTTGTTCGGCCACTCGCGGAATCTCTCGTCTAGGCGGCCGCGCGCGACTTACCGCTCGCCCCACTTCAACTTGGTCCGCAGCACGTCAAAAAAGTTGCTCGAGCTGATCCGCAGCAGCTTCACCTTGTGCTCCGAGCGCCAGCAGTGCAGCTCATCGCCACCGCGGATCGAGATCGCCTCCTGCCCATCGACGGTAAGAAAGTCCGAATCGCCCGAGCTCACCACCGTGATCTTGAGCCTGGCGTCGCCGCGCACAACCAGCGGCCGCATCGTCAACAGGTGAGGGCAGACC
>CAZZYH010000017.1:29792-37451 GCA_964658225.1 Vulcanimicrobiota bacterium | reverse complement strand
AAGCGACGGCAGAAAACTTCGCCGCGGTCTCCGGCGTGCAGAGTGTCCAGGTGGCGTTCTGGTCCTCCAGCGGATAGGTCGAGCTGTTATTGGCAATATGCAGCAGGCGCATCTCCGGCTGGGTGGCGCCGGCAATCTCGGCGGCGCCGTTTTTCATCACCGCCGATCCGGGGAAGCCGTTGAGGGGAAACTCCATGTTGGACTGGCCGGATGCGAACCAGACGTCGCCGACCAGCATGTCCGCCAGCGTGATCGTATTGGTGCCGGCAATGGTGAGCGCGTAGGGCCCGCCCGCGCGCTCGGGCATCAGCGAGACGCTCCACTTGCCGAGCTCGTTCGCCGTGGCGGCAAGCTTCTGGGCGTGGAAGCTGACAGAAACATGCTCGCCCGGATCAGCCCAGCCCCAGATGTGGATCGGCGCCCCGCGCTGCAGCACGGCATGATCGCTGAGCAGGGAGGGAAGCCGTACCTCGGCCTGCGCGGCCAGCGAGAAAGAGCCAAGCAGCAGAGGGAGCAAAACAGCTGCCCTGCCCGGCGCGCCTGGCGCCGCCTTGCTCTGTGGAGGATTCGAGTGCATGGGCAACTCCTGGCAGAAACTCCGTCGCAGCCATTTTGCAACGAAGCCTTATAGTATGCGCCGGCGGGCTCAGCCGTCCTGCGGCGGGCCTTGCCCGGGGGCCGCAGAGGCTGGCTGGCCGTTCACCCGGTGAAACAGAGCTGGTCGTCCCGTCCGCCCGGCAACAAGCCCACCGCAGGATAAAGGAATCTCAACACAGGCTGGCGAAGAACCGGTTCGGGCGGCTGGCGGCATCTCAAGCGTGCAGCGGCAAAGCGTGTTCGCCCGGCGGCCTAAGCGCAGGCTGCCAAAACTCAGGCGCGAAGGAGTGCGCTACCATTCTCACGATGGCTCTCACCGCCAAAGCGACCCTGTTGCATCGGACCCTGGAGGAGCTTGGCAGTCTGCTCGTCGCCTACTCTGGCGGGACCGATTCGGCCTTTCTCGCCCACGCAGCGCACCGGGCGCTCGGCGCAAAGATGCTGGCCGTCATCGCCGACTCGCCTTCCCTGCCGCGCGCCGAGCTGGCCGCGGCACTGGCGTTCACCGCCGAACACGGGATCCCGACCGAGGTACTGCAGACCGCCGAGCTCGACAACCCGGACTACCAGCGCAACGACGCCCAGCGTTGCTTTCACTGCAAAGATGAGCTCTTTACCCAGATGGAAGCAGCCCGCTCGCGCCTCGGCTTCGCACACCTGGCCTATGGCATGAACCTTGACGACAGGGGTGAATTTCGTCCCGGCCAGCAGGCCGCCGCGCAACACGCCGCAGTCGCGCCGCTGGTCACAGCCGGGCTCTCGAAAGTCGAGATCCGCACCCTCGCGCGCGAGCGGGGCCTCCGCATTTGGGACAAGCCCGCGTCGGCCTGCCTTTCTTCGCGCATCGAGTACGGGCGTCCTGTTTCGGCCGCGACTCTGCTGCAGGTCGAGCAGGCCGAGGAGGCACTGCATCGGCTCGGCTTCACGCAGGTGCGGGTCCGGCACCACGGCAACCTTGCGCGCATCGAGATCGCTCGCGAAGAGCTGCAGCGCGCGCTGAGCCTTACCGTGCTGGACGCGATCACGGCGGCGGTGCGCACGGCCGGCTTTCTCTACATTACGCTCGACACGCAGGGCTATCGCTCCGGCTCCATGAACGATGTGCTGCCGGTCTCCTCCATCGCGTCCCTGCCTGCAGCACGATAGACAGACTCCACGAGGATCCACCGACGTATGCGCATTGCCTATCTCGATTGCTTTGCCGGCATCTCCGGCGACATGTTTCTCGGCTCCCTGGTGGATGCGGGCGTGCCCCTGGCTGTACTCGAAGATGCAGTCCGCGCGCTCGCGCTTGACGCGGGTCTGCGGATCGAGAAATTGGATCGCAGCGGTATCGCGTCGACCAAGGTGCACGTGCTGGAAGGGGAGCACCTTGCCGAGAGTGCATCCAGGCTCGAGGAGGCCGCAGCTCCTACCCACGGCTCGCCGGCAGAGCACGTCCACGGGCCTGCCCATGGGCCGGCGCACGGGCACAGCGCCGTCCACACCCACACGCATACCGAGGCACACCAGGCGCCCGTTCCGCATGCGCATCCTCACGCGCACGGCCGCTCGCTCACACGCATACGGGAGCTGATCGAGGCGTCTTGCCTCGCGCAGCCGGTCCAGGCCTTTGCCATCCGCACCTTTGAGCTGCTCGGTCACTCGGAGGCCAAGATCCACAACGTGCCGGTCGAACGAATTCACTTCCACGAGGTAGGCGCCGTAGACGCGATCGTCGACATCGTCGCCGCTTCAGCCGGCATTGAGTATCTCCGCTCGCTCGCGCCCCAGGACCCGCTTGCCTGGTTCTGCTCCGCGATCAATGTAGGCGGCGGTACGGTTGCGTGTGCGCACGGTATCTTCCCCGTGCCCGCGCCTGCGACCGCGGACCTGCTGACCGGGATGCCGACTTACTCAGCGCACGTGCAGAAGGAGCTGGTGACGCCCACCGGTGCCGCCCTGTTGCGCGCGCTCGCGCCGAGCTTTGGTGCGCAGCCGCGCATGCGGGTGCATTCGATCGGCTACGGAGCCGGCACCCGCAACCCTGCGGGATTTCCCAACGTGCTGCGCCTGCACCTCGGTGAAAGCGAAAGCGCGTTGCCGGATCCTGTTCCGGGAGAGCCGGCCGAAGCGGTCATGGTGCTCGAGACGGCGCTTGACGATGCCACGCCGCAACTGCTCGCGCATGTGGCCGAGCGCGCGCTTGAAGCCGGCGCGCTCGATGTCATGCTGACGCCGGTCGTGATGAAAAAAGGCCGCCCGGCGACCTTGCTCACCGTGCTCTGCGCTCCGGCCCAGGGCGCGCAGTTCGAATCCCTGCTGCTGCGCGAAACGACCACGCTCGGCATCCGGAAGCGGCTGGAACAACGCTCCTGCCTGGGCCGCCATCACGTTACCGTCTCCACGCCGTATGGCGAGATACGGGTAAAGATCGGCTCGCTCGATCGAGACGCGCTCAACATCATGCCGGAGTTTGAGGACTGTCGCGCCGCTGCTCTCGTTCATGATGTGCCCCTCAAGCGAGTCATGCAGTCTGCTGTGGCCGCCTATACCCCGATGGGAGCCGTACGCTGAGCCTTTGCAGATAGAAACTCCATGAATAAGTCTTCCCTGCTCCAACTCCTCGCCGAAGTCGAGCGCGGCGCGCTGACCCCGGACGCCGCCGCAGGCCAGCTGGCTAACTTGCCCTTTGAAGATATCGGCTACGCGCGCGTGGACCACCACCGGGCGCTGCGCACCGGTCTGCCAGAGGTGATCTACGCCGCCGGAAAAACGACCGAGCAGACCGCGGGCATCTTCGCCCACATGGCGGCTACAGGCGTCGATGTGCTCGCCACCCGTGTAAGCCAGCCTGCGGCGGACGCGATCCTGTCGGCCTACCCGGGTGCGGTCTACCATCCGCTTGCGGGCGTGCTGACACTGAGGCAAGCCCCCCCCGGCCCGCTCCTCGGGCGCCTCGCCGTTCTGTGCGCGGGCACCAGCGACTTGGCGGTTGCCGAAGAGGCCGCGCTGACCGCGGAGAGCTTCAGGGTAGCCGTGACGCGCCTCTACGACGTAGGGGTCGCGGGACTGCATCGTCTGCTCGCGGTGCGCGATCAGCTCAGCGCGGCCGACGTGGTGATCGTATGCGCGGGCATGGAGGGCGCGCTGCCCTCGGTGGTCGGTGGACTGGTCGGCGTCCCCGTGATTGCCGTCCCTACCTCGGTCGGCTATGGGGCGAGCTTCAACGGGGCGGCGGCACTGCTGGGTATGCTGAACTCCTGCTCGCCCAACGTGACCGTGGTCAACATCGACAATGGTTTTGGTGCGGCGTACACAGCGACGTTGATCGCGCGGGCTTGCTCCCCGCGCGAGGTCAGCAGGTAGCTTCCGGCACGCATCCTAAGGGGTGTGACGAGTGTGGGCCGATTGCCCGCCGGTCGAGGAGAAAGCATGGAGCGTAGAGAGTTCATCAAGTCGGCAGCCCTGGCCGGAGCCGCTGTCACAACTTCTTCAAGCCTGGGCGCAGCGCCTGCACAAGCTGCTCCGAAGGCAGCGGTCACGCGGCCCATGTCGCCTGAGATGCAGTACCGCGAGCTAGGCAGGACCGGCGAGAAGGTCTCGGCGATTGGCCTGGGCGGCTACCATATCGGCAAGCAGGCTGACGCGTCGGAGAGCGTGAAGTTGATCCGCAGCGCGATCGATCGCGGCATCACCTTCATGGATAATTGCTGGGACTACAACGACGGCATCAGCGAAGTTCGCATGGGCCAGGCCTTGCGCGACGGCTACCGCGACAAGGTCTTCCTGATGACCAAGATCGACGGCCGCACCAAGGTAGCCTACAACGCGCAACTCGAGCAGTCGCTGGGACGCCTGCGCACAGACGTGATCGACCTGGTGCAGTTCCACGAAGTGATCCGGATGGAAGATCCGGACCGCATCTTCGCCTCAGGCGGGGCGCTCGAAGCGGCGGTGGCCGCGCGGCAGGCTGGCAAGATTCGCTACATCGGGTTCACCGGCCACAAAGACCCTGCAGTACACCTGCGCATGCTCGAGACCGCCGAGAAGCACGGCTTCCACTTCGACTCGGTCCAGATGCCGATCAATGTCATGGACGCGCACTTTCGCTCGTTTACCAAGGAAGTGATGCCGGTCGCGATCCGGCAGGGGGTCGGCGTGCTGGCCATGAAAACCTTTGGCGATCACTTCATCCTGGACAGCAAGACAGTCGAACCGATCGAGGCGCTGCACTACTCCTTAACGCAGCCGGTTTCTGTGGTCATCACGGGGATCGACTCGATGGAGATCCTCGAGCAGGCGATGACGGCGGCCAAGACCTTCAAGCCGATGTCGCAGACCCAGGTAGCCGGCCTGCTCGGTCGTACGCGTGAGGCCGCGAGCATGGGGCAGTTTGAGCTCTTCAAGACTACCCCGCACTTTGATGGAACGGCGGCTAATCCCAAGTGGCTTGGATAACAGTGGCTTGGGTCAGGTTGCTGGAGGACGTTGCCCCCCGGGGCAGTGTGCTTGGTGAGATGCGGGCTCGGACACATGGAGCGCGTGTAGCTCGGTTGCGGTAAGTCCGGCCGGGAAGGCTGGTACCCCGCTGCGTGTTGGCAGCGGCGAGGGGCTGGCTCGCCGATGCACCGAGCCAGTCTCATTCTGGAAGCGGCTGGCTGCGTTCGCTGCTGTTGAGAGAGGTTCAGACAGATGGTGCACTCGCGCCTCGAGTGCGGCCCGAGCGCGGGTGCCGCTCGGATCGATGGGGCCCCGGTGTTCGCCTGACCCCCGGGGCCTATGTCGACGAACAGGCCGGCGCGTCTGCCGTGCGGAAGCTGCCCAGAGCCAAATCGGGGAAACTCGGCTCTGGACAAGAAGGCTCAGGCTTTGCTGTCCCGCATATCCCGCACCGAATCGTGCGCGGCGACGATGTGTACCTGCTGCCGGCTGAGCAGATCGCGGATATCCGCCGGGAGATGCTCCTCCAGCGCTTCTTTGTAGGCCTTTTTGGCTGCATCCTCGCCCTGCTCGGCGGTGGCCAGCAGCGTGTGATCGCTGCCCCCGAGCTTGGCTTTCAGCTCACCCCAGGCCCGGTGGACCTTGCCTGCGATCATGCCGCTCTGATGAACGTCCTTCACGCCCAGGCGATGCAGTTCGTTCTCGAGTTCAGCGGCGAAGTTGGCCCGCGCCTGCGTCTCCTTCATAAAGAAGAGTCGAGCGGATTCATCCTGGATATGGTTGCCGATCTCGACAAAGCCCTGGTGGCTGTCCCGCAGAAGATCGATCAGCTTGCGCAGCGTAGCAATTACTTTTTCGGGCTCAATACTTTCTGGCATGGTTTGTACTCCTCGACTCACTACGATGCACAGAGGCGCAAAAGGGCGTGCTCGGGTGGACCTGGCGAGCGGCCGCGAGCCCGGCGAGGTTCACTTCCTCAGAGCCGGAGCGGGCGCAGCCGGGCTGAGCACAACCAGGTCTACCCGGCGATTCTGACGGCGTCCTTCCGGCGTGGCGTTGCTGGCCAGCGACCGATAGGGCCCGAACGCGCTGAGCGAGACGCGCGAGGGATCCAGGCCGCCTTCGTGAACCAGCAGCTCCAAGACAGTCATCGCCCGTGCCGAGGACAGCTCCCAGTTGGAGTGGAACGCAGCGCTGCGGATAGGCTGATCGTCTGAGTGGCCCTCGACCCGTACATCCAGGTGGTGCTGCATCAGGATCCGGGCGGTCCGCGTGATCTTTTCCGCCGCGCCGGGCATCAGGTTGGCCTGAGCCGAGTTGAAGAAGCCGAGCTCGCGCAGGCTGATCACGAGTCCTTCCGGCCTTTGCTCCACCACAATCTCGTGCTTGGCGATCGAGTCCCCAAGCACGTCCTGCAACTGCTTTTGTAGCTGCGGCACGTCCAGCTCGGCCGAGACTGTAGACCTGGCTGCTCGAGCCGGTGGCGGGGAGGGCAGGTCGGGCTCGGTGCTCTTACCCGGCGCGTACGCGCTCATCGAAGAGAATCCGTCGCGAATAGAACCGGCTACCTTGTGCAGGCCCTGGTTGTTGTGCCGGGAAGACGCAAAGAGCACAACGAAAAAGGCGAACAGCAGCGTCATGAAGTCTGCATAGGAGACCAGCCAGCGATCATGCGACGGGCCCGCCACCGCGCCCGCCCCGGCTCTTCTGCTGCGCCTGATCGGCCTCACTGCACCGCCACCGCGACGGCAGGCTTGGACTTCGAGGTATCTTCAAGGTGGGCGACCAGCCTCTCGCGCAGCGCCCGCGGGCTGCTTCCTTCCGCAATCGACAGCGCGGCGTCCAGCATCAACTCGCGCGTCAGTTGCGCCTCACGCGCCCGGATGCGCATCTTTCCGGCGAGCGGCAGAAAGAGCAGGTTCGCCGAGCCGACCCCATAGAGCGTCGCCACGAACGCGACTGCAATGCCTTTGCCGACCTCACCGATATTGTCCAGGTGCTGCATGACCTGGATCAGCCCCAGCACCGCCCCGATGATGCCGATTGTGGGCGCATAGCCTCCGGCCGCCTCCAGCACTTTGGCCGCGCCTTCTTCCCTTTCTTCCTCGTTCGCCAGATCGATCTCCATCAACTCACGCAAGGGCTCCCTTTGCATGCCGTCGACCGCGCAGGTCAGGCACTTCCTGAGGAAGGGATCCGCAACATCCTTCAAGTCTGCGTCGAGCGCAACCAGGCCTCGCCTGCGCGCCTTCTGCGCATACCCAAGCAGCACCTCGATTGCTTCCGGAGTAGGCGGCCCGGGCTCGAGAAAGACCTCCCGCAGCCCGAGCATGGCCTGCCGCAGCGTAGACATCGGGAACTGCACCATGACCGCGCCGAAGGTTCCGCCGAAGACAATCAATGCGGCAGTCGGCTGCACGATCTGACGTGCGCTGCCGCCATCGAGCACAAGGCCCACCACCACACCGACCGTCGCCACCAGGATGCCGACGATCGTGCTCTTGTCGATTGCTTTGTGGACGGTCACAGAGTCTGTCTCCCGCGGCGAAGCTTCTCTGCTGTCCGCGCTCCCTTGCACGAGCACGCACAGGCCCCGGTCCCACGTGCGTGCCGACGGTCGGCCAGGCCACGGCTCGCCGG
>CAZZYH010000017.1:0-29775 GCA_964658225.1 Vulcanimicrobiota bacterium | reverse complement strand
AGGATGGACCTACTGAAAAGTGTCACGCGAATCCTGTTCTCCCCGGTTTTTTTTACATTCCGGCCTAGCCGCATTATCGTTGGGCCGGGGCCCCGGTCAACCGGCGAAGCGCCACCCAAAAGTTTTCGATCCCAATATGGGAAAACTCCCATCCATCCCGTGATACGCCTGCCCGGCATGGGTGGCCGGCGGGCTAGCTTCTCAACTCTGTCAGGCTCCCCTCGGTTGCAGGGAAGGCAGGGGCGTCCGGTCGAACGCCCTGGCCCCCCGGGAAAGCAGCGAGGGCCTGGCTTATCTCCGCAGACTGCGGAAAGCATCGCAGGCCGCGCTCCAGCCATTGCCTAGCCTGCTCGGTTTCGTGCAACTGGGCATAGATCCCAAAGGCGCGCAGGAAGGAGCGGGGCTGGTTGGCGAGCGAGGTCAGCAGCTCGGCCTCTTTCGCCGCTTCTCGCAGTTCTCCCCGGGTGATCAGAGCCATCATGAGCAGCTCGTGGGCCTCGGCGCTCCCCGGGTAGAAGGCGAGGCAGGAGCGCACCAGCCGCTCGGCACGATCCCACTCGTGCAGCTGCGCTCTGAGCCTCGCGGCCCGCACCAGGAAAGCCTCGCCCCGGTTGAGCCGGCTGAATCGCTCCGCCTCCTCTGCCGCCTCGGCAATCCGGCCGGTGCGAATGCAGGCATTGACCAGCAACTCGTGGACCTCGACCCAGCTCGGCACCTGGGCCAGAGCGAGCTTGAGTCTCTCGATCGCGGCGGCCGCGTCTCCGAGGTCGACATCGATATAGTCCTGTTTGGCCCGCAGCAGCCGGTCGCCCGGGTTGAGCGACAGAGCGTGGTCATAGGCTTCCCGCGCCTCTGCCTGGCGCCCGAGCCCGAGCAGGGCGTCGCCGCGCAGCGAGTAGCGCAGCTGCGCATCCTTCTGCACCCCCTCGAGGACGTCGAGCGCCGCCAGCGCCTGCTCATAGTGCTTGACGGCACAAAGAACCTTCGCCGTCAGCAGCCAGGTCTCAAGAGCGCCGGGATTGACCGACAGCGCCCGGCGAAAGTATTGCAGCGCCTCGAGCGGGCGTCCATGCACCTCCCATTCATCGAGTCCGCACATGGTAAGGGTAGTGACATCGGTAGCGTCATCGGCCAGGCGTTTCTGCAGCAGGTCGTTATAGAAAGCACGCTTGCGGGCGATCGCCTCTCGCTCGGCTAGGTGGCCATAGTGATGGATGCAGAAGGGTGCCGGCTCCAGCCTGAGCCCGGCGGCCTCGATCTGCGGCTGCACCATCTCATGCACACGCCCGGTGAAGTAAATATCCTCGCGGCGAAGAAACAGGCGGCAGAGTGTATTCACCAGGTAGGAGGGCGCGGCTTTGGCTCGCTGCTGCCCGGTGTCATTCGGCAGAATGGTCGCCGTCCAGGCGGATCCGCTCACAAAGGGGACGTACTCCCAAATAGGCACCAGGTAGCCGCCCACCCCGGGCGCCGAGAGCAACCCGGCCAGCACGCTGCCCGCCTCCGGCCCCAACTCTTCATCGGCGTCCAGCACCAGAATCCAGTCCGTCGTCGCCCCCGCAATCGCCTGGTTGCGCGCGTATGCAAAATGGTCCTGCCAGGGTACAGACAGCAGGGTCGCGCCGAACGTGCGCGCGATCGCGCATGTGCTGTCGGTAGAGCCGGTATCTGCGATGACAATCTGATCGACGATGCCGGAAACACTTTTGAGGCATGCCGCAAGCGTTGCCTCGGCATTCTTGACGATCATGCAAAGAGCCAAAGTAGGCAAGAATCTTCTCCCCGGGTGCGCGGACGGCGGCAGCATGTAGAGCCTGGACGGGCCCCGCTCCATCGCTTCGAACAAAGTGAGCACTTGGTGGGCCAATTGCATGGAGACAGGACCGGGAGTCACATTTTTCGGGTCTGGCGGCGAAATGTGCGCCCGTGGGGGGAAAAACACGGCTTCTATGAGCGGGTAGATGAGAGCTTGATGAGAACTCTCTTGGTTGCCGATGCGTATGCGTGCCGGAGGGGGAAGGCAACCGCGCGGCTACAAACCTCGAGCAGCGGCAAGCAGGCTGCAAAGTACCCGTCCGAGAACTTTGCAGAGATCGCGAGAGGAGAAAGAAAAAAGAAATTTGCAAGGACCCTGAACGCAAATTGGGGGCATGCCGATAGATGGTTTGCGACATAGACGACCTGCTCCAAGTAAGGATTTGGCAAGGCAAGCGGCACCGGGTTTGCAGGCGGACTTCAGATTCCCAAGACACTAAGGAGTAACACCATGGCACTTAGCATTCTGAACAACATCTCGGCGCTGCAGGCTGAAAACCAGCTGTCCATCACCAACTCGGCAGCCTCCAAGTCACTGCAGCAGCTCTCTTCCGGCTCGCGTATCAACTCGGGCTCAGACGACGCGGCGGGACTCGCGATCGCCAACGGGCTCAACGCGAACATCGCCGCCCTCAACCAGTCTTCGCTGAACGCGACCAACGCGACCGGCGCTCTGCAGACGGCCGATGGCGCGCTCGCCCAGGTCACCACCCTGCTCAACCGCGCCGTCACCCTGGCGACCGAGGCCGGCAGCAGCAACCTGAGCACCAGCCAGTACACAGCGATCAACACCGAGTACAACGCTCTGCTGACGGAAATCGGCAGCATCGCGACCGCAACCAACTTCAACGGCACGGCCGTGTTCAGCACCGTTGCCCTCTCCTCCGTGGTCAGCGCGTACACCAGCGACGGCACGACGAATGGCACCGTCAATATCTCGGTCACCGTGCCTGCGATCGACATCACGACTCTGGGTCTGACGGCCGGCGCTTCAACCGGTCTGAACAACTCGACCAACGCGAAGATTGCACTTACCGCGATCGACACGGCTATCAACTCGATCTCGCAGGACCGCGGCACGCTCGGCGCGACCGTAGAGCAGCTGCAGGCTGCCTCGACTGTCGACACGAACGAGTCGCAGAACCTGACATCGGCGTCGAGCAGCATCACGTCGGCCGACATCGCGACGGTGGTTGCCAATGACACCAAGTACAGCATCCTGGAGCAGACCGGTATCTCGGCTCTCGAGCAGTCCAACACGCAGGCGCAGACCGTACTGAAGCTCCTGCAGTAAACCAGGCAAGCGGCCGCCTGATGCGCAAAGCACGCAGCGGCCGCTTCTTCCCTTTGCAGCACTCGTCCAGGTGGCTTAAGGCACGCACAGCCGAACTTGACTGGGTGTGCCTTTCCTCATCCGAGAGAGGTCCCGGAAGGAGTAATTGTGAGCACAACTTCGATTCTGAACTCCGTTCTATCTGCTACCACAGGTTCAAGTTCTTCGACCATCGATGTCACCTCCGCGGTCAATGCCGTTCTCTACGCAGACCGCGCCCCGGAAAGGGCCAATCAGGCGACGCAGACCGCGCTCGCCGCTCAGACCAGCGCCATCAATCAGCTGCAAAGCGAGGCCGCTAGCCTGACCAGTTCGCTCTACACATTGCAGGATGCGAGCGGCGCCCTCAGCGATATCACTGCTACCTCGTCCGACACCGGGGTTGTGACCGCCTCTGTGGTTCCAGGCACCTCGGTGGGTAACCACACCGTCACCGTAAGTCAGCTGGCAACCTCGGGCTCTGCATACTCGAACACCGTGGCCACCAGTTCCACACAGCTCTCGAGTGGAAGCTTCGTGATCACCGTAGGCGGCAAACAGACAACCATCAACACCGGCACGGGAGATGGAACCGGCGACACGCTCGATGAGGTCGCGGCCACCATCAATAGCAAGTCTCTCGGGGTCACGGCAAGCGTAATCACCGACAGCACCGGCTCGCGTCTCGCACTCTCGGCCCAATCTTCAGGGACCGCGGCTGACTTCTCACTGTCGAACGAATCCGGACTCTCATTCACCGAGACAGCAGCCGTCGATGCCCAACTGAAGGTGGACGGAGTACCTCTGACCAGCGGCTCGAACACGGTCACGGGCGCCATCAACGGTGTTACGCTCAACCTGGCCGGAACTTCCAGCACTCCAGTCAGTCTGACCCTTGCTGCCGACACCTCCTCCATCTCGACAGCAGTCAACACCTTTGTGTCCGCTTATAACACCCTGATCAAAGACGTAAATTCGCAGTTCACCTACAATTCGTCGACCCAGACAGCGGGTACGCTCTCCACCGACAGCACCGTTCGCGCTTTGCAGTCCGATCTGCTCAGCGCGACCAACTACCAGTCGGGGACAGGCAGCTTGCAAAGCCTGACCGCGCTTGGCATCACGACCAACGCCGATGGCACCCTGTCTGTTGATTCCTCTACCCTATCGAGCGCAATCTCGAACAACATCGGAGCGGTCACAAGCTTCTTCCAGGGCGACGATGCAAACGGGTTTGTTGCCTCGATCGAAACATCGCTGAACACCTATACCGATCCATCTCAGGGTGCTTTTACGGTCGACTTATCGAGCATCAGCAGCGAGAATACCGACCTGACGAACACCGACAACAGTCTCGAGCTGTATCTGAGCAGCGTACAGACTAACCTCACCACCGAGTACAACAACGCGGACATCGCACTTTCGCAATTGCCGACGACACTGAAGCAGATCAACGCTCTTCTCAATCCCTCCAGCTCGAGTAGCAGCTCATAATGACCCCTACAGACTCGCTCAACTATCGCAAAGCGGCGCTCCAACACGCCTCCACGGTCGGCCTCGTCATCGCGCTTTATGACACCTTGCTGGGCAACCTGGGACGTGCTGCGGCGGCCATCGAACGGAACGATATCGAAGGACGCTGCGCCGAAATGGTGCACGGCTTTAAGGTCCTCCAGCAACTAGAGATGATGGTCGACATGCAGAAGGGCGGCCAGGCGGCCATCAACCTCCGCCGCTTTTACGCGCTTCTGCGCAAGCAGATGCTTCTGGCGCAGTTCAAGCTCTCGGCAAAGATCCTCCACGAACAGATCGCACTGCTGATCGATGTGCGAGCAGCCTGGCAGCAGGTAGACGCGCGGGGTTCCCAGGCCGCGCCGGTCTCCCAGGGGTACGCTGCCCATGGCGGGAACCTCATGGCGCATCAGTCGGCCGAGTCTGAACTCCGCCAGCAATCCTTTTCCTGCTCGGGATAGACCGCGCCTCATGGCGTCCGGTCACCCACCCCGGTCTCCGCGCGGGATCCCGTCCGGTCTGGTCCGGTCTGGTCTGACCGACACGGTGCAGCAAGCGCGCCGGTCAGGCCAAGGCGGACCGCGCTCGAGCGGGCTGTCGCTGCCCTTCTGCCGAAGCAGGAATCCTTGCAGACGGGCTTGCCAAAGGTTGCCCCCTGTGAAGCGGAGTCCAGGCTCGGCAAGTCATGCATCGCCAAACCTTCTCATGAGCTCCTCGTCCTGTGCGTGCCAGCAAGAGCAGTTCATGCGCGAGGATTGCCGGGTGGACCTGGCACGGGTGACCATCGGCGAGCGCGAGTCGAAAAAGCCCCGCCACGCTGCGCAGAGTGCGCGCCGCGATTCTCCGCTTTGCTGGCCCTCCTAACGCGGACCCGCGCCTCGGTACCGTTTCCGCAGGATCCAGGCGGTCATGCAACGGAGTTGCTGCACGATCGTCGTCTGGAGCGGGTCCACCAGAACAGCTTTGAGCTTCTCGGTATGTTCGATCCGCATCGCTTCCTCCACCAGGAACCACGCCGAACCGTCTCCGATCAGCAAGCGGTTCTCCTTAACTTGCAGGAACTCCATGCCGGTCCTTGAACCGAGGCGGCAGAACAGCAGACCTGCTGGTCGAAGCACAGGCCACAACTCTGCAACCATGGCCTGGAAGTGCTCTTCGTTCCGTGCGAAGTGGAGTACCGCCTTCCAGATCACCACGTCAACGGAGGCGTCTGGAAAGGGCCTGCGCTCGATAGAGCCGACCTGGAAGTTTTCCGCTTCGAGCCTGGCTCCAAGAGACGCGGCCAGCTTGCGCACCTGTTCTACCCCGTCGCTATCCTGGTCGAGGCCAAACACCTGGCATCTCTCGCGGAGTAGATGTACCAGGTTTCGCCCATAGCCGCGGCCCGCATCCAGCACGCGCATGGCAGCGGCGATATTTCCGCGCAGCATCTGATCGAAGACGGAGCTGTCGATCCTGTCCAAACTGCTCTTCCAAGGCAGACATTCTTTGCTGCCCAGTATGTTCCTTTACGGACGGTCGACGGTTCGGCAAACACCCGCCCCCACCCGCGCCGGCCCACGCTCTTCTTCTCACCAGCAGGGGTGCCTTTGACCAAAAGCTGCTGCGCGGCAAACCGGAGAGGGCCCAGCCGCCCGCGGAGCTGCGGTCCTCGCCATGGCCGCACCCCCTCTCCGCTCCGCCGACCGGAGGCGTGTTTACGCAAGAGCGCAAGCGCGGCAGGCGCTCCGTCCACCCCAACCCGCATCCTATCCATTCTTGAGCAATGCACTCTGCCGCTCCCGTATCTTTCAACAGGGGTACCCAGACGGCCTAAACCAGAAGCGCCTAACGAGCACGCTCGCGAATGGTCGGCAACCAAGCCAGCCGTAACTACGCAAGGACTTACGCAATGAGTGATCCCGCCCCAGCACTGCTCCCTCTTTCGCTGACCCACCAGCTCGTCTTCTTACTGCTGCTCGCCTTGCCGGTCGCCTGTGTCTCATGGACCGTTACCCATGAGGAGGTCTTCCGCGAGCCGCGGGACTTTTGCAAGGAAAGATGTGAGAAGAGCACGCGCGTGTACACCCGCAAGTTCTTCTACCTCTTTACCTGCGAATACTGCTTCAGTCACTACGTGGCTGCCGGCTTCTTGGTTCTGACGCAGTTCGCCATGCTCTACCAGGGCTGGCGAGGGTACCTGGTCTCAGAGTTCGCGCTGGTATGGGTGGCAAACATCTACATGAGTGCTTTTAACCGACTCAGGCTCGATATCAAGCACGAGAACGTATTAATTTCCGCCGAGCAGAAAAAGAAAGAAGAGCAAGCAGCAGAGGCCAGGTAGCCGCCCTTGATGACTCTGCCTCAGCAAGCATCCGGAGAGCGACCAACACAGGCCACGCTGAAGCTAGATCTCCGCCATGGCCGTGGTCTTGTGCTCAGCTAAGAGCGCCTGGCCACCCTTCTCCCAGAGGTAAATGTCGTTTCCGTCTGGATCCTCAAGGTTCACGAAGTTTCCCGGCTCACTGCGGATCACGCTTCCCTTGACCTTGACTCCATGTTTGGCCAGGTGGGCAACCGCGTCATCGATCCCCACTTCGATGTCCAGACCGAGGAAAACCGAACCCTTGGTGCCGGGCTGGGGTACTTCGGCGAGGCCGGGTGGATGCCTATGGTGAGGCCCGCGCCAGCACTTACAGTCGCCCAGTCATTCCCGAAGCGATTGGTAAGCTGAAGGCCAAGCACCTCGGTGTAGAACCGGATCGAGTTGTCCATGTTGGCCACGATGATCGTCGCATTGCCGCCTGAAATCATGATGAAGTATCCTCCTGAGAGCAGGATGCATGAGCTTGGTGCATCCTGGAAAGAGCCACTTCCGGGACCACTTTCGGACCATCTCATGGCTGGCGCTTTTGTCATCCCAGACGTTACCCTGGATCGGCTTCGGCCCTGGCCGCTGCGACAGCAGATCCGCGCTCAAATCGCCAGTGCGATCCGCAGCGGTGCGATTGCGAACGGCACACGCCTGCCTTCCTCAAGACTGCTGGCCAGAATGCTCGGCGTCTCCCGCAACACAGTGGTCGAGGCCTATGAACGCCTGCTCGAGGATGGGCTGATCGCGCCACGGCCGGGGAGCGGTGTTCGGGTCACTTACATCGCCTCGAGCTTGCTCCCCAACCTGTCGAATCTTCGCAGGATAGTGCGAGCGGCCCATTATCCCGCCCGCATCCTCGAGCTTTTGGATTTGGATGGGACGCCGCTCTACCTCAACATCCCGCGGTAAATGTACCAGGCGCCGAGAACAACGACGCGCCCCCGGCATGCAGCTTGCTCACTCCCGCCGAAAACCCATTCCCACAATATGCCTTTGGTCACCGCTTCCTGTGCCCGATTTCCGTCCACGTCTGGCTGCGCAACTATCCTGAGACAGCAGAAGGGAGCGCCTCTATGCGCTTGTTCTCTCGTCACGGTCGCGTATTCAGAAAATGGACTCTCATGCTGATGATGAGCCTCGGACTGCTCTCCCGGGGCAGCGTAGGTCAGGCGCTTGCGCAGAGCAGTACTCTTCCTGCGGCTCTTGCGCGTCGAGGCACAAATCTAGGACTCGAATCCCCTGCGTCGCCGGTCAGCGCGACTGTGTGGCTGAAAATGCATCAGCGGGCAGCGTTCGATGCAGCCGTCAAGCAGCTCTACACAAAGGGTTCGCCGACCTACCACAAGTGGATGACCAGAACCGATCTCGAGCGCTTTCAACCCGCGCCGGCTGAGATCAGCGCGGTCGAGTCTGAGCTGCTCGCGCACCATCTTACCGTGGTCTCGGTGGACCCCAATGGTTACTCGATCAAATTCAAAGGTGCGACTTCGGATTACGAGAGCGCCTTCCACACGCAGCTAAGCCGCTACCTGCTCGACGGCCGCCTGGTGCGCGTCTCCTCGGCCACGCCTCAGCTGACCGGCGCCGCGGCGGGACTGGTGATCGGGGTGACAGGCTTGAGCTCGCCTGGACTGCGCCCGTTCCACACCGTACCGCTTGACCCCAAGACCGGCCGGCAGATTGGACTGGTGCGCGTTGCTGCCGACGAGAAGCCGCAGGGCTCCCTCTTCTCCAACCAGTGCATCGACCCCGTGACGTCGGTGTCCCTTACCCTTGGCACCACCTTTGCTTCCTACACCGGGCTCGGCTATGGCGCGGACCCTGCAAACTCTGCCCCGGGAACCGTGTCTCCCTGCGGATACTCGCCGCAGGATGTGTGGGCGCTCTACAGCCTCGACACGATCTACGCGATGGGCCTGAACGGGCAGGGACAAACCATTGCAGTCGTCGACGCCTATGGTTCCCCTACCCTTGCTGCCGACCTGGCAACCTTCAGTTCGATCTACAACTTACCCGCGCCGACAGCAACCAGCCTGCAGGTCTTCACCCCGCAGCCGGTCCTCGGCTCGGATGCGGGCTGGGCAGTAGAGACCACGCTTGATGTAGAGTGGGCACACGCCGTGGCGCCCAACGCAAACATTGCCCTGGTCGCCGCGCCAAGCTCCGCCGATGACGATCTGCAGACGGCAGTGATGTACGCAGTGAACAACGCACTCGGCAACGTCGTCTCTAACAGTTATGGGGAACCGGAGACCGAGGTCGACTCGGTGACGATGCTGATCTGGGACGGTATCTGCGAACTGGCCGCGGCGCAGGGCATCTCGGTTCACTTTGCAACCGGCGATGATGGAGACTACGCTGCGCAGCTAGGCTACCCGGATGTGAGCTCGCCTGCGAACTCGCCCAACGGCACCGCTGTCGGCGGGACCAGCATCGCCTTCTCCCCTGTGGACGAAACGGTGGTGCAAACCGGCTGGGGCAGCAACCTGACCGAGCTTTCGCCCGGCTCCTACTTGGCCGATGATCCGCCCCTCGAACTCGGCTTTCAGGGCGGCGCAGGCGGCGGGCTGAGCCAGTTCTTCGAGAAACCCGATTACCAGGCGGCGCTGCCCGGCCCAGGAAGGCACCTGCCCGACGTCTCCGCCATCGCCGATCAACATACCGGCGTCGAGGTCGTGGTTTCTGTCGACGGGCAGCAGTACTACGAGTTGATCGGCGGCACAAGCCTCGCGACCCCGGTCTTCTCAGGGATCTGGACACTCTTCAATCAGTACAACGTAGTGAGCATGGGCCAGGCAGCACCCTCGATCGCTGCCGGTCTGCGCTGGATCATAGACGTTCTGCCTGCTTACGACGGATTCAATCCCACCGGCACCATCCGCGAAGTGGCCGGCTCGACCTATTACTCGTCTGCCGCCCTCTCCGGACCACTCGAAAATACGACGATGTTTGGTGCGGCGCTTTGGAATTATGGCGGTGGGGCCTTCTACAATCTCACCTTTGGCACCGACAGCTCGCTGACGGTAGCACCGGGCTGGGATAACGTGACCGGATACGGAACGCCGAATTTTGCAATGATCGCCAAGTAGCCGCTCGGGAGCCGACTTTACTCCCTTGCCCGGCGCGAACAGGGCGCCCGCTCCGTTTGCTCCCCCGGTTCCCCCCCCAAAAACCCAAGCCCAGGAAGCCTCCGCGATGGAGGCTTTTTGGTTGAAACCACGCACCTCTGTCACGTATCCGACCTACCTGCGATGATCGGTCTCCTATCGCACATAAACAAAAAGGGAAACCTTGCCCTGGGACACGGATAAGTCTAACTAGAAAAAACCGTCTTTGCGCAAGCAAAAACCGCGCATCGTACTAAGTAAGGATCGACATTACGGAAAAGGATAAACAAGATGGGCGGCAAAGGATTGGCATTGGTTACGGGCGCATCCAGCGGGATTGGTTATCATCTGGCGTTGGAACTGGCGAAGGACGGGTATGACCTTGTAGTTGCAGGCAAGGAACAAGAGCTCACCGCCAAGATCGCGGCAGATACAAGAGCCCTCGGCGTGCACGTTACACCGTATGCAGGCGATCTGAGTAAGTTTGAGTCCTGCATGGAGCTCTGGCGCACAATTGAGAGCGCAGGCCAACCGCTTGCGGTAGCATGCATCAATGCGGGGCTGGGCGTCGGTGGCGACTTCGTCTCTACCCCGCTTCAGCAGGAACTGGAGATTGTTCAGCTCAACTGCGCGTCAACCGTACACCTGGCCAAGCACGTTGTGAAGCAGATGGTCGGCCAGGGCTCGGGAAGAATCCTGTTCACAGCCTCGATCGTGAGCGAGATGATCGGGCCCGGAGAATCAGTCTATGCGGCCTCGAAGGCCTTTGTCTTTCACTTTGCTAAAAGCCTGCGCTATGAACTGAAAAACACCGGGGTCACGGTGACGGCGCTGCAGCCCGGCCCCACCGATACCAACTTCTTCCATGCAGCCGGCATCGGCGACACGAAGGTCGGCACGGAGGGTAAGACCGCCAATCAGCCGGACGAAGTTGCACGGCAGGGTCTCAAGGCCTTGTTTGCAGGCGACGAGCATGTCTGTGCTTCTTCACTTACAACCAAACTAGAGGGTGCGCTTATGGGGATCGTGCCGGAGAGCCTGCAGAGCGCCATGCACAAGAGCATGCTCGAGCCGTCCAAGAAATAGGTGTGCGCCGCATCCGGGCAGAGTAAGTGGCGCACTTTCCCTCCTTCTTGTCCGCACAAGGTCTTCCCACGTGGGTACCCTCTCTATCGAACTCCCACTTACTCTTAACGAACTTAAGAAGCGAAGGATCTACCGATGACTCCTGAACAACGCCTTACTTCGCCTACGGCTCTCCGCGGCGCAAAGCAGACAGGAAGCCGCTATCTGCCTCCGCCCTCAAAGAGCGACGACGGAAGCATCGTCGGTCACGCAGTACAAACCATCCGTGCAGACGCGAGCACGCTCTACGCCTTCTGGCGGGATGTGAAATCCATTCCCCTGTGGCAGGAACATGTCGTTTCTGTAGTCCCAGTAAGTGACCGGGTGAGCCACTGGATTGTTGGCAATCCGGAGGATGCCGAGCAAAAACGAATCGAATTCGATTCGGAGATCGTAGAGGATAATCCCGGTTTGAAGATCGCGTGGAAATCGATCACCGAGGGGATCGACCAGCAGGGCGTGGTCACCTTTGCACCAGCGCCGGGTGAGCGCGGAACCCGCGTCACACTGGTACAAACCGTGAAGCTTCCGGGAGGGAGTCTTGCCAATGCCGCAGCCGCTATTGCAAAACGAAGTCCCCGTCAGATCGTCATCGAAGACCTCCGCCATTTCAAGCAGATGGCCGAGACCGGCGAGATACCTTCTACGAAGGGTCAACCCCATGGCCCGCGCGGGATGAGCGGCGAAATCAAGGAGTGGATGTACGGAGAAAACAATCCCACGCCACCTGGGACCAGCGGCTCCTAGCGCAGGTCCCCCGAGATGCTGCGCCATCTCTCTATCCACGCCACCTCACCTTAGCTGATCGATGCCGCAGCGCATCGCTGGAGACAAGCAATGAAAGCCGTTTGTTGGATGGGAAAGCATTCCATCGAAGTTCACGAAGTTGCTGACCCTAAGATCCTCAATCCCCATGATGCCATCGTCAAGATCACCCGTACGGCCATTTGCGGCAGCGACATCCACCTCTACGACGGCTTGATCCCGAGTATGGAGTCAGGCGACATCCTTGGCCACGAGTTCATGGGGATTGTGGAAGAGGTAGGCGCGGAGGTCAAAAAGCTGAAGCGGGGCGACCGCGTCGTGATTCCCTTCACCATCGCCTGCGGCAATTGTTTCTTTTGCCATGACAAGCTCTGGAGTCTTTGCGACAACACGAACCCGAACGCCCAGGTAGCGGAAACCATGTATGGCTACTCGGGTTCGGCACTCTTCGGATACTCGCATATTTATGGGGGCTATGCGGGAGGCCAGGCGCAGTACGCGCGGGTGCCCTTTGCCGACGTGGGTCCTCTCAAGATAGAGAATGACCTTCCCGACGAGAAGGTTCTCTTTCTTTCCGATATCTTCCCGACAGGCTACATGGGCGCTGAGAACGCGAACATCAAGCCGGGCGACACCGTGGCAGTATGGGGATGCGGACCAGTCGGTCTGTTTGCCATCGCCAGCGCCTACATGCTGGGCGCGGAAAAGGTCATCGCCATCGATCGCTATCCGGAGAGACTCAGGCTTGCCGAGCAATCCTGCGGCGCGACCACGATCGACTACTCCGAGGATGATGTCAGCATCATCGAGGCGCTGCGCGATCTGACCGGCGGCATTGGCCCGGATGGCTGCGTGGATGCCGTAGGCATGGAAGCACACGCTTCAACGACCGCCGGGGTGTATGACAAACTCAAGCAGACGCTGATGCTCGAAACAGATCGGCCCTTTGTCTTACGCCAGGCGATACAGGCCATCCGCAAAGGAGGTACACTCTCCATTCCAGGCGTCTACGGCGGCGTCCTGGACAAGGTAAACTTCGGCGCCGCCTTCGGCAAAGGCATTCACATGAACATGGGTCAGACGCACATGCATAATTATCTGCAACCGCTCCTGGCACATATTGAGAACGGCGAGATTGATCCTACTTTTATGATCTCGCACAGGATCGGGATCGACCAGGCCCCCGAGCTTTACAAGATCTGGCAGGAGAAGCAGGACGGTGCGACCAAGATCGTCATCGATCCCTGGCAGGACACGATCCGGCCTGAGGTACATGGCAAGGTTGCCTAGCAACGTGCCCTCGAATCCATGCCTGGCTGCGTGGCGGTGCCGAGCGGTAGACGGCGCCGCCGCCGTCGTGTCATCGTCATCTCCGCAAAGATGGAACAATGTCGCCGCTTGTAAAACCGACATGTCGCGTACCATCCGGAACGTCGGGCTGCTTGCATGCACCGTGCTTCTCCTTCCCGGTTTGGCGTTTTCGCAGGCCGCGCCGCCGGCCAGCTTCCACAACCCCCTGCTGCCCTCCGGCGCCGACCCCTCGGTCGTCGAGCGGAATGGCATTTACTACTACATGCAGACTGCTGGCACCAACCTCACGATTTGGAAGACTCGGGACCTGACCGATCTGAAGCACGCCGAGAAGAAGGTAGTCTGGACCGCGCCGGCCACCGGTCCTTACTCGAAAGACGTCTGGGCGCCGGAACTCCACTTCGTCAAGAACAAGTGGTACATCTACTTCTGCGCCGACGCCGGCTCCAACGAATCGCACCGCCTGTGGGTGCTCGAAAACAGCGCCGCCGACCCGCTTACCGGCACCTGGACGATGAAGGGCAAGCTGGCTGACGCCGCCGATCGCTGGGCGATCGACCCGACCGAATTCAGCGTCGGTCCCTCCGACTACGTGCTCTGGTCGGGATGGCGCGGCGACTCCAATGGGACACAAAGCCTGTTCATCGCCCGCCTGAAGGACCCCTGGACCATCGAGGGCCCATCAACCGTGCTCTCGAGCCCCCAGTTTCCCTGGGAAAAAGTGGGCGATCTCGACACCGGGGCCAAAGGCCCAATCGCCGTGCCGCACGTGGATGTCAACGAAGGACCGGAGGTACTGCGGCACGGCGACAGGCTCTTTCTGGTCTACTCCGCCAGCGGCTGCTGGACCAACTACTACGAGCTGGGGATGCTCACCGCTGCTGTCGGCAGCAATCTGCTCGACGCTGCTTCATGGACCAAGCTCGCTCAACCCGTCTTCTGGGAGTCGGCGGAGGCGGGCGTCTTTGCGCCTGGCCACAATACTTTCTTCAAATCGCCGGACGGCACGCAAGACTGGATCCTCTATCATGCCAACTCGGCCGCGGGACAGGGCTGCGGCCAACTGCGATCTCCACGAGCACAGAGGTTTTCGTGGCGGCCCGACGGCACGCCGGATTTTGGCCGACCCCTGCCCACCTCGCAGCCGATCCCGAAACCGTCCGGCACGCCCTGATCGTTAGGGGCCCGCCATGAACGCCGCAATGTGCTCGTTGAGAAATTTCGCGTCTGCCGGACTCGCGCCGGCGCCGGCCGGGTGGCCCCAGAGCGACGGGATCGGCAGCAGCGTGCAGTGCGGAATAAACTGCGCCTCGTAGCGTGCGTCGGCAACAGGAAAATAGAGGTCAGTTGCGGACGGCATGTAGAGCACCGGCACCTTGATCGAGCCGAGCGCGGCCTCGACATCGCTGCCATGCGCGGTGCGATAGGGCGCAGTCGCTCCAACATCGTTCGCCTCCCAGGTACGCATCTGCAGGATGAGGTCATTCGCATCTGCGCCGGGAATGAAGTGGGTGCGGTAGTGCTCGACCACCTGGGCAAACGTGGCGCCCGGCGGCTCGTCCTGCTTCCATAACTCCTCCCGCCACCACTGCTGCGAGAACAGCCATCCTGTCCACACCATCGAGAAGGCTTCAATCCCTTTTTCAGGCGGCGTTGTGTAATCGCCATGGTTGAAGGTCTGGTCGGCGGTCAATGCGGCGATCTGGCCTTCGAGGCGCACGATGCCATGGCCATATGTTTTGGCGGTGCCCGAGGTAGCGACAATGCGATCCATGAAGTCCGGATAACTTACCGCCCACTGGAAAGCCTGTTGCGCACCCATCGAGAAACCGATCACTGCGCGCAGGTGCTTGACGTGCAGCTGTTCGATCAGCAGGCGATGCACTGCATCCACATTGTCGCGCACCGTCATGGCAGGAAAACGCGGACCATGAAAAGGCTCGGGCGTGTTGCTCGGAGACGAGGAGCGGCCATTGCCAAACAATTCGCTGGTCACCAGGAACAGCTTACCGGCGTCGAGCGCCTTACCGGGACCGATCAGCCACTCATAGCCATGCATGTCTGCCATGTAGTGCGACGGCAGCAGAACCGCATTGTCGCCTGCTGCATTGAGCTGCCCATATGTGCCGTAAACAAGATGCGCCTCAGGGAGGGTAACGCCGGATTCTGTCTTCAGGTTCTTGATGACGAATGTATGCTGCGTGACCTGGGGCGGGGCCTGCGAACTTTGTGCACGCAGCGCAGGTACGGGGACCGCCCAACCGAGGGCGAGCAGACTCGCAAGCGCGACTTGTCTCAGCATCTCTCCACTATCCCTTCACCTGCAGCGTGAGACCGTGCGCCGATCTGGCAGGTGCGGCGGCGGCCAATTCGCTTCCGTTACAACCTGCAGATAAATAACTCGCGCTCGTAGACCATCTCCGGCGGCAGATGATCATGGAGCGCAAGGAACAACTCTTCATGCGCCATGACCTCGCGCCGCCACGCCGTTCGATCGACCGACTGCAGCTCTGCAAAGACTTCCCGCGGCATCTCGAGACCGGCCCAGTTGATATCCGCGAAGTGCGGCATCCAGCCGATGGGCGTCTCCTTGCCTTGTGCGCGGCCTCGCACGCGATCGACGATCCACTTGAGAATGCGCAGATTCTCGCTGAAGCCCGGCCATAAAAATCTACCGTCTTGCCCTTTGCGAAACCAGTTGACGTGGAAGACGCGCGGCATTTCAGAAAGCTCGCGCTGCATGCGCAGCCAGTGGCGAAAATAATCGCCCATGTGGTAACCGCAGAAGGGCAGCATGGCCATCGGATCACGCCGCACATTGCCCAGCGCCCCACCGGCTGCCGCAGTTGTTTCCGAGCCCATCGTCGCGCCGAGGTAGACGCCCGAGGACCAGTTGAACGCCTGGAAGACCAGCGGAATCGTCGACGCGCGTCGGCCGCCAAAAAGAATTGCCGAGATCGGCACGCCATCGATCGACTCGGTCGCCGCCAGATCGATCGACGGACACTGCGCGGCCGGGGCCGTAAATCTTCCATTCGGATGCGCCGCAGGCCTGCCGCTCGCAATTCCCAGCTCAGGGGTCCAGCGTTCGCCCCGCCAGTCCAGGCACTCGGCCGGCGGCTCATCCGTCATGCCCTCCCACCACACCCCGGGCCGTCCGCCGGGCTGGGCAGAGGGCACGAGCGCGACGTTGGTAAAGATGGTGTTCTTCGCGAGCGTGGCCATGGCATTCGGATTGGTCTTGACGCTGGTTCCAGGCGCAACTCCGAAGAAGCCGGTCTCCGGATTGATCGCACGCAGCTGCCCCGTGGCATCCGGCTTGATCCAGGCGATGTCATCGCCGACCGTGCGCACCTTCCAGCCATCAAAACCCTCCGGCGGAATCATCATCGCAAAATTCGTCTTACCGCAGGCTGAGGGAAATGCCGCCGCGACATAGGTTCTTTCTCCCTGCGGCGACTCCAGACCAACGATCAACATGTGCTCGGCCAGCCAGCCTTCGTCGCGTGCAATATTGGAGGCGATACGCAGGGCGAAACACTTTTTTCCGAGCAGTGCATTGCCGCCGTATCCGGAGCCGTAACTCCAGATCTCGCGCGTCTCAGGAAAGTGCACGATGTACTTATTATCATTCTGCGGCCAGCTGACATCCTTTTGCCCGGGAGCAAGCGGCGCGCCGACAGAGTGCATGCACGGAACCACGCGCTGCAGGTTGCGGTCGATCTCGGCAAATACCTTCACGCCGATACGGGTCATGATGCGCATGTTGACCACCGCATAGGCAGAGTCGGTCAACTGCACGCCGATCTGCGAGAAAGGCGAGCCGATCGGCCCCATCGAGAACGGCAAAACGTACATCGTGCGCCCGCGCATCGAGCCACGAAACAGCTCCTTGAGCCGTTTGCGCATGGCAAACGGGTCTTCCCAGTTATTGGTCGGTCCGGCATTGTCTCTCGAGAGAGAACAGATATACGTGCGGTCTTCTACACGGGCTACATCATTGGGCGAAGAGCGCGCGTAGTAACAACCCGGCCAGAGTGTCTCGTCCAGCTCGAAGAAGGTTCCGGCCTGCACCAGTTGCCGGCACAGCATCTCATTCTCCTGCTCGGATCCGTCGACCCAATGGATCGCGGCGGGCTGGGTAAGATCGGCCATCTTTTCTACCCAGCGCAGCAGGTGTTTGTTATTGGTCAATGCTCGCGATGCTGTTTTCTGGTCTGCTGCCATCGACACCACTCCGCCCTGCGATTCCGCAGTTGATCTTCTTAGTCGCCTCGCGGCTGCAGAGGCCCTGCTCGCTGCCCGCTGGCCCGGATCGCGCCTCTGCAAACCACTGGGATCTAACCCGCCGCAGGCGGCCGGAGAAACGCCAGCACCTCGCGGTTGAAATCGACCGCTGCCTCGACGTTCGACAAGTGCGCCGCGTTCAACGCAACGAGCCGAGCGCCCGGTATCGTGGCCTCGAGCAGATGCGCGTCCGAGGGCGGGGTGACAGGATCGTGCAGCCCGGCGATCACCAGCACCGGGAGGCGAATGGAGGCGATCTGCGCGGTAAGATCAGCATCCCCGATCGCCGCACAGCAAGCCGCGTAGCCTTCCGCGGAGGTGCCTGCGAACATGCCTACAACGGTCGCGATCCGCTCTGCGTGGCTCCTAAGAAATGCGGCCGTGAACCACCGCGGCAGGGTGGCTGCAACAAGCGAGCCGATTCCCTGCTCGAGCACCTGCCCGATGCGCTGCTGCCAGCCATCGTGCGTCCCGATGCGCGCAGCGGTGTTGGCCGCAACGATGCTTCGGATACGTTCAGGCGCATGGATCGCCAACCAGAGAGCCGTTAGCCCTCCTAGCGAGATGCCGCAGACCGACGCGGTCCCGATCTGAAGAAGATCCAGCAGCCTGAGCACATCTCTGCCCAAGGTCCCCAGAGTGTACGGCCCGGGGGGCGCGGAACTGCCTCCATGACCGCGCGTGTCGTAGCGCAGAACGCGGAAGTGCTGGCTGAGGGTCGAGGTCTGTGCGTCCCAGAGGCCAAAATCGGCGCCCAGAGAGTTGGAAAGAACCAGGACCGCCGCAGCAGCCGGCCCCGACAACTCGTAGTGGAGCGAAACGTCCTGCAGGTGAGCCATGGGCATGGTTGCACTCGCTTTCTCGATGACGAGCCGCAACTACTCGATCTGCGTCTCCGGCCGGCCCTGGGCAAGGAATGCGTAAGCCGCGATCACCACGTATCCCAGCAGCGGAATGGCATAGGCGTAAGCCAGGACTTTGGAAGAGTCTGCGATGACACCCATGACCGGCGTCAGCACCGCGCCGCCCACAATGGCCATCACGATCAGCGACCCCCCTACCTTGCTGTCCTGCCCCAGCCCATGCAATCCGAGTGCAAAGATCGTTGGGTACATCAGGGACATGAAGAAACTGGTCAGGAAGATCATCCACACACCGAACCAGCCCGGATGCGCGACCGCCACACTCAGCAGCAGGATATTTACCAGGCAGTAGATGCCCATCAGCCTGGCTGGCTGCACATATTTCATCAGGACAGTAGAGGCAAAGCGGCCGAGGCCGAACATGGCAAGCGTGCCGGTAAGAAAGTAGCCTCCGACCTTCTCCGTTTGACCGGCGTACTCCTGCACATACTGGATGAAGTAGCTCCAAGTACCTACTTGCGCGCCCACATAGAAAAACTGCGCGACCACGCTGAGCAGCAGGTGACGATTCTTCGCGAGCCGGGCAAAGCTGCCCTCGCTGCCGTCCGGGCCGAGATGCTCATCGTCCTTGAGCACCGGGAACTTTGCACGCCAGATAGCCAGCGCCAGGCCGAACGAGATGACGCCGAGCACAAGGTACGGCCGCACCACGCGCAGGGTCTCAAAGTGGAGATAGCTCTCATACTCGTGGACCGCCTTGAGCTGGCTTACCTTGGCCGCATTCAGTTCCACCCCGGAGAGAATGAAGGTGGTGCCGATCAGGGCGCCGGCCATCGAGCCAAGAGGGTTAAAGGCCTGCGAGAAATTGAGACGCCGCTCCGAGGTCTCCGCCGGCCCGGCAAGCGCGATAAAGGTGCTGGAAGCGGTCTCGAGGAAAGCCAGTCCACTGGCCATGACAAACAGCGCCAGGAGAAAGAAGGAGTAGCGACCGGCGAGCGCAGCCGGCCAGAACAGGAACGTGCCCGCGCCAAAGAGCAGCAGGCCGGTAATGAAGCCGGTCTTATACCCGAGCCTGCGCATCAGCAGCGCCGACGGCAGGGCGAGCAGGAAATATCCCATGTAGAAGGCAGACTGCACCAGCCCCGCCTGCAGACGGGTGATGGAGAACGACTTCATGAACTGTCGTATCAGCACATCGTTCAGGTTGTTGGGCATGCCCCAGAGAAAGAACAGCGCTGTTACCAGCGCGAAGGGCACTAAGTAGCCGGGGGCGAACAAGGCCTGCGATGGCCTTGTCCCCGAACTTTCGACGCGCGCACCTGGCATGGTTGCTTTCCTTTTCCTGACAAGAAACAGCGTTCGTTACTGATTGACACCGCTTGCAAGAAATCCGCCGTCGACGGTAAGGATGGTGCCGGTCACAAAAGAAGAGGCAGGCGAAGCCAGATAGATCGCTGAGCTGACGAGCTCTTCGACATGGCCAAAGCGGCCCATCGGCGTGCGCGCGGCTAACTCGCGGCCGCGCGGGGTGGCGTCGAGCAACTGCGCGTTGATGTCGGTCCGGAAGACACCGGGCGCGATCGCGTTTACGGTGACGCCGTGGCGCGACCACTCGACGGCCAGCGACTTGGTCAGCGCGCCCACCGCTGCTTTGCTCGCGCCATAGGCAGCCACTTCAAACAGCGCGACAAAGGTCGTGAGCGAGGCGATATTGATCACTCTGCCGTACTTGCGCTCCAACATTGATTTGCCGAAGATCTGGCAGCCGCGCAGCGTGCCCGAAAGATTGGTCTCGAGGATCTGGTTCCAGAGCTCTTCCGGGTAGTCCAGCGTCGGAGCCCGCTTGATAATACCCGCGCAGTTGACCAGGATATCGACCTTGCCATAGGTCGCAAGCACTTGATCCTTCAAGGCCTCAAGCGAGGCCCGCTTGGTCACATCCGAAGGCAGTCGCAGAGCCTTGCGGCCGCGCGTTTCGATCTCGGCAGCGACGGCCTCGACCTGCTCCGGCCGCCGGGAGGTCGCAATCACATCCGCGCCGGCATCTGCCAAGCCAAGCGAGATCGCCCGCCCGATGCCCGTGGTCCCGCCAATCACAACCGCCACTTGCCCGCTTAGATCAAACAGCGACTTACTCACGCACGCTCCTCAAACCTGGATACTCGCCACCGCACACACCCGCGCGCACCCTGCCAGGGAACGCCGCATGGGCCCACGCGGAACAGCCCAGCCGAGCCGTCCTCAATTGCCGGACAGTGACTTCTGGCAGGCTCGCTGATTTCTGTGAGCCCATCGTCGCACAAGCACTCGGCCCACGCCAAATCCAAGGCCGCCTCGCAACCCCGATCCGCGTACCAACAACACGCTTGACTATAGAGTTCGGTCAAAACGCCCGTCAATGAAAGGGCCTCTCCCAGACCCACGACCTGTCCCATCTGCAGCCATGGCCCGAGGAGCGTCATTTCTCTGGCCACCATGCCCGCATTCGGGTGATACTGGGCGCTGCCGCACCGGGGTGGAGGAAGAAATTGCTACGAGCCATCGCTGCCTGGCTGACCGTGCTGCTCGCGCTGACCGCAGGTGCGCAGGTCATTGACCTCAAGGCCGAGCGTCTGTCCATGACCCCTGTCGACGCCACGTGGCGCTTTCATGCCGGCGACGATCCGCGTTGGGCGCAGCCTGGCTTCGACGACGCGGCTTGGAAGACGCTTCAGCCCGGCGCAGACTGGGTCGACCAGGGCTACCCTCGCGAAGGCGGCATCGCCTGGTTTCGCTTCCAGCTGCGCGTGCCGCCCAACACGTCGTCGCTCGTGCTGCAGTTGCCTCGCATCGAGAAGAGCTTCCAGCTCTTTGCCGATGGCACATGCATCGGGCAGGTCGGCACCCTGCCACCCGAGGCGCCCGAAGCCGCCACCGGCGCGGCCCGCGTCTTTACCCTTCCCGTACATGCAGCCGCCAGCGCCCGACCGCTGACCATCGCACTCAGACTCTGGCAGAGTCCCCGCCTGGTAGGCGTCAGCCCGAACGTTCTGCTGGGCCCTGCTTACGCCGGCGACCCCGCAACCGTGCTTCGCCAATTTTCACTCGGCAAGGCAGCGTCTCTGCTCAGCCTCGGCAGCGAGTACACCGAGGCCATCATCGTGCTCATCGTGGGCGCGGCAAGCCTGCTGCTCTTCCTGCTTACCCGCGAGGGCTCTTACCTGTGGTTTGCGCTCAACATGCTGTTCTCCGCGCTCGACCTGCCCGTGCACCTGCTCTCCCGGCATTTTGCCTGGAACGTGCTCGCTTCGCTGAACATCTACATCCTGCTCGATCTGTTGGGCAGCATCACGCTTGTGCTCTTTATCCTCGGTGCGCTCAACCAACGTGCCAGGGTCGCGGTGCTTCCCCTCTGCCTGTGCATCGCGGCCGAGCTCGGCCCTTGGCTGCTGCTCTATTCCCGGTTGCCCCTGGTCTATGCAGACGGCATCTATTTCCTCTTTCAGACAGCCTCCGAGCTCCTGCTGTTCTGGTACCTGGTGCGTGGCTGGCGAGCCCAGGTCATCGATGCCAAGCTGCTGCTCCTGCCTTTTTCACTCAACGGGATCTTCCAGATCCTCAACAATCTCGGCCGCTGGCTGATCGACCTCAATGTTCCGCATGCAGAAAGCATTCTCACCCCCGACATCAAACTGCTGCGGGAACCCTTCACCGTCAGCGTGGGCGATGTGGGCAGCACCGTAGCCCTGCTGGGGCTGCTGGCGGTGCTGGTGTACCGCTTCGCGCGCACCAGCCGCGAACAGCAGCGGCTCGCCTCGGCGCTGCAGGCCGCGCACGATATTCAGCACCGCCTCGTTCCGGTCGAGGTCCCCAGCTTTCGCGGCCTGCACGCGAACATCGTCTACCGCGCCGCTGAAGAGGTAGGCGGGGACTTCTGCCAGATGCTCTGCTGCCCGGACGGATCCATCCTGGTTGCCATCGGCGATGTAAGCGGCAAGGGCCTCCAGGCGGCCATGCTGGGCACCCTGGCCGTCGGCGCGCTGCGCTCGATGGCAGAGGAGGCGATTGAGCCCGCGCAGCTGCTCCAGCGCCTGAACCAGATCGTGCTGCGCACCGCCCACGGCGGATTCGTGACCTGCCTCTGTCTCAAGCTCTCCGAGGAGGGCGAGGTCACCCTCGCCAACGCGGGTCATCTCTCTCCCTACCTGAACGGGGAGGAAGTGCCCGTCGACGCCGGCCTGCCGCTCGGCATCGTGCCCGACGTCGAGTACTGGCAGACCCATCTCCCGCTCCCTAAGACGGCCCGGCTGACCCTGCTCTCGGACGGCGTCGTCGAGGCACGCTCGCGCGCCGGCGAGCTCTTTGGCTTTGAGCGCACAGCGGCCATCAGCCAGCGCTCTGCCGCCGAGATCGCGGATGCGGCCCACCGCCACGGCCAGCAGGACGACATCACCATCATCACGCTCGACTGGTGCCAGACCCAGGTGTACGCCTAGGGCCCGCGATGGCGGCTAGGCGAAGCAGGCGATCGTGAGCACGGTAATGTCGTCCTGCTGGCCAAACCGCCGCGCGACGCCGGCAATTTCTTCCGCCGCCATGCGGGTGAGCCCGGGCAGGCGATCAAAGCCGTAGAGCTCGCCCTTGGGCGAGCGCGCCTCGACCACTCCATCGGAGAGCAGCACCAGCTTCTCACCCGGACCGAGCCGGCCCGCTACGGTCGCATACTCCGCCTGCACGGCCAGGCCCAGAGGCAGCCCGGGAGGGGTCGCGATCTCCGTGCCTTCGCTGTAAGGCGAGATGTGCCCGGCATTGGCCAGGGTGTACTGCCCGTCCGGCTCCAGGCGCACGCAGCAGGCGGTGGTAAAGCCCATCTCGCCCTGGGTAAGCAGGGCCTCGTTGAGCCGGTCGAGGATCGCCGCCGGCTCGCGGGAGTCTTCGCGCCGCAGCACGCCCAGGATCATCGACACGCGCATCGCCGCGATCAACCCTTTGCCCGAGACGTCGCCGACGATGGCCAGCAGGGAGCCGTCCGCATCGGGCGAGACCAGGAAGAAGTCTCCGCCCACCTCGCTCGCAGGGTAGTAGACGCTCTCGACCAGGAAGCCAGGTGTCGGCTCGGAGGCCCGCGCCAGCAGCAACTGCTGCGTCGTCTGCGCGGCCGCGATCTCGGCGGCTGCCTCCGCCCGCTCACGCGCGATCCGAATCGTTCGTAGAACGATGAAAAGCAGCAGCGTAATCGAGAATGCAAAACCTCCCAGGTCGCCCACCGACAAACGGTAGGTGCGCACGTGCAGCGACCAGGCCTCGCCTGGATGCGAGAAATGGAAGAAGTACATGACCTCGCGGACGAAATTGTAATAGTCCGCAAAGATGCCGAGCAGGAAGGCAGGCAGCAGCAGGCGTGCATCGGTATTGCCCCGCCACCAGGCATGCAGCAACAAGATAGGCAGCACCACATCCATCACCAGCAAGGAGAAGAAGTAGGCGCCGAAGATCACCGCAACCGGGCTTACCCCAAGCGAGGCCAGGGGATTGATCAGGGGCCCGAGTATGACCAATGCCTCCATCGCCAGCCACATACGAGTACGGGGCGCGCGCAGGATCAGCCTGACAAATTCGAGAATGGCTAGCGGCTGAAGGATTTCGAGACAATTACTCAAGGCAATCTTGCCGGGCGAAAATGTTTCTAAAAACTCCCACGCCACTACGCCGGCGTCCGCGGTAGCGGCAATCGTAGCGATGCCGATGGCCAGATACTCCCGCTGTTTGCGGAGCGCCAAGTACAAAGCAAGCGCTACTAAGCCGATCAGAAGATTCAAGCAGCCAAGCAGCAAATTCACTGCTTCGCGGTGCGTCGCATAAAAGCTTGTGTCGCGTTCCATCGCCTCCTGGCTCTCAAGAACGATCGAAGCCTGGGTGAGCGGGTTGTCGAGGATCCGCAACTGATAGCGCCTGATCTGATTGGAAAAGCGCAGCGCCAGCACCAGCTCACCCGGCGAGGCCGCGAGAGCCTGATTCGGAATTGGGTAGGCAAAGAAGCCTCCTTGCTGCTGCATCGAGTGGCGACCCATGTCGCCGACTCCGCCGAGCCGCACGCCATTTCCATAGACTTCATAGGCGCCGGCCACGCCACCTACCAGAACGGCTAGGTTGCGCGCATCCGGCCGCAGCCTGGCGTGCAGGCGGTACCAGCAGTAGGGCAGGTTCCGGTAGCCGTAGGTGGCGAGCGCCCGATCTGCAGAGACGACTCGCCAGCCGCTGTCGTCGTACTTGGTCCCCGCGTACACGGCATGGTCATCGGGAGCGAAGAGCCAAGCCTTTCCCAGATCGACGCGGCCGCCGACACCCGAGGCGTCAAGGTGTCGCGGGTCCGATGCCGCGCCCTTTGCCCCCGGTGTAATCATGAGCCCGAACAGCAAGAGCAACGGGAGCGGCAATAGCCACGAGCGCGACAAACCAGCCTTCCCTTCCACGCTTACAAGGCCGCGAGCGCCGCGGCTTCATCCGCGTACAAGGTCGCATACTTGGTGATCCCGACCATGATAAACACCTTGGTAAAGTGCGGCGTGAGCCCGCAGATCGCGACCCGCTGCGCAGACTTGCTCGCCTCCATCAGCACCTGGATCACGAGCGCGATCCCGGACGAGTTGAGATACTCAACCTTCGAGAAATCGAGCAGCAGCAACCGGTGCTGCTGCTTGTCAAGCGCCTGGTAGGCGCCGAGCACCGGCTCCTTCGATGCGGACGAGATATCGCCCACATAGCGGAGCGCGGTCACCGCATGGCCCTGGGCTGACTTCAATCCGGCTTGCGAAACCTTGTTGGGACTCTGCACTTAGTTACTCTCCGAATCTGGGTTAAGACGGATCACGAGACGCACAAAACTCTGCCCTTCGACCGAGCTCGGCACCCACTCGGCCTCGTCGACGAGCGCCTGGATGAGAAACATGCCCATGCCGCGCGGGTCTTCTTCGCCGCTCATCTTGCGGTCGATATTGGGCATGGGCGGCGCAGCGTTCATGCCGGCGCCATCGTCGATGACCTTGACCTCGAGCGCGCCCGCGTCCATCGAGAGCACCACCCCCACCGGCACCGAGGCGTTCATCTGATTGCCGTGCTCGATGGCATTGATGCAGGCCTCGGCGACCGCGGTCTTCAGGTCCTCGATCCGGTCGTCGGAGAAGCCCATCAGCTTGGCCATCGACCCGGCCGTGCCCATCGCCACCTTCTCAAATCCCAGCCGGGAGGGGATGCGCACCTCAACGCTGCTGCCCTTGATCATCCTCGCTTCCCTTCTGCGCCGGACAGCCGGTAGAGTGCGACAGCACTCATGTCGTCCACCTGCGGCGCCCCGCCTGAAAACTCTTCGAGCGTGCTCCAGAGGGTAGCCAGCGCGCTCGCGGCTCGGTCCCCGGCGGCGGCGCCGGAGCCTTGGGCAGCGCCGGCGAAGGCCTCAAACAGCCGCTCCTCGCCAAACTCTTCCTCGCCGCGAAAGACCTCCGTCAGCCCATCGGTGTAGAGCAGCAGCCGGCCGCCCGGCTCAAGCGTGCCCGGCTCCGCCCGGTACTGGCAGCCAGGCAGCATGCCCAACGGAGGGCCGCTCGCACCGACGGTCCGCAGCCGGCCGTCGGCGGCCAGCAGGCAGGCCGGATTGTGCCCGGCGTTTAAAAACTCCAAACCGCCTGAAGCCGGATCGAGCCGCGCAAAGATCGCCGTCACGTAGCGCCGGCGCGCCTCGGCGCCCTCTTCCCAGTGCTGCTGGCCTAGCCTGCAGGCCATCTCCGCCAGCGGCACCGCCTCGCGCGCCAGCGCCCGGAACGCGGACCGGAACGAGGTTCCCATCAGCGCTGAAGCCAAGCCTTTGCCCGCCACATCCGCAACCAGGATCAGCTGCGATCCGTCCGCAACCGAGACCACATCGAGGTAGTCACCCCCCACCTGGTAGCACGCGCTCGAGCGTGCGGCCAGTGAGAAGCCGGGGATCGAGGGCAGGGTCTGCGGCAGCAGGCTCTGCTGGATCATGCGGGCCGCGTCGAGATCCTGCTCCACCCGCGCCCACTCCAGCCGCCGCTGGTGGTGCATCGCATTCTCGACCGCAAGCGCGGTCTGCAGCGCCAGGCCTTCAAGAAAATCCTGCTCGTAGAGCGAGAGCTGCTGGCCTTGACCGAGCACCAGCACCAGCTCTGAGAGCGGCGCGCCGTCGCGCGCCAGCAGAGGGATCACCGGCGCGCCCGGCTCGGCCACCTCCGGCATGCGGCCATACCCGGCGCGAGGCCTGGTAAAGTACGCGCCCTCGAGCTCGAGCTCAAGTACCGCGATCCGCGCCGCCTGCTCGAGGACCCGGGGCAGCTCGATCGTCGAGTGAACGGCCCGCGAGGCCTCCAGCAAAGCTTGCAGGCGCACCACCTGCTGCTCGAGCGGCAGGCCTCGCTCCTCCAACTGTTCCGGCGCCGGTACTGGCTGCATCGAGAAGTGTCCTAGGTAGATTTCGGTCGAAGCCGGGCAAGCCGGCGTTTCCACCAATGCCATGAAGTATATGGGTCCCGCCCCGCGGATCGCAGGCGAAATCAGCCGGAGACTTCCCTGGTGCTGTGTTGGACCGTACCGAGCAGTGTGCGCGCTCGCTGCTCCCAGGTGCCTGTTCGACTCGCGTCCCACCGCGCCCCCTGCAGCCCGTCGTCAAAGTCGATCGCCTGCAGACGTCCCAGGGCCTGGCATAACGCGGAGGCCGTGTCGACCAGCTCCACAAGCGGCTCTTTTTCGAGCAGCTCTGCAAACCCGCGTGTTGCGAGCATCGGGCGGCAGGCAGCGAGATGCTCGTAGAAGCGCGTCGAGCTCCCGGAGTACGTCGGCTCTACCTTGCGGTAGGGCAGCACCGCGACATCGAAGCAGCGGGCATACTCCTGCAGTTCGCCATAGGGCTTGGCCCCGGTAAAGCGGGCGTGCGCCATGACCCAGGCACGCGCCTCGCGCTGTGCAGGGTCCGGCACGGGCATGCTGTAGGGTCCAACGAAGACCCAGCGCAAAGCTTCCGTCTGTTTTACGGCAGCCGCCAGGAGCTCCCAATCCATGTTGGCGGCCAGGTTGCCGATCACGCCGACGATCGGGCGAGGCAAATCGGCGATCGAGGCGGGCAAGGCTCCCGGACGCAGCAGAGGCTGCGCGGCGATATTGCTCTCGCGGGTAGCGTTGGGCACAACGGTCAGCTTGGCCGGGTCACAGCCGGCGGTCTGCGCGAGGTAGGCAGCGATGCGGCGGGAGTTGGGGCAGACCGAGTGCGCCACGCGGCACATCCGCTTGTCGAGGCTGATCACCTGCGCCGGATCGATGCCTGCGTAGCCGGCCGTAAAATCGGTGACATAGTAGACCACCGGCCCCGGCCATTTCTCCGCGACGGGCGCGTAGAAGGGCGTAGAGCACACCAGCGCAGGCTGCCGGCTTGCCTCGCTGTGGGCAAGCAAGCGCTTTATAAGTCTGTCTTCGAAAGGAAAGATGCTGCGGATAGGTCTGCGGGCATAGCCGCGCTGCAGGGGATAGTAGGTCACCCGGAGAGGCGGATGGGCGATCTGCTCGGTGCGCTCCCAATCCTCGAAGGCGCCCAGCCAAGACATGACCGGGGACCAGGAGATGGTGGGAGTCTGCCTGCTCAATGCGGAGGCAAACTCTTTCATCCAGATGCTGCCGACGTCGAGCAGATTCCACGGGCGCGGGTCCATACCCTATCGTAGGGCAGCCTGCTGCCGCGGCTTCGGAAAAGCTCTCCTACTCCAGTGTCTCGGGGACGATGGCGATGTTCTTTTCCCCCGCTGCCTTTTTCTCCTGGTACTTTTTCACCCAGGCTTCGAAGCTCTTACCGGCCGCGGTGTCGCGCCCGGTAAAGGCGAGTGCGGCAATGTCGGCATAAGGAATAGAGAGCTTGATGCGTTCGGTAGCGGGAATGATACGGACGGCGGAATCTTTGAGCGTGTGCCCGGGGCGACGGTCGAACACGTAGCCGGTGATCTGCCGCCCGTCCCTGAGAGTCAGAGTCACATCGCCGCGATAGTCGAACGCCTTCTCCAGGGCAACGCGTTTTTCTTCGTCCGAAGCGAGCGCAGGAACCCAGCCTTCCAGTTGCTCCCGCTCGCGCCCTGCCGCGATCTCCAGCTGGTCGGGCGCAACGTGCTCGTCCATGTGCATGCCGGTGACCGCCTCGGCGCCAGTGGTCGTCATACCGTCGCTCCCTGCTTTTCGCCGACTGTGCTGCGGGGGGCGATCTGGACGAGGGGCGCGTGTGCCGGTTGGACCGGGGCGTTCAAAAGGTCGAGCGCCCCCCGGTCCTCGTACTTCGAGAAGAGAGTGGCGAGCGCGGTTTCGGCCAGGCCCTTCCAGGACGAGAAGGTGTAGTAGGCGCCGGAGGCCTCGTAGCCGGAGTGGACCATGCAGTTGGCGCACTTCGGATTGCCGGACTCGGTGCCGTAGTGAGCCCAGTCGGTGCTCTCGATCAGCTCCTCGAAGGTATCGGCGTAACCGTCCTGCAGCAGGTAGCAGGGCTTCTGCCAGCCGAAGACCGAGTACGCGGGCATGCCCCACGGCGTGCAGGTAAACTCGCGCTTGCCCATCAGGAACTCCATGTACATGGGCGAGGCATTAAACTTCCAGCTCTTCTTCCGGTTGGAGAGGATGGCGCGAAACAAGCGCCGGGAGCGGGCGCGGCCGAGGAAGTGCTTCTGGTCAGGCGCCTTCTCATAGGTATAGCCGGGGGCGACCATCATGCCTTCGACCCCCACCTCCATCAGCTCGTCGAAGAAGGCGCGGATGGAATTCGGGTCGGCCCCGTCAAACAGGGTGGTATTGGTGGTGACGCGGAAGCCGGCGGCAACCGCCGCCTTGATGCCCTCGAGCGCGATCTCGTAGCCGCCCTCCCGGCAGACCGAGAAGTCGTGATGTTCGCGCTGGCCGTCAAGGTGCACGGAGAAGCTGAGGTACTTCGAAGGCCGGAACAGGTGCAGCTTTTCCTTGAGCAGCAGCGCGTTGGTGCACATGTAAACGTACTTCTTGCGCGCGACCAGCCCCGCGACGATCTCGTCGATCTTGGGGTGCAGAAGCGGTTCGCCTCCAGGAATGGAAACCATCGGCGTGCCCGCTTCTTCGACCGCGCGGAAGCACTCCTCGGGGGAGAGCTCCTGCTTGAGGATGTGCGCCGGGTATTGGATCTTGCCGCAGCCTGCGCAGGCGAGATTGCAGCGGAAGAGCGGCTCGAGCATGGTGACCAGCGGAAAGCGCCGCCTGCCCGACCACTTCTGCTTCAGGATGTAGGTGGCCACGGTCCAGGGACTTCCGGCGAAGCCAATCAAGGGAATGCGT